>CAYWKM010000046.1:0-13241 GCA_964459165.1 uncultured Clostridia bacterium
CGAAGCGGCAGAGGGAAAAACCCCGATCTGTGAATAATTTTACCGTTTTGTTTAAAATGTCCGAAAAAAATCCGAAAAAAAAGAAAAATTTCACAAAAAAATATTCAAAACACCATTGACAAAGAGAAAAACTTGTGATATGATTGTGATAGTAAATGAATGGATGACAGGGGGATAGACGTCATTTCGGAAACAATGGTACGTTCGTACGATTTTTTCTTCGTCCCCTTGAATTCGAAAGAATTTGCGAGGATAAGGAGAAACGGTCGCCCGAACGTTTTTTATTTCTTCGAAAGGTTGTTTTCGCTCTGCCGCCGTTCCCGCTTTGAAGCGTTTTTCTGTTTTTCCGGAATCGGACGAGCGAAGAAGAAAAATTTTTTCCCTTCCCCCCAAGAAATAAGGATTAAATTTTATGAAAGAAACCCGAAAGAAGAAGAAAAAAGAAAAGCGTTTGCAGGGCAAATTTATGATACTAAATTATTATAAGAGGTAAAGTAATGAAAAAGGCAATCAAGAGAATTTCTCTCGTCGCGCTGTCCGCCCTGATGGTGGGCACGGCGACTGCTTCCTTCGCAAGCTGTACCAAACTCGACGAAGTTATCGACGTGTTTATCTTTGCCGGCGACGACGATCAGGAAACAAACCAGGATATGATCGACGCATGGGCGGAGAGCTACGCCCAGCAGCTCATCGAAAGCGGCGAGAAGGAAGAAGGATTCACAATCCAAACCAACGCTACGTTCCAGTCGGATACGGACAAGTATTTCAGCTCGCTCACCTCGATGATCTCGGCGAATTCCGCGCCCGATATCTTCTACGTATCCCCGAAATACGTCAAGGCTTATTCCAAGCAGGGATACGTCCTCGACATGACGGATTTCATCGATACCGACAAGTACGACATCAATGAGATGTTCAGCGACGCGGTCGGCTTCTACGCTTACGACGGTCAGACGGTCGGCCTCAGCGTTACCTATGACGAAGCGCAGGGAAAATTTATCAACGAGAACGGAAACGTAGCGGGTCTGTACGGCGTACCGAAGGATTATTCCTCCTTTGGTCTCGGCTACAACGCGAACTTCTTTACGGACGCCTTGAAGACGGCTTATCAGAACACCGCGCCCGTCGCGGACGATTTGAAGAGCGTCGACGGCGGCTCCATTATCACGAACGCTTCCACGGGCGCCGCTTCCAAGGGAATTATCAACATCGGCGAACCTACCAGATATTATCCGTATAACTTCTATCTGTATAACAGCTATTCGGAAGCGGTATCGGCGGGCGATCCCGTGGCGCTCGCTTCCAAGGCGAACGGCGGCTACGTCGTGACCCTTCCCGGCTATCCCGGCGAAACCTTCGAAAAGACCGAGGAGGAAGGCTCCATTTACGATTCCTCTTACGGTTACATCACGTATACCTACGCGGAATACGGCGCGATTTCCTGGGCGGTCTGCTATTACTATAATAAGTACCTGCCCGATCACGCCAGAGTTTACGCGAACGACCAGTACGAGGGCGTTCTCTATCTCCTGCCCTGGCTCGCAGGAAACGATTCCGACTACATCAACGCTCAGGCCTCGACCAAAGCCGACGGAACGAGCGTCGAAGCGTATTCCTCCGTGGAAGCGGGCTCGTACGTAGACAGCAACGGCACGACCATCAATTACGGTATCGATAACGAAGAATTCATCGAGACGTACGCGGCGTTCGCCTCCTACGGCTCCGATTGGAACGGCAACTCCTACTATGCGGGCGACGATCTGCTGGCGGGCGGCTACGCTTCCTTCAAGGAAGGGAACGTCGTCTTCTACGGCGTAGGCACGTGGGACGCCGCCGGCTTCGACGATTGCTCTCCCGACGTTTTGAGCTATGCGGTCATGCCCGAGCCCGTATCCGAGGATTACGCGATCTATTCCGTAGTGAGAGACGCGAAATACAACCCTCAGCAATATACCTATAAGGGAACGCAGGACAGCGACGGAAAGGACGCTTCCGTCACGAAGCCCACGAAGGCTTCCTACACGACCGCCGAGATTATCGAAAATCAGCTCGACAGACAGGATCAGTGGAAAGCCCGTATGGACTCCGTAGGCTACGGCGTCAACGGAAATCTGGAGAAGGCGGACGATTGGTTCGTGGAGGCGTGCGTCGATTTGGTTTGCACGCTCACCTGCGACAGAGACAGTCAGGTCGAATTGACGCTCTCCGGCTCGCAGCTTCCCAACTATGAGGATATGTGTATCGATTACCTCAACTGCACGGGTTCGTTTGCGGACATGATCACGCCGGACGTCGGCGCCGACCTGTACCAGACCTACTTTGACGTTGCGACGAAACTCTCCAACAACACCGACAAGAACACCACGCTCGCTCAGTTCATGCAGGAAAACTATCCGACGTTGAAGTATAACGAGTCCGAGGGGAACAAGACGTTGAAGAAGATCAGCAACTATTTGAAGGCTTACAAGGCTTTGAATATGGTTACGCTCGATAAGGTATCCAGAAACCTCTCCCTCAGAATGGTTTCCGGCGTGAACAGCGTCAAGGATTCCTGTATGTACACCTTCGACTCGGCTTGGATCGACGTGTTCTCCGCCCATAAGGCAGGATGCTTAATCGCTTACGCAAGCAAGAAGACGAATACGAATCCCAATATCAGCAGCACGTTTGTGAACGATTCCACGCTCTGCACGCCTTACGCATACTGCACGTATTACGTGAAGGATACGCAGACCTCTCTGGATCAGTCGCTCCTGAACGAAAAGGCTATCCTCGGCGCATAACACAGTCATAAAAAACATTTTTGCGGGGAGCGAGAGCGTTTCCCGCAAAAATGAAATTCTGTTTTCATTCCGTTTTTCCCTTTAAAGGGAAGGGCGGAGGGAAAACAGCACATTTATCGGTTGACCCGAAAGGAGAAAATGATGGAAAATTTATTTTCCGAAACGCAGGCGACTGCCGCCGAAACCGCGTCCGACGTTTCCGTCGAATCGGTAACGGAAGGAGAAGTCGTCGCTACGAAAAAACAAAAAAAGCCGATTAATCAACAAAAATTGCAGGATAACATTTGGGGCTGGGCGTTTTGCGCTCCTCTGATCATCGGAACGCTCGTATTCGTCTTTGTCGCCTTTGTCCTTGCCATTATTTTGTCGTTTACCGGCTACAACAGCTATTCGGGAGCGCTCTTTGAGTATCTCGGAAAAATGAAGCCGTTTACCGACTCCACCGGAGCCGCCAATCCGTTCTACTGGTACATAAAGATGTTCACGCTCGGAACGACGAGCATCGTCGCCGAAGGAAATTTCCAGACGCTTTGGAGAACGCTCTTCAATACGGTGTTCTATATGATCGGCATTCCCATCGGCATGATTCTTTCCATGGTTCTCGCCGTCCTTATGTCGAGAGACATCAAGGGAGGAAACATCTTCCGTATTATCTATTATATTCCTTGCGTATCCAGCACGGTTGCCATCACCTTTACCTTCCTGAATCTGTTTCGACCGACGGGCGTCATCAACACCCTGTTCGGCAGAACGGAAGACCCCATTAAATGGTTGGACGGTTATACATATGCATGGACGTCGGGGGGCGACGCCTTCTGGAGAGGCGGACTTCTGATGAAGTGCACGGTCATTATCATGTCCGTATGGAAGGGCTTGGGCGGCACGATCATCCTCTTCTGCGCGGGCTTGTCCGGCGTGAACGCGGCGACGAAGGAAGCCGCTTCCATCGACGGCGCGAACGGCTGGCAGATTTTCTGGAAGGTTACGATGCCCGATCTTTCCCCTACGATCTTCTATACGATCGTCACCTCCGTCATCGGCGGCATGCAAATTTACACCGAGCCGAAGCTACTGTTTACCTCTACCGGCGTCAACGAATTTATCGACGGGTACGTCGCTATGATTTGGTATTACGGTATGGGCGGCGCCGGCGTCAACTATTACGCTTACGGCTGCGCGTTGGGTATGGTATTGTTCGTTATCATTCTCATCCTGACGCTCATCCAGTTTAAGCTGCAAAAACAGGATTAAGGAGGAATAAAAAATGGCTGAAAATAATGTTACCGCTGCTTCCGTAGCTCCTGTTAAAGCAAAGGGTAGAAGCAAAAAACAACAAAAACTCATCGCGGACATCGTCACCTACGTCGTATTGCTGTTCGGATCCTTCCTCATGCTGTACCCCTTCTGGTGGATGATCGCCGCGTCCTTTACGGCGAACACGCTCGAGATTCAAAGCACGCTCACATGGTGGCCGACGGCGGAGAATACCACGGTCGCCGTGTTCGAGAATCCCTTCGCTCTTTATGCGAGAATCTTCGATATGGATTCCACCGGTATCGTCTATACGGCGGCAGGCGTCAGCATTTGGAGAATTATCGGCAACACGCTGATCTATTCCATCGTTCCCGTCGTCGTGGGCGTTCTGACTTCCACGTCCGCCGCGTTCGCGTTCTCTAAGATCGAGTGGGTCGGCAGAGACGTCGTATTTATGGTTCTCCTCGCCGCAATCATGATTCCCGGTCCTTCCATCATGACGATTCAGTTCTGTATGTACACCGCCTTCGGATGGATTGCAAAGGGCACCGGCTGGATGGTTATGGTCATCCCCGGTATGTTCGGCTCGATTATGACGGCGTTCTTTGTCAGGCAGTTCCTATACGGATTGCCCACCTCTATCATCGAGGCGGCAAAGATCGACGGCGCGGGCTATTGGAGAATTTTCTGGGGCTTTATCGTTCCTTTGGCGATTCCCGCCGTCATGGCGCAGGCGCTCCTCTCCTTCATGGGCTGCTGGAACAACTACATGGGCTGCTGGGTCATGCTCGCAGGTCAGGCGAGCTGGTGGAACCTGCCCGTTCTGCTCTCGCAGATTTCCGATACCGTCGCCCTGACGAAAGACCGTTACGGCACGCTGTTCGCCGGATCCGTCGTATCCATTATCCCCGTCCTGATCCTGTTCGGAGCTTTCCAGAAGCAGATCATCGGTTCCTTAATGCTTACCGGTTCCAAAGAATAACGGTTTGCGTTTCGACAGAATCCTTAAACAATTAGCGGAACGATATGACAAAATAGCGTTCCGCTATTTTTTGAGGAAATACGATTCTGTAGGATAAGGAAGGGTTTGACGAACGATTCCGTCTGAAAAAAAATTTTTTTCGAACGGACTTATCGCGAGCGTTAAAAAAAGCAATAATCATAATAAGGAACAGATTTCTTCGAGAAGTCGAAGAAAGTATTTGATTGATTCGTAAAAGGATAAGGTGAATGAAAAAAATGAAAACAAAGAAAATCACAAGCATTGCGCTGAGCGCAGTCATGGCTCTTTCCGGAATCGCTCTGCTCGCCTCCTGCGAAAAGGAGAAACCGACGGGAACGGATTCCGAATCCGTCGTAACGTTGAAGACGACCGCGCCCATCTGCTTTACGGCAAGCTCTTATACGGACGCTTCCCTCTCTTCCTCCACGTTTACCGTGGAGTACGACGCGAGCTACGACCTCACCGCTTCCGTTGCCGACGAGAGTCTCGCTTCCATTGAAGAGGTTTCCAAGACGACGGAGGGAGAGGTCGTCACAGCCACCTACCGCGTGGATTCCAACGGCGTCGTCGGCGTTTCCACCGTCGATTTTTCGGATAAAAAAGGCGTGGTAGACAGCGTTCCCCTTTCCGTAAAGACGGCGTATCCGGAGACGGGCTTCGCGAGCTTTACCTACGACAGCGGTTCCAACGGAGCCGCCTATTCCCACGACCCGACGATTATCGAGGTCAAAGAGGGCTATACGGTAGGGAATACAACCTATTATTATTTCTCCTATTCCACCGATAACGAGGGCGGATACGGCGTACCCGTAAGAGGCTCCGTCGATATGGTCGAATGGGTTCATCTCGGCACGGCGATTCCCGATTTCGGCAACAGCGCGGCGAAGGTAAAGGAAAAATGCCTTGCGGGAACGTCGGAATTGCAGGACGTTTACGACGTGCTCTCGTCCGATTCCAATTGGGCGAACGTCTGGACGCTGTGGGCGGCAGAGGTCGTCCCTGCGGCAAACGGCGGGTATTGGCTGTACGGCAGCTGGACGGACGCCTTCGGTTCGAGAAGGTCGATCATCTTCCAGTGCTACTCCGAATCCCCCGTAGGGCCCTTCAAATATACCGATATGATCGTATATTCTCCCAACACGAGGAACGATTCCAAGCAGTCCAACGCCATCGATCCGTCCATTTTTTACGACCTTGACGGAAATATGTATATGTCGTACGGCTCCTTCTCCGATTTCCGCGTCATCGAGCTCAACCCCGAGACCGGACTGAGAAAGGACGGCAAGAGCTTCACGGTCGACGAGATGATCTCCGGCTCTAACTTCTATGTCGACGACGACAGCGATTACGACGCAAGCGATTACTTCGGAACGAAGATTCTCTCCAACACGAGCATCGAGGGCTCCGTAATCAGCTATTATACCGTTCCCGTTTACACGGGCGATATCGCCACGGAGGAATACGACGAGTCCAAAATCGTCTACGAGAGCAATTATTATCTGATGGGCTCCGCGAACAGCTTGTCCGCGAACTACAATATGCGCGTGTTTAAGTCGTCGACGGCTACGGGCAGCTACACCTCCTCCTTCGGAGGAAACGCCGGCAACATGATTTCCGGAAGCTTTACCTGGGTGGAAAAGGGCGGCTCCTATACGAACATCTATCCGCTCAACCACTTCGTTCCCGGGCACAACGATCTCATCACCACCTCTTCGGGCGAGAACTTTATCGCTTACCACAATAAGGTAGCCGGAGGGGAGGGCTCGTTCGGCACGCAGTTCCTCTACACGGGCCTCGTCGCCTTCAATTCCAACGGCGATCTCATCATGAGTCCCAACCGTTATAACGGCGAATCCTTGAGAAAGGTCACGGCGGACGAAATCGCGAAATATTCGAACGGAAACTACCTTGGCGCGACGACCTCCTCCAGCCGACTTTCCGACCTCAATTACGCCTCGAAATATACGTTGAACGAGGACGGAACGATCGGCGGCGCGGGAAGCGGCTCCTGGAAGCTGTACGGAGACAATTACGTTTACATCGTCCTCGACGGCTTCGAATACTACGGCGTGGTTATGCCCAGCTATTGTATGCAGGCGGATTCTACGGCGAAGAAGGGTTATACCGGCAAGGGCGGTCTTGCGATTTCCGCAATCGGATATCAGGACGGCGAACAGAGAACGCTCTTCATGCAAATGAATTTCTGATAAAAAGAGAGTAAAATAAAAAAAGGAGAATCTATGGCTCTGAAATATCCAAAAAATCCGTTTTTTAATTCGCTGAAAATGCGCACGCAGGATTATAGCAATTGGCAGGAGGGCTGCACGCAGGATCCTTCGATTCTCTGCGCAGACGGCATTTATTACGCGTTCTCAACCGATACGTTCGGCGCGCCCTCCGGATATCAGATAAGAAAATCCGACGACCTGTATCATTGGGAATATATAGGGTCCGCTTTTTCGCTTGAAAACAGCCAGTTTTCCTATAAAAACGGCACGGCGGCTGAAAATTACGGAGGCTTGCAGCCCGCTTTCGATTGGTGCGTGACCGATACGAAAGAGGTCGGCTACGGCGTTTGTACGAGAAGGGACGGCTCTATGGCGCTTTGGGCTCCCTTCGTCATGAAGGGAAACGACGGGAAATTCTGGCTGTATTTCTCCATGACGGGATATTTCGGAGGCTCGAAATCCTGTATCGGTCTTGCCAAATCGGAGCGGGCGGACGGCGGCTATCAATTTGTCGGACTCCTCGTGCAGTCCGTCGCCGGCTGGGTCAGTCCCAACGCGATCGACCCCGACGTATTCAAGGACGAGGACGGAAATTTGTATCTCGTGTACGGCTCTTACGGGCTCGGCATATATATGATCGAGCTCGATAACGAAACGGGGCTTCGGAAGAACGGCGAAAACACCTTTGAACGGTATAAAAACAAAAAGATTTCCGCTTCCGACTATTACGGCCGCCAAATCGCTACCGGCTCTGTGGAGGGCGCGTGCATTCGCTATCATAAAGACGTGAACGTCCTCGTCGACGGCAAGTGGGAAAAGAAGAGCTATTATTATCTGATGTGCTCTTACGGTTCGCTTGCGTCCGCTTACAATATTCGGGTCGGAAGGAGCGAAACGGTCTTCGGTCCGTACGTGGACGTAAACGGCAACACGCTCGTTTGTTCCACCGATATCGGCACGGGAAACAAGGTGATGGGCTCCTTTAAATGGGCGAATACCGAACTCGATTATTACTGCCCCGGGCATACCGATATGTTTACGTCGGAAAACGGCGCGAACCTTATCGCTTACCACTGTCGAACGAACTACTTTATCAATAAGGGACTCAGCCGTTCGAATAATTTTCATTATTTGTACGTCAATCAGTATACCTTCAATTCCGACGGCTGGATCGTCGTGAATCCCAACCGCTATGCGGGCGAACAGTTCGGCGACGTGACCGTTCGGGAGCTGCTTTCCGTCTCCGACGGGAAATACGAGATGCTCGCGTTCACGCAGGGAATCCAGACGGTGCAGGCGCAGAGGGTTTATCTCAACGAGGACGGAACGATCACCGGCTCTTATACCGGCGTGTGGAAGGTTTACGACGGACGCTATATTTCCATTATCACGGACGGGGAGGAATACCGAGGCGTCATCATGCCTTCGTGGCACGACACGCAGCGGCTTCCCGGACTTACGATTACGGCGATGGGCGTGCATTGCGGAATGGCTCTCTACCTCAACAGCAATCCTAAATTTGTATAAAAAAGCAACGAAAAAGAGAGGTTCGCTCCTTCGGATCGAACCTCTCTCGACGTTTAATCAGAAAAAAACGCTCGCAGAAGCGCTTCCCCGCCGCGCGGGGCGAGGAAAGGGGAGAGCTTTAAGAGAAGCGGAGTCGAATAAGCGCGGAAAAATAAATTTTTCGGAGGAAAAAATGGATTCATTCGATTGGATAAAGGGATATATTTCGCATCGAATCTTCAAAAAGAAATATCTCGCGGGGCAGACGCTTGCGGGAAGAAAAATCATGACGATCGAGGAAGCGGGAAAGGTTCTTTACGATAAAATCGTGGAAGGAGCTCCCTATATGGCTTGTCGATTCGGTTCTGTCGAATTGAGAATGTTGTCGGATCGGGAAGCGGTAAAAATCGGGTTGAAGAAAAGGATCGATTCCGAAAATTGGAATCGGCTGAACGTAAACGCGGGTTTCTTTCCGAACGACGAAAAGTACGCGGAAAAATTTTGCTCCCTTTATTGCGAGGCGATGAAGGAAATCGATTTGATCGGAATTTGGAATAATCGACACGAAGACTACATGATAAAAAAATATTCGACGGACGCGGAAATCACCGTGCTTCGCGCGCTGGAGCCTTGGTATACGAGCGGCGTTCCTTGGACTGCCGCGTTGAAGGGAAAGAAGGTTCTCGTCATACACCCGTTTACGGAAACCATTCGCTCTCAATACGAAAAGAGGGAGCTCCTCTTTCAGAATCGAGAAATTCTTCCCGAATTTGAATTGAAGACGCTGAAAGCCGTTCAGACGATAGCGGACGAAAAGGACGAACGCTTCGGCTCTTGGTTCGAGGCTCTCGAATATATGCATCAAAAGACGAAAGAAATCGATTTTGACGCGGCGATCATCGGCTGCGGCGCGTACGGACTTCCCTTGGCGGCAAAGATCAAGCGGGACGGAAAGCAGGCGATTCATATGGGCGGAGCGACGCAAATTTTATTCGGCATTAAGGGCGCGAGATGGGATTCTCATCCGATTATTTCGCAACTATATAACGAGAATTGGGTGCGGCCGAACGAAGCGGAAACGGTGAAATCCTATAAAACAATCGAGGGCGGTTGCTATTGGTAAGCCTTCAAGGAGCGGAGAAAAATCGGGAAAGCGGGCAAGCCGTCCGAGAAGGAAGAGAGACGTTTCGATAAAGACAAGAACGAAAAGAGAGGTTCGCTCCTTCGGAGCGAACCTCTCTAAATTTTATCATTCCTTTTCGTTCTTTTCGTTTTTCTCCTCCGCGATAAAGTCCGGACGCTTTTCGGACGCGGCTTCCTTTTCTTCCTGCTTCGCTTTAAAGAGGAGCATGACGCCAAAGAAGACGACGCCCGCGCCCGCCGCATAGAGCGCGTAAAGGAAACCGACGAAAACGCCGATGAAGAGAAAGCTTACGGCGCAGAGGGCGGCGAGAACGGTGAAAATAATTCTCAATGTTTTATACATGGATATACCTCGTAAAAAAATTATATCATAAAACGGCGAAAAAGACAAGAAAAACGCTTAAAGCCACGGCGATAGCCGCGTTATAAGAAGATTCTCTCCGATAAACCGTTTTACCCTTCGTTCCCTTCGTAAAAAAATTTTTTCCGACCGATTACTGCGGCGGTATAACGATCAGGACGGTATCCTGAGGAATCCCGTAATAAGGCTTAAACCCATCGCTTGCCCCGCCCGGAATAGGATCGGGAAAGTACGCAAACAGAATTTCGCGATTGAAGACGTAACCGCTTACGTCAAGTTGCTCCACCACGATCTGTTCCGCTCCGGAAGACAGCTGCGCGGCTATGCTTTCCGCTCTGTTCTGATACGCGGGATATATTCGCGCATAGTTTGCTATATAAAATATTCCCGCAGCCAAAGCTACCGCGCCGAAAACGCAACCAAAAACCACGGGGGGAAGAGAGACGCCTTTTACCTTTTTCTTACAGTCGCTCAAATTTTCGTTTAAAAGAATGATTGCAAACATGATAAAGAGAAGATATCCCGTGACGAACGTCCGCTCCGTTATTGGCGTAACCACCAAGAGCGGAAGGCTGTACGCCAGCGAAGCTCCCGTTAAAAACAGCAAATTCAATTTTACGTTTATATTTTTTATGAGCAATAACGATTCAACTAATATACTCGCGGCGAACAAAGCCGTAAAAAGCCCCTTGATTTCGTTGGCGTAAGGCGTGCCTTCGGGGAGCAAATCGCATCCGACAAACGTAGATCCGCCGAGCGTTAAAAACACAGCCTGAATCAAAAAACAGGCAATGATCGCGGCGCGCCCGATTCCATTTAAAAACGGCAAACGCTTTACGGCAAGCCATAGAAAAAGCCCCGTTATGATAGCGTTGAGCGCAAAATTATCGTACAGAAAATAGTACTGAAAAACCTGAAGGTAACATTCCTTTATACTTGCAAGGTTGAGGTTTACGCCGCGATAAGCGGAAGGATCGTTTCCGTCGGCAATGCTGAAATACACGGGATTGGCAAACATGAAAACCGCGCCGATTAAGGCTCCCGCCAAAAAGGCGATAAGCGTTGCGTCGGCTTTTTTAAAGCGGATACAATGATATATTAAAATCGCCGCGCCGACAATCATGTTGCCTATGGTAACCGTTTCCAAAAAAAACGCGCCTACAAGTCCCAATGCAGCCGCAAGATACGGCATAGCCCTGCCGTATTCGGGAGGTTTGTCCGAAAACTCCCTCCGCACGAGCGTTGCGAACGTTACGGCTATCAAAGCGGACGGGATGTAGTTTGCAAAGCCGGAAGCCCAGACCTCCGCCTGAACGAATATCGACGAGGGCATCATAAAGAACAAAGCCGTCGCCGCGATAAAGTAAAACGCGCGGCTGCCGCCGCAGGCGCCGTTAAGCGATAACACGAACAGCAGGACAACCGTGAGCGAGGCGCATAGGATCGCTCTTAACGCGGTCGATTTCGTTATAATGAGCGAGAGCACGGAACCCAGATATCTGCCGTTGAGCGCGGTGATGGATTCCCACGAAAAAGACCTTGTAGCCCAATAAAAATCGTCGACCCAAAACAGCGCGACGGCGTTGAGCGCGACAAACGCAAAAAAGCATAAGGCTATTACAAAAATAAAAAATAAATTACTCCTGACGAATTTTTTACCCATACGTCCTTAACTCCGATTCCTTATTTATTTTCTCCTTTGCCGTCGCCCGAAGATATTGCTTGCTTGGCGGTAGATAGGGGAACGGCGAGAACGGTGAAAATAATTCTCAATGTTTTATACATGGATATACCTCGTAAAAAAATTATATCATAAAACGACAGAAAAGACAATAAAAATAAAGATTGATTTTTTATATCTGTTGTGATATGATAGAAACGGAGAAAAAAATATGTTGAAAAGAGAAAGCAGACAGGCGTGGTTGGACGCCTTAAAGGGGCTTGCCATCCTCCTCGTCGTCTTTATACACGCCGAAATTTCGATAAGCGAGGCGTTCTTTAACTGGGTCGTGCCCGCCTTCTTCGTCTTTGCGGGGTATACCTATAAAAACAAGGGGAGCTTTCGAGCTTTTATACGGAAGAAAAGCGAGCGGCTTCTCTTTCCTTATTTTGTTTATAGCTTCGCCTTGGTCGTCGCCGATACGCTTTTCAGTATTTTTTACGATAAGGATTCCACGTTGCGCCTGCTTCTTACGAGGATTTTCGGAATCTTTTATTCCCGCGTGTACGTGGGGACGGGCTCGAAGCTCGGACCTATGCTGTTCCGGTCGAATAATCCTCTCTGGTTCGTCACGGCGCTCTTCGTGTCCTATTGCTTCTTTCGACTCTTCTTTATCGTCGGAAAACGGGGTAAAATCCCTTTGGCAATCGCCTATTTTTTCTTGACCGTTCTCTGCACGAAGCTTCCGATTCTTCTCCCTTGGGGAATCGACGTGGCCTTCGCGGGAGCGTTGTTCATGCTGTTCGGCTATTGGATGAGGGAGAGCCGAATCTTATATAGGAAACGCCTCGTCCTTTTTGTCTTGATGATTTTGTCGCTCGCAATCTATCTTTGGCTCTCGGATTTCAACGGCTTCATGGGAATGTATTCGAGAATTTACGGGACGAGGGGAATAAAGAGCGTACCCGTTTCCTTCGTCATGGCTATGGCGGGAAGCGCGGCTTTCATGATTTGCTTTAAGCTGGTGGAAGAGAGCGGGATCGTGAAAATCCTTTCCGCCGTCGGGAAAAACAGCATGTCGATTCTCTTCGTCCACTTTTTCTTCGTCGATACCGTCGCCGGCGCTCTTTTGGCGGGAAAATTTTCTTCGAGTTTAGCGTACGGCTGCGGAAAGTTTGTCTTCGGAGGGATTCTGACGTTATTGTACGTCGTGCTGATCAGGAAAGGGGAAAAGAAATTTCCGATATTAAAAAATTTTTAAAAAAAAAGGGAAAAAAGTGCGAAAAAAGAGTTGACAAGAGGA
>CAYWKM010000047.1:0-12555 GCA_964459165.1 uncultured Clostridia bacterium
AACAAAGGCGGCTCCGTATCTTTCAACGAAGCCGTCTTTCCCGTCATACGATTATGCATTTTCGAGAGCGGGAACCGCCGCTTGCTCATCCGGAAGAATCTCCTCGGAGGTCTCGCCGTCGAAGCTCTCTTCGGGCGAAACCGCCTCCTGCTCGCTCTCCGCATAGCTGCTGAGATACTGAGGAGTGAGATTCTTGTAATCTTTGATCCCCGTGCCGGCAGGTATAAGCTTACCGATAATGACGTTCTCCTTCAAGCCGATGAGGTAATCTCTCTTATTCTTGATGGAAGCGTCGGTGAGGACTCTCGCCGTCTCTTGGAAGGACGCCGCAGAAAGAAAGCTTTCGGTCGCCAAAGACGCTTTTGTGATACCGAGGAGAACCCTCTTTGCCGTCGCGGGAACGCCGCCTTCCGCAATCGTTTTTTCGTTCTCGTCCTCGAAACGGAACATATCGACGAGTTCGCCGGGGAGCATACCCGTCGTACCGGAATCTTCGATGCGCACCTTTCTGAGCATCTGGCGAACGATGATCTCGACGTGCTTGTCGTTGATATCGACGCCCTGACCGCGATATACGGATTGAACCTGTTCGAGAATGTAATCCTGAACGCCCTTTACGCCGCTGATTCTTAAAATATCCTGGGGATTGACGCTTCCGACGGAGAGCTGCGTGCCGGGTTCAACCTGATCGCCCTTCTTGACTCTCAGCTCGGCGTTAAAAGGAAGCACGTATTCTTTTCTCGTTTCTCCCGTCTGAGGATCCTTTACGATGATATGGTTCATACCGTCGTCGTTATTGACCGAAGCGACGCCTTCGACTTCGCAAAGCGTCGCAACGCCCTTCGGCTTCCGAGCCTCGAACAATTCCTCGACGCGGGGAAGACCTTGCGTAATATCGCCCGTAGCGGCGATACCGCCGGTGTGGAAGGTTCTCATAGTGAGCTGCGTGCCGGGCTCGCCGATGGACTGCGCGGCAATAACGCCGACCGCTTCGCCGATCCTGACGGGTTTCGTCGTAGCCATATCCTTTCCGTAGCACTTGCCGCAAACGCCGTAACGGGAAGAGCAGGTAAAAATGCTTCTGATGGACACTTTTTCAATGCCCGCGTCGCAAATTTCCTTCGCCTTATCTTCGTTGATAAATTCGTTGCATAAGACGATCGCTTCGCCCGTAGCGGGATTGATGACGTCCTCGGCGGCGAAACGTCCCCTTAACCTCTCTTCGAGGTTCTCGATGACGCGCCCCGCCTCGTCGTAAATCGTCGAAACGTACATTCCTCTGGGCTTTTTCCCCACGCAGCAATCCTCTTCGCGGATGATGACTTCCTGCGCCACGTCTACGAGACGTCTGGTCATATAGCCGGAATCCGCCGTTTTGAGCGCGGTATCCGCCAATCCCTTTCGTCCGCCGTGAGAGGAAATAAAGTATTCGAGAACGTTAAGACCGTTACGGAAACAGGATTTCACGGGAACTTCGATCTTTTTACCCTGCGGGTTGACCATGAGTCCGCGCATACCGGAAAGCTGCTTGATCTGGTCGATGGAACCGCGCGCGCCGGAATCCGCCATCATCCAAATAGGGTTGAATTTATCTTCTTCGCCCTGCTGCTTTAACAGTCCCGCGACTTCGTCCGTCGCAGCGTCCCACACGTCGATGACGGCGCGATATCTTTCGTCTTCCTTTAAAAGACCTCTCGAATATTTTTTGGAAATTTTTGCGACCTGATCCTCCGCATTCTTTACGATTTCCGCTTTTTCCTGCGGAACTTTCATATCGAATACGGAAGTCGTGAGCGCCGCGATCGTCGAATATTGATAACCTCTTTCCTTAATCAGGTCGAGCACCTTCGAAGCTCTGGGCGCGCCGCCCGTCTTGAAGCAGGCTTCTACGATTTTGGAAAGATGCTTCTTCCCGATTGCGCGGGAGCTGCCGATAAATTCGTCGGAAAGCTCGAGTTTTAGATAATCCCAAGGATTCCTTCTCTTTACGAAGCCGAGATCCTGAGGCATATCCTCGTTATAGATGATACGCCCTACCGTCGTTTTAATAATGCCGGAAACCGTCAATTTTCCTGCGGAATTGCGACAGACGACCACGTCTTTTACCAACTGATCGTATTTGTTCTGTTCGGGATTCGGAAATCTTACGGGAAGATTCTCGTATTCTCCGTCAAATTTCCCTTCCGGCAACTCGACGGTTCTTCTCGCGTAAATCTCGTCCTCGGCATACTGTTGCTGCGTCTGATAAGCCATGATCGCTTCGTTGAACGAGGAATACACGGGGGGCGTATATACTTCGCCGTTTTCGTCCGGTCTGCCGATATAATCGTATTTCAAGCCCTCTTTCTTGCGCACGATGGTGAGCGTATAAGCTCCGATAATCATATCCTGCGTGGGAGACATGACGGATTTACCGTCGGCAAGCTTTAAGATATTGTTTGCGGAAAGCATCAGGAATCTTGCTTCCGCCTGCGCCTCGATGCTCAAAGGCAGATGAACGGCCATCTGGTCGCCGTCGAAGTCGGCGTTGAACGGTCCGCATACCAAAGGAGAAATTTTAATCGCTCTTCCTTCGATGAGGACGGGCTCAAACGCCTGAATGGACAAACGGTGAAGAGTAGGAGCGCGGTTTAAAAGGACGGGGTGGTCTTTGATGACCTCTTCGAGGATATCCCAAACGACGGGCTTCGCCTTTTCCACCGTGCGCTTTGCGCTTTTGATATTGTGGCACACATTCGTCTCGCAAAGGCGTTTCATGACGAAGGGCTTAAAAAGCTCCAAAGCCATTTCCTTCGGTAAACCGCACTGATAAATTTTCAGCTCGGGCCCTACGACGATAACCGAACGTCCGGAATAGTCTACGCGTTTGCCGAGAAGGTTCTGACGGAAACGTCCCTGCTTGCCGCGGAGAAACGCGGAGAGGGATTTAAGCTCTCTGTTGGACGCGCCGATGAGAGGTCTTCCGCGCTTACCGTTATCGATGAGCGCGTCGACGGCCTCCTGAAGCATACGCTTTTCGTTTTTGACGATCATTTCGGGCGCGCCGAGCTCGATCATCTTCTTTAAACGATTGTTTCTATTGATGACGCGTCTGTAAAGATCGTTTAAGTCGGAGGTGGCGAATCTGCCGCCGTCGAGCTGGATCATGGGACGGATATCGGGAGGAATGACGGGAAGAACGGTGAGAACCATCCATTCCGGACGGTTGCCGCTCTTTCTGAAGGCCTCGATAATCTCGATGCGCTTGATCGCCTTCACTCTCTTCTGTCCGGAAGCGTTATTGTTGATGATCGCCCTTGTCTCCTTGCTCTCCCTTTCCAAATCGACCGCCATGAGCAGCTGCTTGACGGCTTCCGCGCCCATGCCCGTCTTCTGCTCGGTGTAATCCGTTCCGTTGCACGACCAAGTTTCGATAAAAGTGGAAAGATTCTTATCGTTGATGACCTGCTTATAGACGAGCCCCAGCTCCTTCGTCTTTTCGATATAATCGGTAGCCTCGTCGACCGTATCGAAGGCGGCGACGCACTTTGCTTCCGTCAGGGTGAGGACATACTCGTATTCTTCCTCCTCTTCGTCGAGGGGCTCTTTATATTCTTCTACCGTATAAAGCTTTGTCTTATCCCCCAAAGAAAGCTCGTAAATGTTGCGGTTTTCGTCGTTTAATTTAACCTCCGCTTCGTGAGCCTCCTGCATCGTCTTGAAGAGCTTATATTTTTCTTTCGGCTTATAACCAATGATATTCTCCTTCCCGTCGTTGCCGTGAACGGCTTTGAGGGAAGAGGTAAACCCGGGATCGAGAACGACGTACGCGGCAAAGTATACGACCTGTTCCAGCTGCTTGGGTCCCATATCGAGAAGCAGCCCGATGCGGGAAGGAACTCCTCTGAAATACCAGATGTGGGTAACGGGAGCGGCGAGCTCGATATGACCCATTCTTTCCCTTCTCACCTTCGCTTTCGTTACCTCAACGCCGCATTTCTCGCAGACGCGCCCTTTATATCTGATCCTTTTATATTTACCGCAATGGCACTCATAGTCCTTCATCGGTCCGAAGATCTTTTCGCAGAACAAGCCGTCTCTTTCCGGCTTCTGCGTTCTATAATTGATGGTTTCGGGCTTGGTCACTTCGCCGTGAGACCATTCTCTGATCTTTTCGGGAGAAGCTATGCTTATCTGAATGGAGTTAAAATCGTTTAATTCGTACATTCTATCTTTATACCTCGCTAAAATCAGTCGTCACTGTCCGAATCTTCTTCATCGTCGAAGAAATTGTCAAACTTGAAATCGTCTTCGTCTCCCAAATCTCCGAGATCGGCAAAATCCGCGTCGTCGGAAAGAGGCTCGTCTTCGTCGCTCTCGGTAAGCGCGTCGAAGATATCGCCGACCTCGTCGTCTTCCTCGAAGTCTTCGTCCGAGGAGAAGTCGATCTCCTCCTCGTCCTCGTTTACGTCGCGCGATCTGCGAGGCTCGTTGGACTCTTCTTCCTCTTCAAACTCTCTGATGACGAGCTCTTCGTTATTTTCGGTAAGAACCTTTACGTCGAGCGCAAGGGACTGCAATTCTTTGAGCAATACCTTGAACGCCTCCGGAATGCCGGGTTCGGATATATTTTCGCCCTTTACAATGGATTCGTAAGTCTTTACGCGTCCTACGATGTCGTCGGATTTTACCGTGAGCATTTCCTGAAGGATGTGCGCCGCGCCGTAGGCTTCGAGCGCCCAAACCTCCATTTCGCCGAAACGCTGACCGCCGAACTGCGCTTTACCGCCGAGAGGCTGCTGCGTGACCATGCTGTAAGGACCGATGGAACGCGCGTGAATCTTGTCGTCGACAAGGTGAATGAGTTTAATCATATACTGAACGCCGACCGTTACGCGGTTGGCAAAGGGCTCGCCCGTTCTGCCGTCGAACACTTGGAATTTTCCGTCGACCTTTCCGTCGGGATTGTAAAGATTATTTTCAGAGAAGAGCTGTTCGATGTCCTTTTCGGTTGCGCCGTCGAAGACGGGGGTGGCGATCTTCCAGCCGAGCTGTTTGCACACATAGCCCAAATGAACTTCGAGCACCTGACCGATATTCATACGGGAAGGTACGCCCAAAGGATTGAGCAGAATTTGTATGGGAGTTCCGTCCGCGAGGAAGGGCATATCGTATTCGGGAAGAACGCGCGAAATGACGCCTTTGTTCCCGTGACGTCCCGCCATCTTATCGCCGACCTGAATCTTACGTTTCTGAGCGATATATACGCGGACGACCTTATTGACGCCGGGCTGCAATTCGTCTTTATTTTCCCTTGTAAACACTTTTACGTCGACGACGATGCCGCCCTCTCCGTGAGGAACCTTCAGGGAGGTGTCTCTCACTTCTCTCGCCTTTTCGCCGAAGATCGCACGGAGCAATCTTTCTTCGGGCGTGAGCTCCGTCTCGCCCTTGGGGGTGACCTTCCCTACGAGGATATCTCCTCCCTGAACCTCCGCTCCGATTCTCACGATTCCTTCATCGTCAAGATCCTTCAACGCGTCGTCTCCGACGTTGGGGATATCCCTCGTGATCTCTTCCGCGCCGAGCTTGGTGTCTCTGGCCTCCGTTTCGAGCTCGACGATATGAACGGAAGTGAATACGTCGTCCTGAACGAGCTTTTCGCTTAATAGGATCGCGTCTTCGTAGTTATATCCCTCCCATTCCATATAGGCGACGAGAATATTCTTGCCGAGAGCGAGCTCGCCGTTGTTCGTCGCGGGACCGTCGGCGATCACCTCTCCCTTGACGACTCTGTCTCCCGTGGAAATGATCGGCCGCTGATTCAGACAGGTGCTTTGGTTGGAACGCTCGAATTTCTTTAAAGGATATTCGTCGATCGTTCCGTCGTCTCTTCTGATCTTAATTAAATTGGAAGCCACGCCGACGGCGACGCCGGACTCCTTCGCTATTACCATTACGCCGGAATCGCGCGCGATGGCTTCCTCGATGCCCGTCGCGACGATCGCGGACTCCGTTTTTAACAAGGGAACAGCCTGACGCTGCATATTGGAGCCCATGAGCGCGCGGTTGGTATCGTCGTTTTCAAGGAAGGGAATGAGAGCGGCGGCGACGGAAACGAGCTGTTTGGGCGATACGTCCATATAATCCATTTTATCGCCGGGAAGCTCGGTGATGAGATCCTGATGGCGACACCCAACGAGGGTGTTTTTGAAATGATTGCCTTCGTCGAGCGGCTCGTTCGCCTGCGCGACGATATATCTGTCCTCTTCGTCCGCCGTAAGGTAATCCACATGATCGGTGACGGTGGTGATAATTCTGCCCGTCGCGGGATCCGTCTCATGGACGACCTTTCTGTAAGGAGCCATAATAAAGCCGTATTCGTTGACCTTGGAGAAGGTTGCAAGCGAAGAGATGAGTCCGATATTCTGACCTTCCGGCGTCTCGATCGGACACATTCTGCCGTAATGCGAGTAGTGAACGTCGCGGACCTCGAACGTGGCGCGATCCCTGTTGAGTCCTCCGGGACCGAGCGCGGATAGCTTTCTCTTATGCGTAAGCTCGGACGCGGGATTCGTCTGATCCATAAACTGGGAGAGCTGCGAGGAGCCGAAAAATTCTCTGATGACGGCGGAAATGGGGCGCACGTTGATGAGAGCGGTCGGCGTTACCGTCTGAGGATCCTGCGTGCCCATCCTCTCCTTGATGAGCCTTTCCAATCTCGCCACGCCGATGCGGAACTGATTCTGCAACAATTCGCCCACCGAACGCACGCGGCGGTTGCCGAGGTGGTCGATATTGTCGATTGTGCCGATATGGTATTTCAAATCGAGGTTGGTCGAAATCGCCGCCACGATATCGTCGCGGACGATATGCTTATGGTCGATCTTGTCGACGAGAGGCTTGATTTCCTTCCTTTCCTCGAAGGTAAGCTCCCTTACGGGACCGGAAAGAATCTCGTGGAATTTTTTGCACGCCGCAACGAATTTGACGCGGGCGTCCCTCCTCTTCTCGCGATTCTTCTTCTCTTCCTGCTTCTCGTCCTCTTCGATTCTCGTTTCGTACGTATAATAAATATCGTTGATATAATCGAGATATCGCTGCGCGACTTCCTCGACGGACGCCGTCTTGGTCGCCTCCGCAATCTCGACGGACTTCTTATAAATCGGATAATAAACGGTGGACAGCAATCCGAGATTCTTAGGGGGAAAGGAGGATATCGCGCTGAAATCGACGGTATTGTTTGCGATGATCTTGTGACGGATCTCCCCTTCCTCGGGATCGTTTACGAGAACGAATACTTCGTTGATTCCCGCGTTTTGTATCTCTCTCGCCTTATCCTCCGATATCCTTTCTCCCGCGACGGCGAGAATTTCACCCGTTTCGGGATGGACGATATCGTCCGCCGCGCGGCAGCCGCGGAGACGGTAAACAAGGTTCAGCTTTTTATTGAATTTGTATCTGCCCACTTTTGCCACGTCGTAATGCTTTGCGTCGTAGAATACGTTGAAGAGCTGCGTTCTCACCGATTCTTCCGTGGGAACTTCTCCGGGGCGCAATCTCTTATAAAGCTCGATCAGACCGTCCGCCTCGCTCTTGGTCGTATCTTTTTCGATCGTGGCGGCGATGATCTTGTCGCCCTCGAAGAGTTCCTTCAAAGCGTTGTCCGAGCCGTAGCCCAAGGCGCGCAAAAGAACGGTCGCGCAAATCTTTCTCTTTCTGTCGACGTGAACCCAAAGAACGTCCTGCGTATCCTGCTCAAATTCGAGCCACGCGCCCCTGTTGGGAATGACGGTCGTATTAAAAATTTCCTTCCCCGTCTTGTCCTTCGTCGAATCGTTGTACACGCCGGGGGAGCGCACGAGCTGAGATACGATGACGCGTTCCGCGCCGTTGATAATAAAGGAACCGCTCTCCGTCATCAAGGGCAAATCGCCCATATAGATATCCTGTTCGATCGGCTGATTGGTAATCTTGTTCACGAGCCTTACTTTCACGCGCATGCGGACGGCGTAGGTCGCGTCTCGGTTGCGGCATTCTTTTTCGTCGTACTTGGGCGTTTTGTCCAATTCGTGACCGAGAAAATAAAGCTCAAAGCGATCGGAATAGTCGGTGATCGGTGAGAAGTCCTCAAACACTTCGCTGATTCCGTCTTTGATGAAAGCGTTATAGCTGTCTTTCTGAATCTCTACGAGGTCGGGAATGGGCGCCACTTCGTTGATGGAACCGAATTTTCTTCTTTCATTTTTTCCATACTTTACGATAGGTAAGTTCATCCGTTAATAACTCCTTTCTTGTTAATAATAACCGGCGATCTACCGAGTATATCTTTTCATCGATAAAAATCGAAATGTTATCGAATTTAAAAAATTTTGTTTTTCCTCTTTACTTTAACTCGTTTTTGCGTTATAATAATGGCAAAGAAGCATTTTTAAAAGCGAAAAAATTTTTTCTTAATAATCTGTTTTTTGCGAATTTTTCGTCAAAGGGCAAAATTAGAGATAATAATACATTATGCTATTATATAAATTATTCGGAATCTTGTCAAGCTTTTTCCGGCAATTTTTCCGATCCTTTTTTCGCATGTGGAGAATAAAAATTGAGAATCGACAAATTTCTGAAGGTTTCGAGAATTTTAAAGAGAAGAACGGTGGCGCAGGAAGCCTGCGCGCAAGGGAAGGTACTCGTCAACGGAAAGGAGGCAAAGCCCTCTCATGCGGCGAGGATAGGAGACGTCGTCGAACTGCAATACGCTGCGGGATCGATAAAATTTAAAATATTGAACGTGAAAGAAACGGTAAAAAAGGACGAGGCGGCAAGCCTTTACGAAATCGTTACGGAGTGATAAAAATGAGTGTGTCGGCAATCATCTGCGCGGCGGGCAGAGGCGAGAGAGCCGGATTCGGCAAAAACAAGCTTTTGGTAAAATATGACAATTTGACGGCGCTTGAACACACTTTGAGCGCGTTCATGCGCGAGGATGTGAAGGAAATCGTCGTGACGGCGTCCCCGGAGGACAAAGAAGCCGTTGAGGCGATCGCAGAAAATTATCCGGGCACGAAAGTCGTCGCGGGCGGAATCACGAGATCGCAGTCGGTAAAAAACGCGCTGAACGAAGTGACGGGCGACATCGTCCTCATCCACGACGGAGCCAGAATATTCGTCACCGATAAAATTATCACCGACTGCATCAACTGCGTCGTAAATTTCGGCAGCGCGATATGTTCCCTGCCGGCGACCGACACCATCGTCGTAGGCGAAAACGGCAAGGTGAAGGGCGTACCGGACAGAAGCGTCCTCTACACCGTTCAAACGCCGCAGGGATTTTATACCGAGGACATCAAAAGAGCGTACGCCTTGGCCGGCAACGCTTCCTATACGGACGATTCCTCCGTATACGGAGCCTTTATCGCAAGACCGAAGATGTTTTTAGGCGACCCCTGCAATACGAAGATCACCTATGCGGAGGATTTTACGGTGAAGGGCGAACGAGTCGGCTTCGGAATCGATACGCACGCGTTCGGCGCGGAAAAAAATTACATCACCCTCTGCGGCGTGACCGTGCCCAGCGACAGCGGGCTGATCGCGCACAGCGACGGCGACGTGGCGATTCACGCTTTGATGGACGCCATGCTATCGGGCGCGGGACTGAGGGATATCGGATATTATTTTCCGGATACGGACGATCGCTACAGAGGCGCGAGCAGTATGAATATGCTCAAATACGTCGTCGCCGTATTGAAAGAAAACAATTTTAAAGTTCAGAACGTCTCCGTCGCCATACAGGCGCAAAGACCTCGGTTAAAAAAATATATCGTCGAAATGAAAAAGACGCTCGCGGAAGCCCTGAAAATCGATAAAAACGCCGTGGGAATCTCTGCGGGGACGAACGAAGGATTGGGGTACGTCGGCGAAGGGAAAGGCGTCACGGTGACCGCCGTCGCGCTGCTGAGAAGAATCCGTTGACGAACGGCAAAAGGATGTTCTTTTCCCGTTCCCGTTAAGGCGTTCTCCTTTCGCAAGAATCAGCCGATACCTGAAAGCTTTTTATTTTTTCATACTTAAAAAAGGATACCGTTTATGTCGAAAATCACATCGCAATTCGTATGCGGAGAATGCGGCTACGCTTCGCCGAAATGGTTGGGACGCTGCCCCGCTTGCGGAAAATTCAATACGCTCGTGGAAGAGAGCGTAACGCCCGTCTCGCCCGCGCTCGGCAAAAAACGGACGACCTCCCTTTCGGGAAGGAGCAGGGCGATTCCCCTATCGAAAGTCGAATACGAGGGCTTTTCCCGCTGTTCGTCGGGGCTTGAGGAATTCGACGTCGTATTGGGCGGCGGGATCGTAAAGGGTTCCCTCATCCTGATCGGAGGAGATCCGGGCGTGGGAAAATCCACCATTCTGACGCAAATCTCCGCTCACCTCGCAAAAGAGCATAAGGTTTTATACGTGTCCGCCGAAGAGAGCTGTTCGCAGGTAAAATTGCGTTGCCGCCGCTTAGGGCTGGACGGAGACAACCTGTTCCTGCTAAACGAAACGAACATCGAGGAGATCGAAGCGAGCATTTCCGACGAGGAATTTGTCGTTATCGACTCCATTCAGGCCGTTTACACCGAGGAGCTTTCTTCCTCTTCGGGAAGCGTGGGACAGGTGCGCGAATGCGCTTCTCGACTGATGAGAATCGCGAAATCGCGGGGAATCACTTTCTTTATCATCGGTCACGTGACGAAAGAAGGCGCTTTGGCAGGTCCGAAGGTTCTCGAACACATCATGGATACCGTGCTCTACTTCGAGGGAGAAAATTCGGATAATTTCCGCATCATACGGTCGGTAAAAAACCGTTTCGGCTCCGTTCGGGAAATCGGCGTATTCGAAATGACGGACGAAGGAATTCGGGGCGTTACCGACTATTCGGGAATCTTTCTTTCCGACACGCGCGGCATAGCCGCAGGAAGCTCGGTCACACCGTCGGAGACGGGCAACCGCTGCATGGCGGTGGAAATCCAGACGCTCATTTCAAAAACGGCGTTCGGTTTGCCAAGGAGAATGTCGCTCGGAATCGATTATAATAAGCTCGTCGTTCTGATCGCCGTGTTGGAAAAACGATGCGGCTTACAATTTTTTTCACAGGACGTTTACATGAACGCTATGGGCGGAATTAAATTGAACGAACCGAGCGTGGATCTCGCGATTTGCGCGGCTCTCGCCTCCGCTTATTACGACGTAGCCATCGATAAAGATACGGCTTTCTTCGGCGAAGTCGGACTCACGGGCGAAGTTCGCGGCGTGGCGTACGCCGACAAACGCGTGAACGAATGCGTAAAAATGGGATTTAAAAAAGTAATCCTGCCGAGCAAAAATTTAAAGTCCTGCGAAAAGTACAAGGACAAAATACAAATGATCCCCGTAACCTACGTCGCGCAAGCGATAAAACGGATAAAAGAAACGACAAGGGAAACGGATTGCAGCAAAACCGACTGAAAACGGATAAAACGAAGGCTTAAAAGGTTGTCTTTTTTTCCGCTCTGTGATAGAATAAACGATGATTTAAAGCAACAAAGAGAGAAATACTATGAAAAACACAAAAGATTTTTGGCTCGCCTGCGGCAGACTTTTTCTTTCCGCCGTCTTACCTATTTTATTTTCGGGAATCCTCCGCGCATTCGGCATTTTCGTCTTCGTTTCGCCCAATAATTTTGCTCCCGGCGGAATTAACGGCATTGCCGTTCTCCTCGCTTTCGGAACGGGCTGGAGCTCGGGCTGGTTTCTGCTCATGCTGAACGTTCCCCTGTTCTTCGTGGCGTTTTTCCTGCTCGGAAAAAAGCAAGCCGTCGTCTCCACCTTGTCCATGTTGCTTTCCTCCGGTCTTTTAATCGTATTCGACGCCGTTCCCGCGTTGGACAAGCTAAAATATCAGCCTGAATATTCCGCATTTTTAGCGGCTGTCGCAAGCGGCGTTTTCTTGGGCTCCGCCCTCGCGATCATGTTAAAAAGCTGCGGAACGTCGGGCGGAACCACGGTGCTCGCCACGCTTGTGAATAAAAAATACAAATTTATCAGCATCAGCTCGCTCACGTCCATCTTCGACGCGATCGTCGTGCTCGCTTCCTTTTTCGTATACAATCGGGGAGAGAGCTTCACCGTCAAGCTCGATCCCGTTTTGCTCGCGCTCGTCTCCTTGTTTGCCACGAGCAAAGTAAGCGACCTTATTTTACAGGGCTTTAAAGTCGCCTACAAATTCGACATCATCACCAACCACCCCGAAGAAATCGCCAAAGAAATTATGGAAAAGACGCATCACGGCGTAACGGAAATCGCCGCGACGGGGATGTATTCTCACGCAGACCACAAAATGCTCGTATGTATCGTGCGCAAGCGGCAGATCGCCGAGGTTCAGAAGATCATTAAAAGCTATCCCGATACCTTCGCTTCCTTCGCGCCGACCTCGGAAGTACTCGGCAAATTCTTAAAATAGAAGCAATCCTCCCTTTTAAAAATTCCTTCATCCCTGAGGCGAACCTAAAGCTTGGACAAAATTAAATAATTATTTTTGAGAATGAGTTCCGTATCGTACGG
>CAYWKM010000048.1:0-11372 GCA_964459165.1 uncultured Clostridia bacterium
TAACGCCTCCTCCGCCTGAGACTTCCTGACATATAGAGCCGAAAGAGTATTTTCCCCCTTCGCCTGTTCCCCCTTCGCCAAAACCGCCTTTAAAAATCCTTCGCTCATGTCCGCCTTTACCGTAGGAAAGGGAAGCTCCTCAAAGGAGTACAGCTCCCCCTGCTCGCGCAGAGCGAGGACCTCTTCTTCCGTTATATAACAGGGTTCCTTTATGATTTTCTTATCTCGGTCGAATCCGCAAACGTAATATTTGCCGTGCATCGCGTCGATAACCGCAAAGATGTTTCCCTGACCAGTATATGCGATGCTTTCAAAGGAGGTTACGCCCAAGACGGGCTTATGAAACGCGACGGCAAAGCCTTTGACGCAGGCGATGCCGATGCGAATTCCCGTAAAGGATCCCGCCCCGACGCACGCGGCGAAAAAGTCGCAATCCTCCGCTTTCATATCCGCCTTTTCGAAGGTTTCTTCTATGGCGTCCATCAAAACCGTCGAGTGCTTCATCGCGCAGTCGGGAAGAAAGGTAATGTACGGCTTATCCTTATAGACGACGACGGTAAGATATTTCGAGCTTGTATCGACGGCAAGGAATTTTTTCAATAGTCTATCTCCCTTTCGTTTTCGTTGATTATCTTTATCGTTACCTTTTTTGCGCCGTCGGGAATCAGAGACGCGATATTCCGCGCCCATTCGACGAGGCAGATTCCGCCCATATCGAAATAATCGGCGAGTCCCAAACTTTCGGCGTGCTCCGCGCTCTCGATGCGGTAGCAATCGTAATGAAAGAGTCTTCCGCCGTAATCGTTCATATACGCATAGGTAGGGCTCGTCACCTCTTCGTCGATACCGAGTCCGAGCGCGACGCCTTTGGCGAAGACGGTCTTCCCCGCGCCCATCTCGCCCTCTAACAGGACTACGTCGCCGCCCTTTAACGTCTTTGCGTAGCGGCGGGCGAATTCGATTGTCTCCCCTTTGGAACGCGATAAAAAATATGCCATACGGATATTATATCCCATACGGCATAAAAACGCAAATTATTTTATTTTTTATTTCTGTGAATTTTCCGATTCCGCCGTCGCAGCCTCGTCCTTTTTTCCCTTTTTGCGTTCAAATCTTGCGGAAGTCGCTTTAATGAACTTAGAAAGGGGTTTATAAACGAGAAATACGATCACGCTGATTCCCACGCTTTTGACGATATTGAAATAGACGACGAAGGGCCAAAGCTCTTTAAAAGCCTCCGCTCCGTCAAACCCCGAAAGACTTCCGTACAAAGGAAAATTGATGAAGCGGTTCACAAGCAGACTGACGGCGACCTGAAATACGCAGGCGCACGCGAGGAAAACAATCACCCATTTTTTCCCTTTTTTAAACCGATAACCGACCGAAGGAAGGATGACGTACGCGATGGACAGGACGATATTCGCAACTTCGCCCGCGCCGATCGTCTGCGTCTTCGTCAGGCAGAGCAGCTGCATGATAACGATAGAAACGACCGCTTCGACGGGTCCGAAGATAAAGCCTTCGATCATAAAGAACACGTTGGAAAAATCAAGCTGCAAAAAGCTTGCCGCAGGAAAAATGGGAAACTGAAAAAAGGTTACTAAAAAGGAGAGCGCGGTAAAAATCGCCATGTAAGCGATTCGAGGCGCCGTAAAGTGCGCGCGAAAAATTTCCTTCGCCTTGTTCGTTTTTTCTTCCATAACAAAAGAACTCCTTAGAAATATTTTTATTGAAATTCTTTGTTTGTCGAAAAAAGAAAAACGCCGCGCGCAAAAACCGCGGGGCGTTCCGTAAAACGACTTCATTAAAAACTTTTTCCATCCGGACTATACCGTCGGTACGGGAATTTCACCCGATCGGGGCTTAAAGATTTCCTTAAGCCTTCGCAGACTCTACTGCCGGTGAGGAATTTCGCCTCGCCCCAAAGAAATTCAATTATCTATATGATAGTACCCGCTCTTCCTTTTGTCAAGCGCATTCGTCCTGTTTGAAAGGATTTTTTCCATATTTTATTCTCCCCGCAATCCAGAAGGCCGCATAAAGGCAGGGGAATACGATCAGGAAAATATTTACCTCTTCCTCCATGCGCAGGAAAAATAACGGCAAGTCGAAAAGAAGCGTGGCGACGAAAAGCCATATCGGAAATTTTATCACCCCGCCCGAGGAGAAGTATCCCGACAGCATGAATGTAAAGACGACGACGAATGCGAAGGAAACGACGCACTCCGTCAGGGTGAAAAAGACTTTTGCCTCGATCTGCGTGGCGTATACGACGGGAATCGCCATGGCGAAACAAACCGCCGCCAAAAAGGAAATCCATAGCAGCGGAGCGGGGCGACGTTTTTCCTTTATCGAACGCAGCGTGACCGCCAACATCGCTAAAATCATTCCGCCGTAAGCTATAAACTGTACGGGAGCGAGCGTAAAATTGGTGTGCACCATACCGCCGAGCAGCAATACCCCCGACCCGAAGGAAATGATTTTATAATCTAACTTTTCGTATTTTTCCCGCTTGCCTGTAAAGAGGCAGACGACCATCGCGGGGAATTGCTTCCTCAGCACGACGACGGAGACGACAAGAGAGCACAACGTCAGGATATGCACGTACCGGCTCAACGCGTCGCCCGACCCTATGTAGGAATATTCCTCCTTGATAAAGGGAAGCAGCGAGGCGGCGACTCTTTCCAAAAACAATACGACGAGATAAAGAACCATGCCGATATCGCAAAGGCGGTCCCAAACGGAAATTTTATCTTCATGCAACGCTTTATTATCCTTCATATTTTTCCTCTTTGATTTTTTATAAAAAACCGATAAGAGACGGAATACGGAAGGTTAATCCTTCCCGTATAAATCTCTCGTATACACCTTATCTTTCACGTCGGAAAGCTCCCGATCCATACGGTTGGCAACGATAATGTCCGCGCGTTTTTTAAAGGCGTCGAGCTCCCGCATCGCTTCGTAGCCGGCGAACGAGTCCTCCTTCAAAGTCGGCTCGTAAACGACGACCCTTACGCCCTTGTCCGAGATGCGTTTCATAACGCCCTGTATGGAACTCTGGCGAAAATTATCCGAATCGGCCTTCATGGTAAGGCGGTAAACGCCCACAACGGGCTGTTTTTCGGGATAACCCGCTTTCTTCAACACGGATTCGGCGATAAAATTTTTGCGCGTATCGTTGGCGTCGACGATCGCTTTTATCAGATTTTCGGGTACGTCCTTATAATTGGCGAGGAGCTGCTTGGCGTCTTTGGGCAGGCAATATCCGCCGTATCCGAAGGAAGGATTGTTATAATGAGAACCGATTCTCGGATCTAATCCCACGCCTTCGATAATCGAACGGGAATCCAGCCCGCGCATCTCGGCATAGGTATCGAGCTCGTTGAAAAAGGAGACGCGAAGAGCCAGATAGGTGTTGGCGAAAAGCTTTACCGCTTCCGCCTCGGTCGTATCCATCACGAGAGAGGGAACGTCCTTTTTGAGCGATCCCTCTTTTAAAAGAGCAACGAACCGCTCCGCTTTTTCCGTAAGATCTCGGTCGGACAATACCGTCCCGACGATGATCCTCGAAGGATAGAGATTATCGTACAAAGCTTTTCCTTCGCGCAGAAATTCAGGGGAAAACAAGATGTTTTTATAGGAATATTTTTCGCGCAGACTTCGGGTATAGCCCACGGGAACCGTCGACTTTATGACGATGACCGCCTCTTTGTTGACGCTTAAAACTTTTTCGACGACGGCTTCGACCGCGCTCGTATCGAAGCAATCCCTCTCCTCGTCATAGTTCGTAGGAGCGGCCACGACGACGAAATCCGCGTCTTTATAGGCGTTCTCGCCGTCCGTCGTAGCAAACAGATCGAGCTTCTTTTTTGAAAGATATTCCTCTATTTCCCTATCGGCAAACGGGGATTTTCCGGCGTTTATGGCGTCGACCTTCCTCTTTACGACGTCGACCGCCGTCACTGTGTGACGCTGCGCCAATAAAACCGCGTTGGCAAGCCCTACGTAGCCCATGCCCGCGACCGCTATCCTCATTTTTCTCCTCCTATTTTCCTTTGGAAGATTTTTTATCGACTCGGGCGTTCTGACTTCCCTCTACGATACCCTCTCCCTTGAAGACCTTGATGACCGTAATAAAAATAATTTTGATATCCCCCCAAAGGGTGATTTTCTCGGCGTAAACGCCGTCGTATTCCGCCTTCGAATGATCGCCCAAGGTATCTCTCCCGTTGATCTGCGCAAGCCCCGTAAGCCCCGGAAGAACGTTGTAAGCTCCTCTTATCCTCCTTTCCTCGATCAGCTCCGTCTCCGTTAAAACGACGGGTCTCGGCCCCACGAACGACATCGTGCCGAAAAGAATGCAAAAAAACTGCGGGAGCTCGTCGAGGCTCGTTCTGCGTATGAATCTTCCCACCCTCGTAAGATATTCCTCGCTGTTCAAAAGGCGCGTGGCGCAATCTTTGGGCGCGTCGATGCGCATGCTTCTGAATTTATAGCAATAGAAAGGCTTTAAATTTTTCCCCATTCTCTTCGATTTAAAAACGACGGGGCCCTTGCTGTCCGCCTTGATGGCGATAGCGATGGCGAGCATGGGAATCGCAAAGAGGACGATACAGAAGACGGAAAACAAGACGTCGAAAATTCTCTTGACGACGAATACGATTTTTTTGGTCTTTCCTTCGGGAATCGCCCTTTCATGGGAAGCTTTCTCGACGGAAGACGACGGACGTACGACGGCCTCCCTCGGAAAAGCGACGGCTATGGAGACCGCTTCCTCTCTTTCCCGTTCTTTTTCTTTTGCAGCTGTTTTTTGCATCTATGTCCCTCGGCGAAATTCTCCGCCATTTTTCATATTATTACGGTATATATCTTATCATAATTCTGCGCCGTTTTCAAGCAATTTTTTATATTTCTTATTCGTTACTTGCAGGATTTATCGGAAAAACAAGGAAAACGCAGGTTCTTTTCCCTGCGTTTCTTTCCTTTCGTCCGCTTTTACGCTTCGTTTTATGTTTCTTTCTCTCGCGCGGCTTTTTCGATCAAAGAAAGCTTCTCCCGCCGCGTAAGCTTCTTTAAATGCCATTCCCTGCTCTGCGCCTCGCGTTTATCCTCAAAGGCTTCGAAATAAACGAGCTCGACAGGCAGGCGGCTTCGCGTATATTTTGCCCCTTTCCCTTCGTTGTGCGCCCGCAACCGTTTTTCGACGTCGTCCGTATAGCCGCAGTAAATCGACCCGTCGACGCACCGTACAAAATAAGTATAGAACATTATAGGAGCACGATTTCCTCTATTTTTACGCTTTTTTCGAATTTTTGCCTCTCGTAGATCTCCTGCGGAATCGTCAATTTCCCGATCGTTACGTTCGCGCCGAAGATCTGCCAATGAGCCTCCTCCACCGAGCGCGGAATATATACCTCATCGAGCGAAAGTTCGAAGGCGAACGCGCGCATGCCGATAAATTTTACGGTTTCGGGAAGAAGGATTTTCTTCAATTTGCGATTGAAATAAAACGCGTAATCGGCGACGCCGACGACGCGGGGAGGAATCTCGATTTCCTCCGCATCCTCGTCGCATCCCGCCAACCAGCCGTCCACGACGAACGCCTTGCCGCAACGATAGGCTTCGTCTTCCTTTAACGGCGTGTCGTTCAACGCGAAAAAACCGAGGCGCTTCAAGGACGGACTCAGCGTAATCTTTTTCAAATGACGGCAGGAATTGAACGCCATACTCCCTATCTTTTCGACGGAAGAAGGAATACGGACCTCTTCTATGACCTCGTTCATGCTGAAAGCCGCGTCGAAAATTTCTTTTACCGGTTTGCCGGCGCGCTCGGCGGGAATGTCGATGATCGTTTCCTTCGGCTCCGGCGTTCCCTCCTCTTTTTCATCGCGCTCGTTCTTATATTTTTTGACGTATTTTTCCAAGACGGCGCAGCCGTCCCGCTCGTTCCATACAAAATCCTTTTCGATATCCATACTCTTCCTCCGAAAGCTTCCCTTTCAGTATAACATACAAAAAAAATTTTTTCAACCAATCCCTTGACCGAAGGGGAATTTTCCCCTATAATCGAGATATGAATGAATTTCTTTACGAAAAGCTCGAAAAGCTCTGCAAGGAATACTATCCCTCCTCCGAAACGCCCGTCCGCACGTTCGCAAACACCCTGCGCGGAGCGGATAAAAAACTTTTAATCGAAATTCTCTCGGGGAAAAGGCCGCCCGAGGCGGACGAAACGCTCGTCCGTTGCCTCCAGATTTTAAGCGTGAGAAAAAAGCGTACGACTTCCCCTTACGGCTATTACGACAAATAATCGCGCCGAAAATCATATCGACCGACAAACGAAACGCCCTTTGCGGAGAAAAGCTCCGCCGTCTGCGCGACGGCGGAGCTTCTGTTTATTCTGTTCTGAGCGCGACGACGGGGTCTTTTTTCGCCGCTGCGGAAGCGGGAGCGACGCCGCTGATCGAGGTGAGAACGACGCTGACCGCCACCATGATAATCGCCTGATACCAAGGAAGCGCCGCCAAGGTGAAAATTCCCGTAAGTGAGCCCAATACGAGGTTGATGGGAACGCTGAGGAGATAGGTAAATCCGACGCCGATCGCGCCCGCGAACAGACCGATGATAAAGGCTTCGGCATTGAAGAGATGCTTTACGTCCTTCTTTCTTGCGCCGAGCGCGCGAAGAACGCCGATCTCCTTCGTCCTTTCAACGACGGACACATAGGTAATGACGCTGATCATGACGGAGGAAACCACAAGCGATATCGAAGTAAACGCTACGAGCGCGTACGTGACGATATTGACCATCGTTCGAATCAAGGAAATGATGAGCTCGAGCGAATCGGTATACGTGACGTTGATTCGCTCTTCCGCCGTGTACGATACTTCCTTCCCCTGTGCCTTGCTGAAATAGGAGAGGTCGCTTTCGTCGTCGTTCCACTCGTCGAGATAGTCGGTCGCCAAATCCTTCGACTCAAAATCGGTGGGATAAACGGAAATTTCGGAGGCGACCTCCTCGCCGCCGAGCTGGCGCGACGATATCATGCTGTAACTGCTTTCGGAATCGCTTCCGTCGGAAATCCCCCAGAAGGAGGAAAACATATTCATCATCGATCCGTACTGCGAATTGACGCCGACGAAATCCATTTGCGTCTTTTCCTCCCCTTCGTAAACGTAAGTATAGCGATAGCCCACGCCGAAGGGAATATGTATGACGGAGTCGGGAGCTTCGTCCATACTATAAGAAGAATACCCGCTCATAATCGTTCCGTTCTGAGACTTCGCGTAAGATACGATGGCGGAATCCTTGTTGTGCTCCACGGCATATTCCGCAAACGCCTGCGTGTAATAGACGCCCGAGGACAGACACCCGTAGGAAATCGTCTCCTTGGGCTGAAGAATGCCGACGATTTTTAGCGTCATTCCCCCTTCGAGCCCGTCGCCGTACGGATTATAGATATAAGAGCACGCGCCGTATTCGGAGAAATAATTCATCGACGCGTTCGCGGTATAAACGCTGTCGTTCGGATACCAGGTAAACGTTCTGTTTAAAAGATCCTCGTAGGCGAAGGAATCGACCAAATCCTTTTCATCATACTCCCCGTCGATCGCCTTATAAGCGCGGGCAAGGAATTGATCCTGCGTGAGAATTCCGAGCTGAGCGAGCAGGAGATCGGTCGATTCTCCCTTCCCGTTGACGACGAGCATAATTTCATCCTTTTCGGTCGCGATTTTGCCCGCTTTGATATCATACTGAGAGGCGATGTAGCCGTCGGATCCGTCGGAAGAGACGGGAGCCTGCGCAAAAATATCGGTGAACATCGAAATATAATCGGAAAAATTCGCGTAATCCGTCTCCTTCAGGAGCGCGGTATAGAGCGATTGAATCGCCGCGACGGACATCTGTCTGGTTTGCGCCTTTCCGTCCGTTCCCGTATAGGTGAATGCGGTATACAGGCTGTGGAGAACGTCTATTCCGTAATCGACCGTCATGGCGGCGTAATATTCCGTCGGCATAGACGCGACGTAGTCGACATACTCTTCCGTGATATCGTTTTTCACGAGCATGCTCGCCGAAGCCGCGCCGATCTGAGCCAACGATTCGAGATACGAATCGATATATACCCTTCCGTTTTCCTTGACGAGCTCCGCCTTTTCCGTTGCGGACATCGCATCGGTGAGCGCGTCGAGATTGTAGGAGGATTCGGCGATCGTGACGGGATTGCCGGAAAGCATATCGTCCTGCATATCGCTGATGTAATTCTGAACGCCCGCGGAAATGGCGAGCACGAGGCTTACGCCGATGATGCCGATAGAGCCGGCGATCGAAGTCACCGTCGTCCGTCCCCGTTTACTCATCAAATTTCTAAAAGAAAGCTTTGTCGCCGCCCAAAAGGACATACTCGTCTTCTCATGCTTTCCCTTTTTTTCTTTCTTTTCTTTCTTTTCTTTTACAGTCTCCTCGTAAGTCTCCCCTTCGCTTTGATAGGGATTGCTGTCGGATACGACGAGCCCGTCGTGCAGCCTTACGATACGGGTGGAATACCTTTCGGCGAGCTCGGGGTTATGCGTGACCATGACGACTAACCTTTCGCCGGAAATTTCCTTGATGAGCTCCATGATCTGTACGCTCGTCTCGCTGTCAAGCGCGCCCGTCGGCTCGTCCGCGAGGAGGATCTCGGGGTTGTTGACGAGGGCGCGCGCGATGGCTACGCGCTGCATCTGTCCGCCGGAGAGCTGGTTGGGACGCTTATACAGCTGTTCCTTTAACCCGACGCGTTCGAGCACCTTTTCGGCTCTGCGCCTTTTTTCCTCCGCCGGAACGCCCGCGATGGTGAGCGCCATTTCAACGTTGGAGAGAACCGTCTGATGCGGGATTAAGTTGTAGGATTGAAAAATAAAACCGATTCGCCGATTTCTGTAAACATCCCAATCGGCGTCCTTAAAATCCTTGGTGGATTTCCCCTTGATAATGAGATCTCCGCTCGTATACCGATCGAGTCCTCCGATAATATTGAGAAGCGTCGTCTTTCCGCAGCCGCTCGCCCCCAAAACGGAGACGAATTCATTCTGCCTGAATTCGATCGAAATCCCCTTTAAGGCGTGAACCTTGGTATCGGCAACCTCGTAATCTTTTTTGATATCGACTAATTTTAACATATTTTACGACCTTTCTTCCATTCCTTCCATTACTGATCCGTCGCTTGCCGCTGACAGTCGATAAAGCGATCGATCAGCCGAATCAACTGATCCATATCTTCTTTGCCCATCATCTCGACGACCTTGTCGAGATTGGCGCAAAGATTTTTCTTTTCCTTTTCATATTTTTTTTTCGCGCTCTCGGAAAGCTCGATATAGAATTTTTTTCTGTTGTATCGGCAGACTACTCTCTTTACGACGCCCTTTTCTTCCAGCCTTTTTATCACTTGAGAAACGCCGGACCGCGTGATCCCCAGCGATTCCGCAAGCTCTGCGGCGATGACCTGCTTCCCCTCGACGTTGTTTGCGATGATTTCGCCGATCAGACGCATTTCGGTGCCGTTGAAGAGATGATCCTCTTTCGTCTTACTGTAATCGCTAATTTTTTTTAAAGAGACGACGATCTTATTGAGATATTCGTCCGAAGCATATTGATTTTTCTTCATTCCGAAAATTCCTTTCTCGCTCAATTTTATTTATATTAGCATAGAAGCAAAAAAGAAGTCAACGAAAAGCCCGACGGGCTTTCCATAATTCATCAAAATATCACGGTATTGACAAAAAGCGACAAATACGGACTTTGCCGCTGCAAATCCCCCTCGATCGTGCAAATCCCTCGATTTTCCGAAGGGAGCTTTCCTGATTCAATAGGGAAGAAATAGGGAAGAAACAGGCAAACGCGGAAGAACCTTCAAGGTTGCTTCCGCGTCGACGTCTCATTCCTCTTTCAGATTTTCTTCGATGGCGAGAGCGAGCTGATTCGGGCAGGAGTTGTCTCCCCTGCATTTCACGCCTTTCAGCTTCCTTACGAGCGTCTCGCCCTTTACCCCTTCGGCGAGGATGGCGACGCCCGTCGTATTTCCCTTGCACCCTCCGACAAATTTTACGTTATGCACGTAACCGTCCGTCAAGTCGAACTCGATAGACTTCGAACATACGCCCTTTGTTTGATACACGACGTGTTTATCCATTTCTTTTCTCTCCTTTGTTATGATCTTTATTGGATTCCAAGTAATAATTTTCGACGCATTCCCCGAGATATCCTTCTCCCTCGAAAAAGTCGTATTTTAAAATTTCGTTTTATGAATCAGTCTTACCCCAACAAGAAGGGAAGAAAATAATCGTACTGCTTCTTCCACCAAGGCCAATCGTGATCCACGTCGTAGCCCCAGAAATCCACCCATCCGTCGATTCCCTTTTGAGCGAAAACGTCGCGCATGGCGAGGGAGGTGCGAATTCCCTCGCTCTCCCATCTGCCCTGCCCCACGCAGAGAATAATCTTGCGCCGATTGTAGAGCGCGATATACGGATGATTGCGCGGCATTCCCCTTAAAAAGGTGAGCGGCGAATTGTTATACAGCGTCTCGTCGCACCAGCCGTCCCAGAAATACGTAGCGTCGTAGCAGCCGGACAAGGCGACGACCCCCTCGAAGAGATCGGGGCGGCGAAAGAAGAGGATCGCGGCGTGTGTCGCTCCGAGGCTGCAACCCGTCGTATACGGACGAATGAATCCGCCGTAATAGCTGTAAATCAAAGGCGTCACCTCTTCCACGATATAATTATAATAACACTCCTGCATCCATGCGCGGCGGCTCTTATTCCCTTTTTCGTCGGAAAAGCTTTCCTTATCGACGGTGTCGACGCAAAACAGCCGAATTTTTCCGCTGTCGAGATATCCCGACAAATGCTGAATCATGCCGAAATTCTCATAATTGTCGCTCATAGCGTCCTGACAGGGAAAAACCAGAAAGGGAATTCCTCCGTAGCCGTAAATCCTGATCGTCATTTCCCTTTGCAGACGACCGCTGTACCATGTTCTTACTTCTGTCATAATAATTTCCTCCTTATCAAGGAAGCGCAATCGATAAAAGATCGGCTTCCCAATCGTTTTCGCGATCAATATGCTTTTCCGTGCGGCGATTCCGCGGCGAACTGTCGTACGGGCAGTCTCCCGCGCCGAAAACGGAGACGCTCTTTTTTTTAGTTTATCACAAAATTAATAAAAACGCAAAGAAAAAACGGGGCGATATCCAAACAACGTTTATATTTTTTCTCTCCTATGAACCTCTGCAAGGGATACGTCCTTTTCGTTCGCTTCTCCCCTTTTTTCGTCGGCGCGGGGCTCTCCTTTCCCCTTTCGAAATTGCCGTTCGAAAGCGACGCCCTCTCCCC
>CAYWKM010000049.1:0-11341 GCA_964459165.1 uncultured Clostridia bacterium
CCTCGACGAAACCCCGCTATAGCGGCGGGGTTTTCGTTTCCAATATAAAAGGGAGCGAGCTTTCGCCTCACTCCCGAAAAAGATCCTTTTTATGAAATTTTTAACCGATAGATTTCCTCCCTTTTTCATCCGCAGTTCTCAACGAACTCTTAAAAACCATACGGATTACTGGAAAGAGAGCGCGATGTCAAGCATGATGAAATCATATGAAAGAGCAAGAAGCACGACGATCGCGCTGAGAATACCCAAAACGGTGAATACGGCTCTTGCTTTGTCTCTCTTGGCAAAGTCTTCCGTCTTATGATAGTGAACGAGCGAGACAATAAAGCCGATCACGACGATCGCCGCTATGCCGTTTCCCGCTAAGATAAGCTCTACATTACTATCTAAAATAAAATAACTCTCGCAAAAGACGAATATCCATAAAAGGAGGGAGACGACAGTCGTCGTCAGAACAAATTGAAGATCCTTTCTCTTTGGAGCGTTTTCTTTCGGCGTTCTGCAAAAGCCGATAAGGGAAACTGCGACGAATACGAGAAGGTACAAAAGAACCATCGAGCCCGTCTGTATCAAGATCGAGCAAACCTGCCGATTATAAAAGCTCTTTACTTCGTCCGTCGCCGATCCCAAGAAATTCGCGGTAAGCAATGCCCAATTGATCAACTCTATCAGAAGAATCGCAGCGATGACGCACAAAAATTTTAAAATGAATTTGCACTCGCTCTTCCTTTGCGCCTCTCTTTCCGGCGCGGTGCGCAGCACGATAAAAGCGCCGATTAAGCAAGCAATCGTCAACAGAAACGGAACGACCAAAAAGCTTGCGCCGGTTAAAAAATAATCCCCAAACGTTGTTTCCATCAACAATACCTCCCTTTTAATATTCCACTTAATATTTTACAATAATTATACCATAAATATTTTCATTGTCAAGGGAATCCACTCATATTTTTAGGTTTATTTTATAATTTAAGCAAAGTCTTACCGACGAGCCGGCCCGCCATGCTTACGAGGACAAATGAAAGAACTCTTTCAAAACGGTATCCGCTAATTCGTCCACAGCTCTGCGATCCGTGTCGATACGAACGCCGGGCAATGCCGCCGAGGCCGATCTGCTCAATTCGATATTTTCCATACACCAGCAGCCTTCTTCCTCTCCGCGAGCTAAAATGCGGTCGCGAACGGTTTGGCGGGACGCTTCCAAAATGATCAGACAGGTTTTAATTCCTTCTCGATTCAGCTTCTGAATGATTCCGTAGGATTCCTCGCGCAACAAAGTCATCGGAACGAGAATATCCTTATGGAATTTTTCATGAACGTCTTTCAGAAGCATATAGCAAAATTCGCCCCATAGAGGATAATCCTCGAAGATGTATCCGTAGGGACAGTCGGGATAGTTCACCCGAACCGCATTGCCTACCTCTTCGGCGTCAAAGACGAGGGCGTTATTCATTTTTTTAGCCATAGCCTCGGCAAGGGTAGACTTTCCGACGCCATACGCGCCGCTGATCCAAATAATCGTCTTTTATGTCCTCCTCATTCAAAATACCGCCGCTCGCGAATCTCAATCCTTCACGTTTTTTCATGACAGTCCCCCGATTCCGTCGTCACGGGGAGGTACCCGTTCCTTTCACCGCGTCGGTTAAAAATTTTTGCATGCGGGCGCATGCAAAAATTCTCGAGCGAAATTCATCGATTAGGAAAGCTGTCGTTTTCTTTACGACGCCTTCGAATAAAGAACGGAATCGCTTGAATTTAAAAATGATAATAAAGAATCAGAAAAACGCAAGCCGCCGCTATCATAGCGACGCCGATGATCAGCATGAAGGCGACGCTTTCCTTTTTCCCCTCTTTCGATTGCTTATATTCGTAAAAATCCTTATATTTTCTATCTTCCTTACGGCGAAACACTGTAAAAATGAGTCGAACGCCATAAACAAGCATATCGAACGCCCCGCCATGGGAAGCAAAAACGATAAGCCCCACGCCTGCAATACATACGCCGGGAATAAAGAAAGCGTCCGATAAAATTTGTAAGACCGTTTTCACTTCCGATTGAGAAAAAACGGATTTGGAAAACATGATCGCAACCGCCGCAATCAGTCCGACCGCGGCGGTTACGATATAGCGAAGCAGAGAAGAACTCCGCCGATCGCTATTTTTCCAATTCTTGTTTGTATTTTTCGAATTCCTCATCGTTACAATAAATAAAATGTCCCTCGCTGATTTCTCTTAATGTAGGCTTATTTACCGAATAATCGTGTTCCGCAAGAGGATTATAGGTGATTCTCTTTCTGTTTTTCTCAAATTCGGGATCGGGCAGAGGGATTGCCGAAAGGAGGGAACGCGTATAGGGATGCAAAGGATGAGCGAACAATTCGTCCGAAGTTGCCAGCTCCACGATCTTACCGTAATACATGACGGCGATCCTATCCGAAAAATATTTGACGACGGATAAATCGTGCGCGATGAATAAAATCGTCAAGCCCAATTTGGTACGCAAATTATTCAAAAGATTGATGACCTGAGCCTGAATGGAAACGTCGAGAGCGGAAATCGGCTCGTCGGCGATGATGAGTTCCGGCTTGAGGATGATCGCTCTCGCAATGCCGATTCTCTGACGTTGACCGCCTGAAAATTCGTGAGGGTATCTTCCCGCGTGTTCGGGGACGAGACCGACGAGATCGAGCATCTTATACACCTGCTCGTCAATATACTTTTTATCTTTTATACCGCGGATAATCAATCCTTCCGCAATAATATCGCGAACCGTCATACGGGGATTGAGGCTGGAAATAGGATCCTGAAAGATCATCTGCATCTTATTCATGATTCTATCTTTTTTGGCAAGACGGATCTTTTCCTTGTATTCCTTTTCGAGAGCCGCTTTTTTATCCTCATTCGTCTCCGCGTCGAGAAGAGGTTGATATTCTTCCTGCACCGCCTTTACCTGCGCTTCGGCATACAGCTTATTGCAATGATTATGGTCGAACTTCGCGGATTTGATATTTTCTTTCTGCTCGTTGACGACGGCTTGAAGCTTTTCCTCCGCCGCAGTCAATCTGTCCTGATATTCCTTTTTGATTTCCTGTCCGTTCTTTTTATCCTCGGCGATAAGGCTGTTTACTTCCTTTACCTCCGCCTTATATTCCTGTTTCGCCGCCTTGATAAGATCCTGATAATATTTCGTACCGGCGCAGATTCTTTGCCCTTCGAAATATACGCTGCCGCCCGTAATATCATAGAGACGAATGATGGAACGCCCCGTCGTCGTCTTACCGCAACCGCTTTCTCCCACGAGACCGAAAACTTCGCCCTTATGAATATCGAAGCTGACGTCGTCAACGGCTTTCAGATACTGTCCGGGTCCCATCTTAAAATATTGACAAAGGTGTTCGACCCTCAATAAAACATCGTCTTCAACCTGCATTTACGCCACCTCCCGATTTTTTCATTCTCGCAATCCTATCCGTAACAGCCTTGGGCGGATCCACTTTCGGCGCGTCGGGATGCAGTAACCATGTAGCCGCGCTGTGCGTTTCTGAAATTTTAAACATAGGCGGTTGTTCCTCGAAATCGATCTTTAAGGCGTACTTGTTCCTTTCCGCAAAAGCGTCGCCCTTGGGCGGATAAATCATATTGGGCGGCGTACCGGGAATGGATTCCAACTTTTCTTTTGTATCCAAATCGGGCATGGAGGAAAGAAGCGCCCAAGTGTACGGATGAGCGGGCGAATAGAATACGTCCTGCGCGGTGCCGATTTCTACGATCTTTCCCGCATACATAACCGCCACTCTGTCCGCCATATTCGCCACGACGCCCAAATCGTGCGTGATAAAAATGACGGAGAGCTGACGCTCCTGTTTGACCTTATTGATAAGCTCCAAAATCTGCGATTGAATGGTGACGTCCAAAGCGGTCGTCGGCTCGTCGCAAATGAGAATATCGGGATTGGCGGACAGAGCGATCGCAATGACGATACGCTGGCGCATACCGCCCGAAAATTCGAAGGGATACTGCTTGTAACGCTTGCGGGGTTCGGGAATGCCTACCTCCTCCATCAGCTTCAAGGCGCGCATTTTTGCCATACGGCGGGTAACCTTATAGGCCACGCCGGACGCCTTAGATTTCAGATAATCGATGAGATCGACCGTCTTCGCGTCGAAATCGATTTCCTTCTCGTCAATTTGCGCCTCGTAATGCTCTTTGATTCTTTCGATGAGGACGACGATATCGTTCATCGCGGCTTTTAAATCGACGAGCTTCTTCTCCTCGACCTTGCCCTCGGGAGCCTTGCCCCGAGCCGCCTTTCTTTCATACGCCGCCGTCTGACGGGCGTAACGAACTTCCTCTTCGGCGTTCCGCTTAATCCCGCCGAAATACACCTCTAACGCGGCCTCTAAGCTGGAACCGAAGGTATACGCGCGGTTGTCCTTTTTGACCTCTAAGCGGTCGATTCCCGCCTCTACCGCGACAATCAGTCGTTTCGCCGCCGCGTAAAATTCGTTTTTATCCGGATTTTCGGCGCGGAAGACAGACTCCGCCTCCTCTATCGCCTTCAAAGCCTTCCGTTTTTGTTCAACGGACTGCTCGTGGGAGTATTTTACGCCCTCTTTGGCGACCTTAATGAAGTCGAGCATAAAGCGCTCGTCCAAATACGCTCTCAAATAGCGATTGAGCTCTTCCGTTTCCATATCGGGCAAAGGCTGACCGGAGAAGGTCAGATAATAGCCCATAGAAAAGAAGTTGGGCTGAGGGAACGCCGCCGCCTCCGAAAGAATTTCCTTGATTTTGGAAAGCTTTTCGGCGATCGCATCATAGTTGAATTTAGAGAAATTCTCGTTCTCCCCTCGATTGAAAAGCTGTCTGAAAAATCCTTTCACGCTCTCCACGGGGTTCCGTACAAGCTTCTTTATGTCGGCGGCGAGCCCTTTCAGCTCCTCCGCCCGCTCTTTCACGACGTATTCGTTGATGCTCCAAACCGCTTGCCGCGCGACCTCCGCCGCGTCCTTTCGCACGTTTTTGTAGGACCTCTTTTCGATTCTGAACAAGAGATCGTCAATATCCTCCACGCCGTCTACCGCAGCTCCGTACGCTTTATTGTAAGCGTTTTCCAGCTTTAAATGACAGACCTCGAACGCGTTGAAATCGTCGCACTTTTTCTTGTTTGCGCTTGCCGCCTCCGCGCCGAGCGCCGCGTCCATGGCGGCGTTAAGACGTTTTAACGTCTCGTTAAAATCTTCCCTGCTCTCCCGCTGATTCAATTTGCCTTTGATCAACATGGCTTCGGTCAATTGCTTCCCTACGCGCATGATGGGATTTAACGCGGAGAGCGGATCCTGAAAGATCATGGCGATTTTATCGCCGCGAATCTTATGAAAGCCCTCTTCGGGAATCTTCATCAGGTCTTGTCCGTCGTAGATGATCTCGCCGCCTTCCTTGATGGCGTTGCCGGCGAGGATACCCATAATGGCGCGGTTCGTTACCGATTTTCCGCTGCCGCTCTCGCCGACGAGGGCGAGCGTTTCTCCCTTGTACAAGTCAAACGAGATATCGCGCACGGCCTGCACCTTTCCGCCGTCCGTACGGAAAGAAATTTTTAAATTTCGCACTGCAAGTTTAACTTCTTCGTTTGCCATCTCAGCCCTCCGATCCGCGCAGCTGCGGGTTGAACGCATCCCTTAAACCGTTTCCGAACAGGTTAAAAGAAAGCATTAAAAGAATAAGGAATACCGACGGGAAAATCGCCACGTGAGGATAAGCCATCAGACAGGTCTGCCCCTTGGAAATCAAAGTACCGACGCTGGTCAGATTCCCCGAATCCAAATTGATGATCCCTAAATAGGTAAAGCTTACCTCCGAGAAAATCATGGAAGGAATAACCAACGCGCAGCTGGTAACCAGCGTGCCTATGGCGTTGGGGAAGATATGCTTCCACATGAGCCTTCTGTCCTTTGCGCCCAAGGTGCGCGCCGCGAGAACATATTCCTGATTCTTAAACCGATAGAACTGCATTCTCGTTCTGCCCGCCATACCGATCCAGCCCGTCAGGAAGAACGCTATGAACAATATGATAAACCCGCTCGCGTGCAAATATTCTCTTAACAGCGTTATTACGATAACCGAAGGCACGGCGGATAAAATTTCCGCGATACGCTCCATCGTCAAGTCGAGCTTCCCGCCGTAATAGCCCTCGATCGCGCCGTAAATGGCGCCCACGATGATATTGACGCACGCCACGATAATGGCGAAGACAAAGGAGAATCTTGCGCCGGAAGATAAGCAGGAGAAAATGTCCTTGCCGTCCGCCGTCGCGCCGAACAGAAAGCTCGGATTCGATATGCCGTCTTTCAGAAGATAGCTGTGACGGAAGGTGTAATATTCGTAATAATTGACGCGAATTTCATATCCGTCGGTCACCCTGCGGGCATAGTCGTAATAACAGGTTTCTCCGTTGATTTCAATTCCGTCCTCTCCTTCGATACGAAGAGAATTGTAATTCAAATCCACATCGCCGGCGCTGCCCTTCGCGTGATAATTATAATTGGGAATAAGGCTCGTCGGGTCGGAGCTGTCCGAAAGAACCGCTACCGTCTTTCCGGCGGAAATTCTGGTGAGGAACCAATAATTTGCGTTGGTAAGGTCCTGCGGCGCGATATTCGCCTGCCGACTCGAATAGGAGGTCGTCGGATAAATGACCTGAATCCCCGTTTCGTTCTGATACTGCTGAATCAACCGATACGTCTCTTCGTCGACGTTTCTGTACAGACAGCCGTTCTTGTGATAGGTATCCAGGCGAAAACGGTATAACGTAGTTCCGCTCGATTTATCCACCGTGTATTCCTGATTCTTGACGGCGTAATGCCCCGTTTCCGCACCCATGGAATAATACAGAATAAAGGTTTGTTCGCTCTGAGAGGTATTCTGACAGCCGTCCCAGAAATCGATACCGCCGGAAGCAAACCACTCGTTTCTCGGCAGCGCGCCGCCAAAATTCAAATCGGAATAGGAGGGCGTATACGCCGTGCAAAAGGGTCCTATGATGGCAAACAGAACCAAAAGGATAATGACGCAAGCGCCTACGACCGAACCCTTGTTCTTGCAAAAGCGGCTGAACGCGTCGCGCCAATAGCTTCTCGGCTTGGTTAAGAGCACCTTATCGTGAGACACGTCGCCTTTGTCGGCAAATTCAAATTTTTCTTTAGGAATCGATTGATACTCAGCCATTTGTCTTCGAAGCCCCCATACGTATTCTCGGATCGATAAATCCGTAGCTTATATCGATAATAATTGTTGCGAGAAGTCCGACCAACACATAAAAAGCGGACAAAAACATAAAGAAATCATAGTCCTGCATGGTAATCGACGAAAGGTATAATCTGCCGACGCCGGGAATGGAGAACATGTTTTCGATAATCAGGGAGCCGGAAAGTACGGATACGAACTCGCCCAAAATAGAAGGGAATATGACGACCATGGAGTTGCGCATGGCATGACGGAGAGTCGCCTGTCCGCGCGTAAGCCCCTTTGTGCGGGCAAGCAGCATAAATTCGTTCGTCAGAACCTCCGAAAGCTCCGCTCGCGTATAACGCGCATACCCCGCTATCGAGCCCAAACACAGAGATAGGACGGCAGGCAGCATACTGCGGAACATCGACCAGCTGAAATAATCCTTTCCGGAATTCATCGTCAGCGGGAACCAGCCGAGCTTAAAGCAGAAGACATATTGGATAAGAAGTCCCATGACGATCGAAGGAACGGAAATGAGGAGAATGATGACGATGTTGATTACCTGATCCTGCCATTTATTCTTTTTCAAGGCGGCGAAAATACCCAATCCCAGACCGATCGGCACGCCGATAATCGTAGAATAAACGTTGATCAAAATGGTGGGAGGCAAGCCCTCTTTAAAAACGTCGAGAACCGCGCGCCCCGCATATTCGGTAATATTTACGCCTACGCCGAAATCGCCGTTGACAAAGATTCTGTAAAGATACCAATACAGCTGCTCCATAACGGGCACGTTGGAAAAGCCGACGATATTTCCGTAGCTGTCGTATTGCAGATTCGTAATATACCCTCTTCCCTCCAACTGCAAATAGGTAATGTTCGCATCCTGTCCGAACCCTGCGTTGACGACAATGGGCAATGCCTTGATTAGGACGAAGCACATCAGCATAATGATCAAAAAGGTCATCAGCAGCAAGCCCAATCTCTTCAACACATACTTAAACATGTACATACGCTTTTATCTCCTAATAGAAATAACGGGGGGACGGAAAAAATTCCGTTCCCCCGCCTGTTACTGTTTATTTTTTCCTTTCTTCCGTCCGATTATTCGCTTACCTTATAGTATTCGGTTAAATCGTTACCCTGCGAAGAGACGAAGGTCTCCCATTCGCTGTCGGTATAATTGACGATGATATATCTCAATCCGCCGAAGCCGGTAAACATATTGTAATCATCGGATATATAGCTGAACTTCGCGCTCAAAAGGGTTGCGCTGTACGAGGATACCAGAGGAACAAATTGATATTTTTCCAAAACCAATTCTTCCAACGCCGCCAAAATCAACAGTCTGTTGGCTTCCGAAAGATATCCGTCGCTCATGACGTAGGTATATTCCAGATTACGGCTGTCCTTATAGGTCGCGGCAAGTCCGTTCAGGCAGAAGAACCAGTTCAAAGCGCTCATCGTGATCGTCTTTCCGCTGTACTCGCTGTCGTCCTCGCCGAAGGTGATCGTCAAAGGAATTTCGTTCGTATCCCAATACTGATGATAGTTCAGGGAATAACCGGGATCGATATAGCACTGAATCAAGGCGTAAGGGTTCAAAGGATTTCCGCTGATGCCCGCCAAGGGGAAGATGTCGTAAACGCCTTTTTTGAAGTCGTCGCTCCAAGTCGAGCCTCTGTTTTCGTCATAGGTGATATTCAGCTTCCCTTCCAAAGGAGTGCCTTCCACCATGGCTTCCCATTTTTCCTTCATATACTCAAACGCTTTGCTGTAGGACGTGCTCGTGGAAGACCATCCGACTAAAATCGTGATCTGCTTGGAGGAATCATATCCGTAATATTCCGCATTCGCCGTCAGCTTTTCGTAAGCGGCCTCAACCAATTCGGTCGCCTTCGACATATTGCTTCCGCCCAACGTATCGTAGGCGTCGTCCGTCGTATAGCCCGAGATCGAACCCGTCGCATTGGACCAGGTTCCGTCGTCCGCCTGCGTATAACCGTAAGCTCTCAAAAGACCTTCCTTTGCCTGAGTGGTATATCTGTATGCGCCGCCGTTCTCTACGTCGTAATAATACTGCGAATTGAGAACGCCGTAAGCCGCCTGATTAGGAGCCAGAATGTCGCTAGCGAATTCGCCTCTGTCCAAAGCGAGGGACATTGCCTGTCTGAACTCGTCGATGGCGAGAATTCCGTTATTTCTGCCGTTTGTTTTGATTGCGTCGAGACCGGCATAGATCTGCAAGCCGAAGGTTCCCGTAGCAGCGCTGAAATATACATATTTGGAGCTCTTATATGCGTCAAGATGATCGTTATCCAATCCCTTCGAATCGATCTTTCCGCCGAAGAAGGACATCCATGCCGTATTCTCCTCGGAAATTCTCTCGCATTCGAGCTTGGTTACGTTATACTGGTTCTTATACTCTTCCATATTCCAGCCGTACCAATATTCGTTGCGCTCCAACGTATAGGATTTACCTGCCTGGAAGGAGGTCAGCTTATAAGGTCCCCAGCTTGCCGTCGTCTCCAAAGAGGAATTATAGGTGGACGTCCACAAAATGGCGCCGGAAACGGGCTCCTGCTTGGATTTCTCATACACATCTTTCTTTACGAGAGGCAGATTCGACAAATAGTACGCCGAGAGGTAGCTCAAGGAGCCGTCGTCCTTCAAAAGCTGAATCGGATTGTCCATGCAAAGGACGAGCTCGTAATTTCCTTCCTGATAGAAGCCGACGGTATCCCAGCTGTACGTTTCGCCGTACCCGGAGATATAGAAGCAGAATTCTTCCCAGGAAAGCTCGCTGCCGTCGCCGAAGTTTGCCGAAATCGTCATCAGAGCGGCATAAATTTCATCATCTACTTGGAAATATCCGTATTCGTTCTCCTTATCCGCCAGCTTTGCAAACAAATCGGTGTAATAAGTCACCGTGCCGTCCGCCGCTTCTTTTGCGATTACATAGTCGGGCAAATTTTCGGGATCGTCGATTTCTCCCTCATATTTTTCGTAGAAATAGCTATTATAACCGGCAGAATAATAATCATACATCGAACTGCCGAAGAACATACAAGACTGTGAAGTCGAAGCGTAAATGTGCGCGTCGTCATCCGCAGTTCCGTACGAATCGGGGAACAAATAGTACCCGTCCTCATCCTGCGTAAACGAACTCATCGCCAGATGGTTGTCGTAATTCTCGTTGATTACGTTTGTATAGAGAGGCGCTCCCTGATACAAATAATTGTAGGCGCCCTTAATAGGCACGTCCTGATACCAAGTGCTCGATCTGAAATTCAGGAATTTAGGATTCAGCTGTTCCTGCATGGAATAAACGAAGTCGCTCGCGTCGATCGCGGTCCCGTCGTCCCACTTTAAATCCTGACGCAAAGTCAGTCTCCAGGCGTAGCCGCCTTCGTCCACCTGATCCGCCGTATAGCCCCACTTGGACGCGACTTCCTCCGTTACGTCTTCAACAGCCGAAACGGCCTCGTACTGCGTGGAAAAGCTACCGGGAACGATTGCCGCCGTGTTGATCGAACCGTCCTCATTGTACTTATCGCCGGAAAACTCATAGTCGTAAGTAAAGAGAGCGCCCACGATGTAGTCCAGAATCTGAGTATCGTTGTTATCCTGATACGTCAATTCGTTCCAGTTCGACGGCATCGTAGACGTATAGGTGCGGTACGTACCCTGCTTGTAGCCCTCGAATGTTTCCTCGTCCTTTTTACAGGATGCGCAGGAAAAACCGATGGCCCCTACCAAAACAAGCGAAGTCGCTGTTAAGGCAACCTTTTTGACCTTTTTCAATGTTTTAACCTCCAAAAAATTGTTTACTTATTCAAATACATAATAATTTTATATTATGTTATTAATTAGTTTACAGCCTCTTTATTGTTCTGTCAAGCGTTTTTCGCGCTTTTTTGTAGTTTTTTACAAAATATAAACATCAAAAAAATTTATACGCCGACGAAACAATATTTATGACCCTATCTTATAATCCTATTCGCTGTTATAATTTTATTTTATTGTAAGCCCGTCTGTCGAAGCCGCGCGCCCGATTTTGCGGCGAACGCCCTCCGACGCGCCTTTACGCTCCCTTCCCTTCGGGCAACGCCTC
>CAYWKM010000050.1:0-11253 GCA_964459165.1 uncultured Clostridia bacterium
ATGGACGATACGGAGACGATTTTTACGAATCCGCGGAATAAGAAAACGGAAGATTATATCAACGGACGTTTCGGCTGATTTTGATTGTTCATGAATTTATCTTTTTAATCCCCTCGATAATTAGTATAATAAACGTTATTATATCTCTACAATGATATAAAAACGTTTATTTTTTATAACTCTCTAAGAGCGTCTTTCATTTGTTTTACATAAGCGCCTATTTTTTCCGGAGAATCCTTGCCGTATTGACCGACCATTTTAACGATGGCGGATCCGACGATCGCGCCGTCTGAAACGGAAGCCATTTTAGCCGCTTGCTCCGGTGAGGAAATACCGAAACCGACGGCGCAGGGAATGGAAGTATTTTTACGCACAACTTCGACTAAGGACCGAATATCCGTCTTGATTTCCGTTCTTATTCCGGTAACGCCTAAGCTGGAAACGATATAGAGAAAACCCTCCGCTTCCCTTGCAATCATGGCAATGCGATTTTCCGAAGTAGGCGCGATCAAGGAAATCAAGTCTATTCCGTATTTTTTGCAGATAGGATGAAATTCTTCCTTTTCTTCATAGGGAAGATCCGGCAAAATCAATCCGTCGACGCCGATTTCGGAACACCTTGAAATAAATTTTTCAGATCCGTAAGAAAAGACGACGTTTGCATAGGTCATAAACGCCAATGGAATGACGGTTTCTTTTCGCAGCTCTTTCACAAAGGCAAAAATGCGATCGGTGGTCGCTCCGTTGGTTAGCGCCCTTAAATTCGCCGCCTGAATGATCGGACCTTCCGCAGTGGGATCGGAAAAAGGGATTCCGAGTTCGATGAGATCCGCTCCGTTTTTTACCATTTCGCGAACGATCTTGTTTGTCGTTTCTAAATCGGGATCGCCGCAGGTAATGAAAGGAACAAAGGCCTTTCCGTTTTTAAAAGCGTTTGCGATTTTACTCATAAATATTTTCTCCTCTGTATCTTGCGATCGCCGCGCAATCCTTGTCCCCTCTTCCGGAGACGGTCACGACAATAATTTTATCCTTTCCCATGGTCGGCGCGAGTTTCTTTGCGTATGCGACGGCGTGCGCCGATTCGATGGCGGGAATGATTCCTTCCGTTTTTGAAAGATATTCAAACGCGTCAACGGCTTCATCGTCCGTTATCGGGACATATTTTGCCCTGCCTACGTCGTTTAAGTAAGCATGTTCCGGTCCGACGCCGGGATAATCCAGTCCCGCGGAAATCGAATACACGGGAGCAATCTGACCGTACGCATCCTGACAGAAGTATGACTTCATTCCATGGAAGATTCCCGGTCTGCCCGTATTGACGGTAGCGGCAGTTTCAAAAGTATCGATTCCCCTGCCGGCGGCTTCACAGCCGATGAGCGCAACCCCCTTTTCATTGATAAAATGATAAAATGTGCCCATCGCGTTCGATCCTCCTCCTACGCACGCCAATACGGCGTCGGGAAGCCTTCCTTCCTTTTGAAGAATTTGTTCCTTTATTTCTTTAGATATCACCGATTGAAAATCCCTGACTATGGTGGGAAACGGGTGAGGGCCCATCGTCGAACCGATACAATAATGCGTATCGGCGATACGGGAGGTCCATTCTCTCATCGCTTCCGAAACGGCGTCTTTCAACGTTGCCGTTCCCGTTTTAACGGAAACGACCTTCGATCCCAAAAGTCTCATTTTGTACACGTTAAGAGCTTGTCTTTTGGTATCTTCTTCTCCCATAAAGACTACGCACTCCATATCGAAGAGAGCCGCCGCCGTCGCCGTCGCCACGCCGTGTTGTCCTGCGCCCGTTTCGGCAATCAATCTTTTTTTGCCCATTTTCTTTGCAAGCAACGCTTGTCCGAGAACATTGTTGATTTTATGCGCGCCCGTATGATTTAAATCTTCTCTCTTTAAATAGATTTTCGCACCGCCGAGATCTTCCGTCATTTTTTTTGCGTAATACAGACGGGAAGGTCTTCCTGCGTAATCGTTGAAAAGCGTCGATAATTCTTTCTGAAACTGCTCGTCTTTTTTATAATGATTGTATGCGTCCTCCAATTCGATGACGGCGTTCATCAATGTCTCCGGCATATATTGTCCGCCGTAATCGCCGAAACGCCCTCTTGATCTACTCATAGCTGCCTCCTTTTTTTTCGCCGCATCTGACGGCTTCAATGAATCTTTTCATTTTTTCCGGATTTTTTCTTCTGTCCGTTTCGATTCCCGAACTTACGTCAACGCCGTAAGGCGTAAGCGTTCTCACGGCTTCTCCGATATTTTCGGCGTTTAATCCGCCTGCCAAAAAATACGGTCTGTCGATTAACCGAAGAAGCTCCCAATCAAACGTCTCTCCTGTTCCCCGCCCCGAATCGAGTAAAATCATATCGGCGCAGGACTCGTTTGCTTTTTTTACGTCGTTCGGAGAAGACAATTTGAAAGCGCGGAAAATCTTTTTTTCTGTGACGTTTTTTAATCTTGTTATGTATTGTTCATCTTCGTTACCGTGCAACTGTATAACGTCGATTATGCCGTTTTCAATAAATTTTTTTATCCTATCGATCGGTTCGTCCACAAAAACCCCAACCGTTCGAATAAAGCTTTTTGTTATCGACTTTAATCGGAAAGCTTGATGAAAGGAGATGCAACGCCAATAAGGGCGAGATAAAATAAATCCGATATAATCGGGATTCAGCCGATTGGCTTCTTCGATATCCTCTTTCAGGCGCATTCCGCAGAATTTAACTTTCGTCATTTTACGCCTCGGAATCTGCTCAGCAAGGCCTTTTTATCGGGGGCTTTCATCAGGGCTTCTCCGATTAAAACGGCGTCTACCCCTATTTCCTTTAATTTGGCAATGTCTCGCTCGTCCTTCACACCGCTTTCGGATACGAAAAGAACATCGTCGGGGACGAGATCTCTCATCTTTCGACTGTTTTCCGTATTCACCGAAAAATCTTTTAAATTTCGATTATTGACGCCGACGAGCCTCGCTCCGACGCGCAAAGCGCTCTTCATCTCTTTTTCATCGTGTGTTTCTATCAACGCAGAAAGTCCTAACCGATCGCATAGAGACAAATATTCGCCTAATTCAGATTCTTTTGTGATGGAACAAATCAACAGAACGGCTTGAGCACCGAGGAGCTTCGCTTCATATATCATATACTCATCGACAATAAAATCCTTCCTCAGACAGGGAATGGAAACTTCTTTGGCAATCTGTTCCAAATATTGATCGGAACCTAAAAACCACTTCGGTTCGGTCAATACAGAAATACAGGAAGCTCCTGCCTCTTCATATTCCTTAGCTATTTGAAGATAGGGAAAATATTCGGCGATTAATCCCTTAGAGGGAGAAGCTTTTTTACATTCGCAAATAAAGGAGAGTTCGGGGTTAGATAAAGCTTTTTCAAATAAAAAAGGCTCTCCTTTCGGGATGGAGGAAATTCTCTCTTTGAGAGCGTCCAAAGGCAGATTTTGTTTAGAAAGAGCGACGCGTTCCCTCGCAGCGTCGGCAATCGTTTCAAGAATATTCATCTTATTGATTGGACGCCGTTATCCATTTGTCGAGCGTTCGGATCGCTGCGCCGGAATCGATCAGTTTTACGGCGAGATTTACCCCATCCGCTATTGTCGCCGCTTTCCCGCCAATATAGAGCGCTGCGCCGGCGTTCAGGAGAACGCAGTCGCGTTTTGCTCCCCGGTCTTTTCCGGATAAAATATTGCGAACGATGGCGGCGTTTTCCGTGGGCGTCCCCCCGCGAATCTCCTCTTTGGACGCTCTGCTTAAACCGAAATCTTCCGGCTGAATTTCATAAGTCGTATATTCGTCGTTCTCAAAATCGCACACGAAGGTTGAATCGCTGATTGAAATTTCATCGATTCTGTCTTTGCCGTAAACAACGAGTCCCCTTTTTACTCCGAGTTTGTAAAGCGCTTTCGCCAGCGGCTCGACCAAAGAAAGATCGTAAACGCCCAAAACCTGTCTTTGAGGTAAGGCGGGGTTGGTGAGCGGACCTAAAATATTAAATACCGTTCGAATCCCTAATTCTTTTCGGATTGCTCCGACATATTTCATGGACGTATGGTATTTTTGAGCGAAGAGAAAACAAATTCCGACGGAATTTAATAAGGATAACGCCTTTTCGGGGTCCTGCCAAATATTTACGCCGAGAGCTTCCAGACAGTCCGCCGTGCCGCATTGGGAAGACGCCGCCCGATTTCCGTGTTTCGCTACTTTTATTCCGCCGGAAGCGGCGACGATAGCCGAGACTGTGGAAATGTTAAAGCTGTTTGCTTTATCTCCCCCTGTTCCAACGATTTCAAGCAAATCTAAATCGCTTCTTACGAGGATCGCCCGATCGCGCATGGCGGCGGCACAACCGGTGATTTCGTCAATAGTTTCCGCTTTGGTACTCTTCGTCGAGAGCGCGGCGAGAAAAGCCGCGTTCTGCGTCGGCGTCGTCTCTCCACTCATAATTTCACTCATGACGGCATAAGCTTCTTCATAAGACAAATCTTCTTTATCTACTATTTTAATGATAGCTTCTTTTATCATTATCTTTTCCCTCCATTCAAAGACGCAGTGATGTTTATAAAATTTTTCAGTATTGTTTTTCCGTCCGGAGTCATAATCGATTCGGGATGAAATTGTAGGCCGAAGACCGGATAAGAAATATGCTGTACAGCCATGACCTCGTTATCCGAAGTCAACGCGGTAATTTTCAGACATTCCGGCATGGTGTTCGGATCGACGGCGAGCGAATGATATCTGGCAACCGGCGCAAGCTCGGGACACCCTTGAAACAACGGACAAGTTCGATCGAACGAAACGATGGATTGTTTTCCGTGCATAAGCCGTTTCGCATAAGTAATCGTTGCGCCGTAAGCGTAACAAATAGCCTGATGACCGAGGCATACGCCGAGTATTGGAATTTTACTCCCCAAATTTTTGACGACAGAAACGATGACTCCCGCATCATCCGGGCGGCCGGGACCGGGAGAAAGAATGATTCCGTCCGGCTTGGAACGTTCGATTTCTCCCGTCGTCATTTCGTCGTTGCGGATCACCTCGATCCTCGGTTCAATCGATCCGATCATCTGGTAAAGGTTATAGGAGAAGCTATCGTAGTTATCAATCAATAAAATCATATGTCTTCCCCTCCCGCTTGGTTTAACGCTTTTATGACCGCAGCGGCCTTATTGATACATTCGTCATATTCATTTTTCGGAATCGAATCCGCTACGATACCTGCGCCGCTCCGAACAAAGACCTTCCCGTTCTTTTTATAAGCGATTCGTATAGCGATACAAGTGTCGAGATTTCCGCTAAAATCGATATACCCGATCGCTCCGCCGTAAATTCCTCTCTTACAATTTTCCAATTCCGCGATCAGCTGACATGCTCTTATTTTCGGAGCGCCGGAAAGCGTTCCCGCCGGAAGGACGGAGCCGATGGCGTCCAAAGCGTCGCAATCCTCCCGAATGACTCCTCTCACCGTCGAACCGATATGCATGACGTGAGAATATCTTTCGATTAAATGATATTTTTCTACCTCAACCGAACCGAATTTACTGACTCGTCCCAAATCGTTCCTTCCGAGATCGACGAGCATATTGTGCTCGGCAAGCTCTTTTTCATCTGTAAGAAGCTCCGCCGCCAGCTTTCGATCTTCCTCTTCCGTTTTTCCTCTGGGTCTGGTTCCCGCTAAGGGAAACGTATGAAGGATTCCGTTTTCTAATTTTACAAGCGTCTCAGGAGAAGCGCCCGCGATTTCAACGTCCGTGCCCGAAAAATAGAACATATACGGCGAAGGATTCAGCGTCCGCAAAATGCGGTAAGTATTGAGAAGGCTTCCCTCAAAGGGGGTGCTCAATCGATTAGATAAGACAATTTGGAAAATATCGCCCTCCCTGATATAATGTTTGCCCTTCTCAACCATAGCGCAATAAGTCTTTTCATCAAACAGAGGGGTAAACTCTCCCTTTAATCTTCCGCTTGTGTCCGAAACGGGAACGCCGTTACGGAGAAGCGACTTTAAACCTTCTGCCTCGTTTGCCGCTTTCGCATATTCGCAATCGATATCGACGTCGACGATCGGCATATTGACGATAATAATAATCTTTTGACGAAAATTATCGAAAGCGACGACTTTGTCAAACAGCATCAAATCGATATCTTTGAAGGCTTCGGTATCTTCAACTTCGATTTTTGTTGCCGGTTCGGCATAATTGATATAATCATAAGAGAAATAACCGACGAGACCGCCCGTGAAAGGAGGAAGGTAATCGAATTTCGGACTGTTATATTCCGCCAAAATTTTCCGAATATATTTTGCAGGATCTTCCGTAAAAAAGACCTTCGATCCGATTTTCATATTTCCCTTTATACAAGTGATCTCCTCTTTGGGAGCAAACCCTAAAAAAGTGTATCTTCCCCATTTTTCATGTTCCGCAACCGATTCGAGAATATAACAGCGCTTCGAATTGTTCTTCAAAATTTTCAGCGCCTGTATGGGCGTGCATACGTCTGACAGCATTTCCGTGCTGATCGGTATCGCTTTATATTTTCCTTCATTCGCGATATTACGAACTTCTTTTAAATCTGGTAAAACCACAGAACACCTCCCTAAAAGAACTCTTCGCATTTTCTGCGAAGAGTATAAAAAAATCCTCGACAGAAAATACCTGCCAAGGACGAATAAAATATCCGCGATACCACCTTGATTCAAAATGTTTTACCACTTTGCTCTCGTCGAAATACCATCATATTCCGAAGCCACTTACGTAAGCTTAAACGTTGCAGAATACTCGGATTGTACTCCTTTGACTGCACCCTCAACGGTCCATTTGATAATCTGTACTTTCACCCAACTCTCAGCAACATGGGCTCTCTGTGGAATCATGATTACCGTTATCTCCGTCTCAACGGTTTGTTTTGTACATTATATCGAATCTTTTTCTTTTTGTCAATGATAATCAGACAAAATTATTTATTTTTTTCTTAAATTTTTTTCGAAGATAAATCCATCGTTTTCCCCATCGTATTCCTCCGGATTCGTATAAATCTTATCTATGGCAATCGTCGCATAGTCTTGGAAATGAAGACATTTTCCGCAATTATCACATACCTTCGAGGGATCGAGATCACATGTTTCGCATTCCATGCACCCGATGCAATCTCTGTCGTATAATACACATTTTTGACGTTCCATATCGAGAAACTCCTTAAAATTTAATATCATAAAAGATCTAAAAGTCTATGAAGATGATTGACCGCTTTATTGATAAGGACAAAAAAATAAAAAAATACGAGAAAATATTAAAACATTTGTTTGCACTTTTAAAAATATTATGTTATAATAGGTTCGACGAGGTGAATATTATGGTCAATGAAAAAAAGTTAGACGATGTACTGCAATTTATCATCGAATATACGAACGAATACGGTTATGCTCCCTCCGTAAGAGACGTTTGCGCCGAACTGCACATCAAATCGACGGCGACGGCTTATAGTTATATCGCAAAATTGCAGGAGCGCGGCGATCTGAATAAAGCTTCAAATAAAAAACGCGCTGTCAGCGTTCAAGCCTTTACGCCGCAGATCAAGGCGCCTCTTATCGGTAAAGTTACCGCAGGTTATCCTATTTTTGCCGTACAGAACTATCAGGGATACTATAATTTGCCCGCGAACGAATTCGGCGGAGATATCTTTATGCTGGAAGTATCCGGCGATAGTATGATAAACGCAGGTATAAACAGCGGCGATAAAATTATCGTACGAAAACAGCCTACGGCGGAAAACGGCGAAATCGTCGTCGCTCTCGTCGACGATAGAGAAGACGCGACGATAAAAAGATTTTATAAAAAGGACGATAAAATTATTCTTCATCCTGAAAACGACGATTATCCCGATTTTGTTTATGAAAAGGACGAGAGCGTTGAAATTCTCGGAAAAGTCGTCGGTCTGTTAAGAAATTTTAAATAAACTGTAAACGGAGTTTATCGGAATCGATAATCCCCGTTTTTTTATGCGGAAATTATCCTTATAAATTTTGCAAATAAAAAATTTCTTCCTGAGATAATTTCCTTGCCTCTCCCCGATCGAGACCGGACAAAACGAGTTGCCCGATGCTGATTCGCTTCAAAAAATCCACGTTTTTCCCGATGGCTTCAAACATTTTACGAATTTCTCGGTTTCTGCCCTCGGTAATCGTAATATGCACCTTTGTAAAATTTTTGTTAGTCTCTACAATTTTAATCTTACATTTTTTTGTCAATCTTCCGTCGATTTCAATTCCCGGACGAATCTTGTTGAGCATGGCTTCGGTGACGATTCCTTCGATTCTGGCAAGATACGTTTTGGGAATTTCGCTTTTCGGGCTGGTAAGCTTATAGATTAATTCTCCGTCGTTGGTAAAAAGAAGCAGACCTTCCGTATCATAATCGAGCCGACCGACGGGAACAACTTTTCCACATCCTGCCGGAAGATAGTCCATAACCGTCTTTCTGCCTCTGTCGTCGCTTACCGTGCATACGCAACCCTTCGGCTTATTCATAATATAATATTCGAGTTTCGTCTTATGTCCCACAATTTGATTATCGACGGTGACGACGTCGCTAAAAGCGATTTCCTGTCCGATCAACGCAGGGGAACCGTTGACCTCTACCCGCCCTTCTTCGATGAGTTTGTCCGCGCCTCTCCTGCTCGCGATTCCGTTTTCAGAGAGAAATTTGTTGATTCTCATATTCCAATATTGACCCGTATTTAAAATTATAGATAAAAACTTTCCGATATTCCTCTCAAGATATCTAAATATGTTTTTTCTACATTGTTTATACTACACAAATTTTCGCAAAAAATCAACTGATTTGCAAAATATATTTTTATATTTCCGATAACTTCCCCTTTTTTGACGGGCAGCTCGACAAACGGCGGAAGTTCTGTCTCCGTAACGACGAGCGGTAATTCTTCCTCTCTCAACGGATAATATACGTCTTTCACTATGCTTGCGTCGACGACCTTTCCCTTTACATCTGAGTGCGCGGTATACAATGTATCCGCACGGCAAATGCATTCGTAGGAAAACTCCGCGAATATCTCGTCCAGAAGCTTCGCTGTCTCTTCGTACATCTCGTGGCAATTTAAAACGACGCAGATTAGCTGCATACCGTCCCTGAAAGCGGAAGTAACCAAACAACGGCCCGCCGCCATCGTATATCCCGTTTTAACGCCGTTCGCGCCTTCATAATGATAGAGCATCTTATTTTTATTTGCCCAACCGTATTTTTCGTAATATTTTGTCGAGACAATTTTACGAAAAGTTTCATTTTGCATGGCGTAACAGGATATCATGCCTAAATCGTAAGCCGTCGTGTAATGCTCTTTATCGGGAAGACCGTTCGGATTGACGAAATGACTGTTGAGCGCTCCCATTTTTCGCGCGCGGGAATTCATACATTCGGCGAATTTTTCCACGCTTCCGCTGTGGTTTAACGCCAACGCTACGGCGCAATCGTTTCCCGAACGGAGCATCAATCCGTATAATAAATCTTCGACTGTATATTCGTCGCCCACCTTTAGATAGACTCCGGACCCCTCTACTCCTTCCGCAGCCTTGGGAATTTTTACGACCCTGGCAAGATCGTTATCTTCAATAAGAATGATGGCGGTCAATATTTTTGTTGTACTCGCCATAGCTTTCTCTTCGGATATATTCTTTCCATAAAGAACGCGGCGAGAATTGACTTCCATCACAATTTCTGACGATTCGCTTTCGCATGATCCGATCTTCGGATGGATTCCGATACTCATTGCCGTAAAAAAAATCGCTATCGCGACGAAGAATCGTTTGAACTTAATCATTTTTTCTTGTAAGATTCGACAAAATTTCCGTAGCCTTTTCAATGAGAGCGCTTGCGGGATCGTTGGTTACATTCAGCAAACGGCAAGTCGTTCCGTCGTCAACGAGAAATCCTTCCGGTTTAACGTTGATTACAATTCCGGAAGCTCCCGCTCTCGTGTTGTCGTCGTTGATGACCTTTGTTTCGCCGTATTCGCCGCTACCCGCAAGCTGACCGACCGTTACTTTCGTAAAAGGAATAATATGAAAGCCGCTCGGAGTGACGATCGGTTCGCCGATAACGGTGTTTACGTCAACCAATTCGGAGATTTTATCCGAAGATACTTTTATTAAATTTTCAATTTTCTTTTCTTTTTCCACCATGATGTAATGATCCTCCCTGCCGTTATTTTGACAACGGCTCTTACCAGCGTAAAAAAATTAAAAACGGTAACCGTATTCAAAGATACGTTCGTCGGTCCGTTCGATAAAAGTAAATCGCTCTTTAACGACAGATATTCTCTCGAAACGTGAAATCCAATATAAATAAAGCGTAAAATGAATTGTTCCGCTAAGGAAACATATAACGAATAGTCCTTGTTTTTATCGAATTCCGTTATCAAATGGACGGAATACAATTGAAATCCTTGGGTTACGGCAAATTTTTTTCCTTCGTTTTTCATATCTAAATATCGAATATAAAACGCTTTCTTATCGGATATATGAACGGCAAACGCTTTTTTGTGAAAGGTGATATAGCCGCTGATAAGTTTAAAAAATGAAAACAGATAAAGAGAAAATCCGATTTTTTTATCATAATATACGATTGTCGTATTTAAAAATATGGGAAAAAAGAAAGAAACCAATCCTATAAAAGATAAAACGACGATCAGATTTTCCATGAAAATAATATTGGCATTTTCATAAATTTTATGTAACAAAAACTCCTTTACTGTAAGGCGAAAATATAGAGGTCTTATAAACAAGAAGACTTTTCCTTGACTTTTATATCTTCATATGATAAAATGAACGAGTATTTGAAATGAGGTGAAAATATGGCGAATGAAAATAGAAAAGATTTTAATGCAATGATGTATCAAAACAAAGATATGCCGAAGATTCAAATTGTAACGGATGAAAAAACAATTAAAAAATACGGCGGATCTAAAATGCTCTTTGCGCCGCCTTCTTTTTATGATGAATTGATGAAAAGTGTCCCGAAAGGAAAAATCATTACGGTGTCTCAGATGAGAGATTACCTCGCCAAACGAAATAATGCGGATTTTACCGATCCGATGACAGCAGGAATTTTCGTTCAGATCGTCGCATGGGCAAGCTATCAGAGGAATGAAAATATTACGCCATATTGGAGAACACTGAAATCAGACGGAGAATTAAATAGTAAGTATCCTGAATC
>CAYWKM010000051.1:0-10901 GCA_964459165.1 uncultured Clostridia bacterium
GCGATTCTATTATATCACAGATCCTTCAAAAAGAAAGATGATTTTGAACGATTTTTTTGAAATATCGACGGGGAAAATCCCTCGTTGGAAAGCTACGATTCTATCATATCGCAGATCCTTCAAAAAGGAAGATGATTTTGAACGATTTTTACGCAATAGGTTTTTTCCTCGATAAATTCACAATTAGCAATAAACTCCATAAAATTTACTTATGCTTTATTCCTCTAATACTTTATTCCTCTAACATGATGCGGATAATTTCCTTATCCGTCTCCCTCATGCCGTCGTGCGCGAGGCGAGAAACGCTCTTTATGGTATTCTCCACGCCCTTTTTGACGATTCCGTCGCCGGCAAAAAACTCGTTTCCGTTATAGAACATATTCACGCCCAACAATCCGCTCTCCACCGCCGTGGCGATCTTTGCCGCGCAGCTCGCCTTCGCTCCGTCGCAGATGATGCCGGAATCGATGGCGAGCGCATTGACGAGGCAATGCGAAAGCTCTCGGTATCTCCCGCCGAGAAGATAAGCGACGCCGCAGCCCGCGCCCGCGCCCGCCGAAACCGCGCCGCAATAGGCGGAAAGCGGCCCGATGCCCGTCTTTAAGTGGACGGTTATCAGGTTGGAAACGCAAAGGGCGCGGTACGTCTTTTCTTCCGAAACGTTCAAGCCCCTCGCGTACACGACGACGGGAACGGAGGCGGTGATCCCTTGGTTTCCGCTTCCGGAATTGATGACGACGGGAAGCTCGCAGCCGTTCATTCTGGCGTCGCTCCCCGCGGCGGCGTAAGCCCTCGCCGTTATCTTGATATCCGGCTGATAGCTGCGAAGGAGCACCTTTCCGATATTTGCGCCATAGTCGTTCCTCATCCCCTCCTCCGCAATCGCCATATTGTAAGAAATCTGTCGATCCAATATTTCCTTTACATCTTCTATTTTGACCGTATCGGAGAACTCGACGATATCCTCTACGCTGAGAAGCGAACGATCCGCCTTCTTCTCCTTCCGCTCGGAAAGAGCGTCGTAGACGATTTCTTCATCCCGTTTCATGTAGACGATGTTCGTATGACTGTCGGCGATTCTGACGCAGGAGGAATGCGCGTCGTTCTTCAAGATGACGGTAATGTCGAAGATGTGCGCGTCGTCGGGAACGACGACTTCCAAAGGAAACTCTTCCTTGATTTTTACGATCCGATCCCTTTCCCTCTCCGAAATTTTAGAGAGAACCTCCAGCTCCGCATCCGGATCGCCGCCGGCAAGTCCCGCGGCAAAAGCGGATTTCAACCCTTTCATTCCTCCCGTATGGGGAACGGCGACGCTTTTCGCGTTCTTTAAGATGTTTCCGCTGACCTTCAAAAGAGCGGAAGTCGGCTCCCCTTTCAATAAGGTCTTTGCCTTCGCCGTCGCGTAAGCGATTGAAATCGGTTCGGTACACCCCATCGCGGGAACGAGTTCTTCCTTCAATATCTTTACGTACGCCTCATATTTTTCTTTCGTAAGCATAAAAACTCCTTCGCTCGGTATCAATCAACGAAAAGCAAATCCGCGCGATTTTCCTTCATGATGAAGTATTATATCAAAAAACTCCCGTCTTTGCAATCCTTTTTTCTTTTAGTAAAAAAGAATCCGTCGCCCGCAAACGGAAAACGGATTCTTTTTATTCAATCGGAAAATTTTATGATAGCCGTCGTCCTTTCGTTAATCTGCGAAAAGCGGAGTGGAAAGATATCTGTCTCCGGTATCGGGAAGAAGGACGACGATCGTCTTTCCCTTGTTTTCGGGTCTCCTCGCCACTTGTATGGCCGCCCACAGCGCCGCGCCGGAAGAAATGCCGACGAGAACGGCTTCCGTCCTGCCGAACGCTTTGCCGGTAGCGAAAGCGTCCTCGTTTTCAACGGCGATAATTTCGTCGTAAATGCTCGTGTTGAGCGTATCGGGAACAAAGCCCGCGCCGATTCCTTGGATTTTATGAGGTCCCGCCACCCCCTTGGAGAGAACGGGGGAACCCGCCGGCTCAACCGCGACGACCTTTACGTCGGGATTTTGAGACTTTAAGTATTCTCCTACGCCCGTGACGGTGCCGCCGGTACCCACGCCCGCAATAAAGATATCGACGTCCCCTTCCGTATCCTTCCAGATCTCGGGACCGGTCGTCTCTCTGTGTGTTTTGGGATTGGCGGGATTGACGAATTGCCCGGGAATGAAGCTGTCGGGCGTCGTCTCGAAGAGCTCGTTTGCCTTTGCGATCGCCCCCTTCATTCCCTTCGCGCCGTCCGTGAGAACAATCTCCGCGCCGTACGCTTTGATGAGATTTCTCCTCTCGACGGACATGGTTTCGGGCATCGTAAGAATGACACGATATCCCTTCGCCGCGCCGACGGCAGCGAGTCCGATGCCCGTATTGCCGGAGGTGGGCTCGATGATGGTTGCGCCCGGCTTCAACTTGCCGGAAGCCTCCGCGTCCTCGATCATCGCTTTTGCGATTCTGTCCTTTACGGAACCGGCCGGATTAAAATATTCCAGCTTGACAAGAATTCTTGCTTCCAGTCCGTTCGCCTTTTCAAATTTTTTTGCTTCCAGTATGGGCGTTCCGCCGATGAGGTCGATGATCGATTGATAAATAGCCATAGATTTCTTCTCCTTATATTTTTTTGATTTTATTTTATAATCTTCTGCGATACGTATTCCCTAACGTATTCCCACTTCGGTTCCTTTTCTTTAACCCTTTATTTTATCCCCTGTTTGTCAACATCGTTCCGACAATACGTTATCTCTTCTCTGATTGATTACACTCTGCTTCATAGCTCCGTCCTTTTTTCTACTTTACCTACATGATTCGTAGGTTTTATTGCTTATACTATACATCTTATTCGACGTTTTGTCAACCGTATTTTATAACTTTTTTGATTTTTTTGTTCAAACTTTTTATTTTTTTATATATAGTATATTATTCGACGCATAGTATACTATATCATGTATCCCTTTTAAATGAACCGCGAGGAATTTTCTTATTTATAAAAATTTTTCCTCAAAAAAAGCACAGACCTCCCGTCTGTGCCGAAAAAATTTTTTTCTTATGCGAAATTTTTAAATTTTCTTCGCCCAATAATAATCGAGATATTCGCCCGTCAGATATCCTGCGTTGAGGAGGGAATCCTTCAACGTCACAGAAGATCCCTTTTCGCCCGTATTTTCATAAGAAACGTCGCGGTAAATCAACCATGAAGAAGGATTTTCAAACTCGAAGCTCTTTAAAGAAGAACACTCGTAAAAAGCGCGAGCGGAAATATTTCTTAAATAACAAGGAACCGTTATATTCTCTATCGCCGTACAATAGGCGAAAGCCATATAACCGATCTCCCTCAGAGATTCGTCGAAAACGATTTCATTCAGGGATATACAGTTGAAGAATGCGCCGTACGATATCGAACGGATCCCCTCTCCCAAGGAAACGTTTTTCAGGGACGTGCAATTTGCAAACGACCTTGCTTCCACGCCGGTCAACCCGTCTCCGAGAACCGCCTCCTTCAGCGAAGAACAGCCGTAAAAGCTCTCTTCTCCGAGAAAGCCCAATCCGGAGCCGTCTACGCTCGAAGATAAATTCTCGCAGTTTTTAAAAGCTTTCTCTCCAATGGAAAATATCGCGGGCGAAAAGGAGAATTTTTCCAGCTCGCCGCACTCTAAAAACGCTCTGCTCCCGACGCTTTCCAAATATTCCCCGCCGACGATTTCCTTTACCGAAGAAAAGGCAAAGGCATTGTCCCCAATTACATCTACCGTTACCGGAACGACGACCGAATCGATCTGCTTCTTTCCGTAAAATGCGCTCGCGCCGATTTCCGTCACCGGTTCCCCTTCGTATACGACGGGAATAACGACGTTCGCCTCCGTTCCATTATAGCCTGAAACGACGTAATAGCCGCCCGATTTATTATAGGTATAGGAAAGCCCTTCCGTTCCTTCCTCTACCCCGCCGCAAATCGTGCAAACGCCGTCTACAAAATCGTGTGTCATTGGTACGTAATCTTCATAAAAAATTTGTCCGCATTTCTTACAAACGGATCTCAAATATCCGGACGAATGGCAGGTAGGTTCTATCCACTCCTCGTCCCAATCCGTCCAGGCCGTACCGTGACCCGTTCGGAAAGCGTAAAGCGTTTTGGTTTTCGTCCGCCCGCATATTTTGCATTGAAGAACCTCCTCCCCGTTCTTTACGCACGTCTTCGGCGTCAGGGAGACGACCTCGTAATCGTGCGCATGACAGGAAGAAAAGGTTCCCAAAAACAAAACGGACAACGCCGTTGCGACGGCGATCCAATGTTTTTTCGACATATCGCGTTCCTTTTCCTTTTTATCTGTTTAAAAAGCTTTTCGATTCTTACGCATTTTGCCTTTCTGCTTTTATTATACCACGTCGAGAAAGAAAAGAAAACTTTATTTTTATGGTTTTCCCGTGAAATTCTTCCGTTTCTTGAAAAAATCGAAATTCCTATGAACGTCCCGCCGAGCTTCAAAAAATCTTAACGATTTCCTCCGCTTCCTTTCTCTTCGGCTTGGGCGGATCGACTGCCCGATAACCGACCGCGATCACCGCCATAAGAGCCTCTTCGTCGGGAACGGCGAACGCTTCTCTCAGGGCTTCGCCGTCGCGAATTCCCATGATGAGGGTATCCAACCCCAAATCCCTCGCCTTTAAGACGAGCAGCTCGTTTTGCAGTCCGAGATCGTACGCTCCCCACATCTCTCCCGCCTCGTTGGCGAAATTTCCATCCTTTCCCATGCCTGCTTTCCCCTTTTCAAACGCCGTAACGACGAAAAAGGAAGCGTTCGCCGAATTGTTTCGGTTAAATTCGGGAAGGCAGGACAACACCTTTTCCTTCGCCTCCTTTGAACGCGCGATATAGTAACGTCCCGTTTGGGAATTTTTCCACGAGGGAGCCTGTTGAACGCAATAGATCAGACGGTCGATCTGCTCTTTCGTCGCCTCGCCCTCTCGGTATGAGCGGACGCTTCTTCTCTCTTCCACCAATTCGTCAAAATTCATTTTTTTTCTCCTTTTTCTTCAAAGAACGAGAGAATCCTCTCGTATACCTTTTGTTTGTCCTCTTCGTTCAAAATCTCGTGCATCATATGCGGAAATTCCTCGTAAACGAAATTTTTATACCCGATTTTGTTCAACGTCCTTTTCGTATCTCTCAGCCCCCTTTTCCCGCCCGTAACGGGATCGTCTTCGCCCGAAAGGGAAAGAATCGGCAAATCGGGATTCGCGCACAAAAATTTTCCGTACCGCTTGAGCTCCGCGTCCGCTTCGACAACCGTCTTCAATCCGCCGTTTGTGAAGCTTTTCAGCTCCAGCGGATCGCTTTCGACCGCTCTCAGATTCTCCGAACTGTAAGAAATCCACTCCGAATTTTTCTTTCCTCCGATAGAAAACCCGTTCAAAAAACGGGAAGCTTTGTATTTTCCTCCCGCGAGAACGACCATGGGATTCATGAGAATCGCGCCGACCCTCGCAAATCTGACGTAATTTACCGTTCCCGTCAAGACCAGCTTTTCGATTTCTCCGTCGTGCCTCTGTAAATAAAGTCTCGCGTACAGCGAACCCAGCGAATGTCCGAACAAATACAACGGCTTTTCGGGATAGAGCCTTTTTATGTACCTCGTCACAGAGAGAAGATCTTGAATCTGCTCCTCGACGTTCTCCATATGCCCGAACGGATAATTTTCGTCGACGGAAGCCCCGTGTCCTCGATTATCCGATATGACGCAAGCATACCCGTTTTCGTTCAGAAATTCGATAAACGGATAATACCTCTCCTTATGCTCGTGCGCGCCGTGGACGAGCTGAACCAATCCCTTCGGCGAGGGATGAGGAAAATAAGCGACGGCTATACGAAATCCGTCCTCCGCCGTTATTCTCGTCGTAAACATAAAAACGCCCCCTTACTTTCCGTTCTTCCCCTGCGAACGCTTCCAATCCTTGATTTCTTTCAGTCTCGCCTTATATTTCGCCTCGTTCCCCTCCTCCGTCGGTTGATAATATTCCTTATTTTTGAGGGAATCGGGCAAGCACTGCATATCCGTCAGCTTTTCCTCCGCGTCGTGCGCGTAACGATACCCCTTGCCGTAACCGAGCTCCTTCATCAATTTCGTCGGAGCGTTGCGTATCTGAAGCGGAACAGGCTCTGCGAGCATGGAGAGCGCGTCCTTCTTTGCGCTCTCGTACGCCGTATATAACGCGTTCGACTTCGGAGCCATCGACATGTATACGACCGCTTGCGTGAGGTGAACGGAGCATTCCGGCATACCGATCAAACGGCAGGCTTCAAACGCCGCAACCGCGATTTCGAGCGCCTTCGCGTCGGCGAGACCGACGTCCTCCGAAGCGAAACGAACGACTCGCCTCGCGACATAAATGGGATCCTCTCCCGCTTCCAGCATCCTCGCCAACCAATAAACGGCGGCGTCCGGATCGGAATTTCGCATGGATTTATGCAGAGCGGAAATGAGATTGTAATGTTCCTCCCCTTTCTTATCGTATAAAAGGGATTTTCTCGAGGTGCATTGCTCCACAATTTCTTCCGAGACGGAAATTTTCTCTCCGTCCGTCTCTCCGTTAAGAACCGCCATCTCGAGCGTAGAGAGGGCGATTCTGGCGTCTCCGTTGGAAAATACGGCGATCTCTTCGACGGCGTCGGAAGAGATTTCCACGTCGAGGTTTCCGAAGCCCTTTTCGTTCGTCAGCGCGTAGCGGAGAAGCTCGACGACGTCCTCCGTTTTCAACTCCTGCAAAACGAAAACCTTGCAGCGGGAAAGAAGCGCGCCGTTGACCTCGAAAGACGGATTCTCCGTCGTCGCGCCGATCAGGATGACGCTTCCCGTCTCGACAAAAGGAAGAAAAGCGTCCTGCTGCGCCTTATTGAAACGATGAATTTCATCGACGAATAAAATCGTCTTTTCCCCGAAACGGCGGTTGCGCTCCGCCTGCTCCATAACCTGCTTAATCTCCTTGATTCCGCTCGTAACGGCGGAAAAATCGATGAAATTGGCCTTTGTTTTTCCGGCGATAATGCGGGCGAGCGTCGTTTTGCCCACCCCCGGCGGACCCCAAAAAATCATGGATCCGATCCTGTCGTTTTCGATGAGATTCCGCAGAATCTTTCCCTCCCCCACGAGGTGTTTCTGCCCGACGAATCCTTCGAGCGTGCTCGGTCTCAACCGCTCGGCGAGCGGTTTATTTTCTTCCGTTTCAAAAAATGTATCCTGCCGCATACGCCGCCCCCCTTGATCGTAGCTATATTATATCACATTCCTGCGCCTCCTTCAACGGAAAATCAAACTTTTTCCTCAAGAAAACCGAAAAAAATCCGACGCGCCCGCTCTTTGAACCTCTTCCCGATTTTTCTCTCCGAAAAAAAGTCGAAATCCCGAAAAGGAGACTCCGACTTATCGCTCGGCCTCCGACGATGCAAAAAACGGAAGATTCAACCGCCCCCGTTTTCCCGCCGTTGCGGGCGAGCGCTTAAACGCCTAACGCAAAAACCTTGTCCCCCGAAAGAATCCCTTGCACCCTGTCTCGTCCCGTTGCATAATTCCGCGATCCACGAGGCTCGCCGTCCGTTTTTACAAGGATTTGTTTGATAGTATAATTCACCCAGAGGAAAAGGCCGCCCTTCCCGTACGGGAAGGGCGGCTTCTTTCGCTTTGTCGATTACGCTCTTTTACTCCGCGTCGACCTCATAATTAATGGTAACACTGTCGGAGATTCCAGCGTTTGACTTTTCAATCGCGTTCCACTGTTCTTTCGTGCCCGCGTAATTGATATCGGTGAGATTGTTGCATCCATTGAACGCCCAAGAACCGATTCTCGTTACGTTCTCCCCGATTGTCACGCTCGTCAGTCTGCTGCAATAAGAGAACGCATAATCGCCGATGCTCTCCACTTTTTCCCCAATCGTCACGCTCGTCAGTCCGCTGCAATCCAAGAACGCCCCATAACCAATGCTCGTCACGCTGTTGGGAATGACCAACTCTCCCGTCAATCCACTGCAATTAGAGAACGCATAATCGCCGATGCTCGTTACATTCTCCCCGATTGTGACGCTCGTCAGTTTGCTGCATTGATAGAAGGCATACTGATAAATTTCATACGTTTTCCCTTGGACATTATCGGGCAGAATCAGGTCGGTTTCACTCCCTTGGTAGCCGACTAAATAGATTTCATCGCCGTCTGCATAGAACTGATAATCCCCTTGCATTAAAAGCTTACTGCTTCCCGAAGATGACGTGTAAACATTCTTTGCATAATATCCGACATAGCCGTTATCGGTACTTCCCGCCGTGATCGTTAACGAGGATAAATTGCAAACTTCAATCAATTTATAGCATCCATAGAACGCAGAATCGCCGATACTCTCCACGCCGCTTCCGATCGTCACGCTCGTCAGTCCGCTGCATTGATAGAACGCCCCATAACCGATGCTCTTCACGCTGTCGGAAATGACCAACTCTCCCGTCAATCCGCTGCATCCGGAGAATGCCTGATCGCCGATGCTCGTCACGCCGTTCCCAATCGTCACGCTCGTCAGTCCGCTGCATTGATAGAACGCCACATAACCGATGCTCGTCACACTATCGGGAATGACCAACTCTCCCGTCAATCCGGTGCATCCAAAGAACGCAGAATCGCCGATGCTCGTCACGCCGGCGGGAATAACGCTGTTCTTGCAACCTAAAATCAACGTACCCGTTGCTCTCTCGATTATGCAGTTACCTTCACTGTAATAAGCTTCATTTCCTTCGTCAACCGTAATGCTCGTCAGCGAGGTGCAACCTAGGAACACCCCGGAACCGATGTTCGTTACGCTGGCGGGAATGACAACGCTCGTCAGTCCGCTGCATCCATTAAACGCCCAACCCGCTATCACCTTCGTTCCTTCGGCTATTTTTCCCGATGAACTTCCTATAATTAAGTATAACGTTGTTCCATCGGTTGCGGTGAGATATAATTCGTCATCTTTCCAATTCTCGCTGTCGTTATAGAAGGACGTATCTACAAACGCAGAAGTGCCGATGCTCTCCACGCCGTTCCCGATTGTGATACTCGCAAGGCTGCTACATCCTAAGAATGCATAACCGCCAATGCTCTTCACGCTGTCGGGAAAGACTATACTGGTCAGGCTATTATACTCGAACGCACAACCGCCGATGCTCTCCACGCCGTTTTCAATTGTTACGCTCGTCAGTTTGCATCCATCGAACGCATAGCCGCCGATGCTCTTTACGCTACCCGGAATGACAATACTCGTTAATTTGGTATTAGAGAACGCCTCGTCTCCGATACTCGTCACGCTGTCGGGAATCGTAATACTCGCCAATCCGGTGCAATAGAATGCCTCATGATCGATACACGTCACACTATTGGGAATGACAATACTCGTTAATCCGGTGAAAGAGAACGCCTCTTCTCCAATCACCGTGACGGGCAGCCCCTTATAGGTGGAGGGAACGACGATAGCGGTATCCGTCGCCGTGCCGATCCCCGACACGGTGTAAGACGCATCGTCCTCATTGAGGGTATATGCCAAGCCCTCCGTTCCGATTTCTTCGGTAGCCGTAGCGGTATAGGTAGAGTCTTCAAATTCGATCGTCGCCGTATCCGTCCTGGTCCCGGGCGCGTTCGCCGTCAATTCTTGCGTAATCTCGCTCGTCACCGTCGCTTCGATTACTTGCGTATGAGTTTCGTCGTTCTTACAGGTAAGCGTAGCGGTAGCGGAGGTGTGATCCGTACTCCAAGCCCAAACGATATTTTCCGTATCGTAATCGTGACCGAGGGCGGGGACAACTTCTTGTTTCGTGAGAACCTCGTTACAAACGGAACAATGGCTCCCTTCCGTCAGACCCGTCTCCGTGCAGGTGGGCGCAACCGCTATGTCGGTAACTTCCGTATGCCCCGTCGCGGTTGCTTCTTCCGTCTTCGTTTCGCCGCAGACCGTACAGGTGAAAGTCTTTACGCCCGCTTCCGTACAGGTCGGCTCGGTTGTGACTTCGCCTTCGTTCCAGCTGTGACCCAATGCCGTAACCGTTTTCTTTTCTCGGCTGATTTCTCCTTTACAAACGGAGCAGTAAACGACGCTGTCGTAAGAGCCGTCTTTGGTGCAGGTCGCCGCGATTGCATTCTCTTTTACCGCTTCCGCAGGAGTATGCCCCGTCGCGGGGATTTCCTTCCCCGTCGAAAGCGTTTCGCCGCAGACCGAGCAAACCGTGTCGCTCTCTTTCCCCGCCGTCGTGCAGGTCGCCGCAACGCCGTTGTTCGCCGAAACGGAAGTATGACCCGTAGCCGCTATCGTTACCGTCTGGCGGCTGATTTCCGCATTGCAAACGGAGCAGTAAACGACGCTGTCGTAAGAGCCGTCCTCGGTGCAAGTCGCCGCGACTTCATTCTCTTTCACCGCCTTGCCTGCCGTGTGTCCCTTAGCCGCGATTACCTCCGTCTTCGTTTCGCCGCAAACCGCGCACGTATAAGTTTTTACGCCCTTCGCCGTGCAGGTCGCTCCCTTCGTAACGACTCCGTTGTTCCAAGTATGTCCCGTCGCGGGGACAACTTCCTGCGCTTTTATTACCGCGCCGCAGACCGAACAATGGCTCCCCTCCGTCAGACCCGTCTCCGTGCAGGTGGGCGCAACCGCTCCGTCAATCGCTTCCGTATGTCCGAGCGCGGAGACCGATTCCGTCTTCGTTTCGCCGCAAACGGTGCAGGTATAAGCTTTTACGCCCGCTTCCGTACATGTCGCTTCGGTTATAACTTCGCCTTCGTTCCAGCTGTGACCGAGAGCGGGAATTTCCTTCCCCGTCGAAAGCGTTTCGCCGCAGACCGAGCAAACCGTGTCGCTCTCTTTGCCCG
>CAYWKM010000052.1:0-10375 GCA_964459165.1 uncultured Clostridia bacterium
TATTTGGGCGCTCCTTCGGCAAAAGAAACCGTTTACTTTTTTTTTACGTTGTGCTATAATGATTGAAAATTAGGCGGAGAGGGGGATCAAGTGTCGGAAATTACGGATATCGCGCCGCAGGTAAAAGATAAGCTGCGTTGCAACGTCTATATCGATAACCGTTTCTGTTGCGGGTTAAAGTTGGAAACCGTTATGCGTTACCGTTTGAAGAAGGGAATGTCGATAACGGCGGAGCGCTTGAATGAAATTCAGTCGGAAAGCGAGAAGAGCGAGGCTCTTGAAAAAGCTTTAAATTATATTTCCGTTTCGATGAAGACGGAGAGGGAAATTCGTTTTTACCTTCGAAAAAAAGGCTATCTTTCCGATATAGAGGATTACGTCGTCGAAAAAATGAAGGATTACGGCTATATCGACGACGTTTCATACGGCAGGCAGTATGCGGAGAGCGTATCGAAAAATAAAGGGAAAAAACTTATCGAGTTAAAGCTTCGGCAAAAGGGGCTCGACGGGGAGTCGGCGAAAGCCGTCGTCGGCGAAATCGAAAACGAGGACGAGACTGCTTTTCGGATAGCGAATAAATATATGAGGAACAAAGATTTTACCAAAGAAAATTTATACAGGGCTTTTCAATACTTAATGGGAAAAGGTTTCGAATACGAAACGGCGAAAGCGGCCGTCTCAAAATTGGGGAGCGTCGATGAAGATCTATAACTTCGACAGGATCGATTCGACGAACGATTTTGCCGAGCGGATTAAAGCGCGCGGGGAAGACGCCGTCATTTCCGCCCGCGAGCAGACGAACGGTCACGGATCCAAAGGAAGGACGTTTGTTTCGTCAAAGGGGGGGCTATACATCACAAAGCTGAGCTTTTACGACGATTTCCCCGCTTCCCGCGTATTTGAAATTATGGTAAACGCCTCCGTTTCGGTATGCCGCACGTTGGAAGCGTTCGGGCTGCATCCCGAAATCAAATGGCCGAACGATATCTACGCGAACGGAAAAAAAATATGCGGCATATCGATCAACAATACCTTTTCGGGGGATAAAATTTCCTCCTCCGTCGTGGGAATCGGAGTGAATATCGAAAACGAATTTCCCGACGAATTAAAGGAGATCGCCGTTAATATGAGGCAGGCGGGAGCGAAAGGATACGCCTTTGAAAAAGTGCGAGACGCGCTGACGGATAACTTACGGAAAAATTTTACGCTCGAAGAGTATAAAAAATACATCCGCTTCTTGGGAAGAAATATCTTTCTCATCGAAGGGAACGTCAAAAAAGAAGTAATCGCCTATGAAATCGACGAGATCGGCAGGCTTTTGGTGAAAGAGGACGATCGAATCAGAAGCGTTGCGGCGGCGGAGGTTTCTCTTCGCTTTGAGCCCAAAGGTTTGTAAAAAGATCAAAGACAATAAAACGGAGGAAAGGAGGAAATTTTATGAAATTAGATTATCAATATAAAAAAGTCTTACAGGTGAACGCGCTCCCGTCGAGAGCGTATTATAAAATAGAAAACAATCCCGCCGTATTCCTTACCAAATGGAAATTTTCCTACTTTGAAGAGGATAACGGACAACTCGAAAGCGTTCGGCCCGAATTTGATATCGCCACGCCCTCCTGCTGGGAAACGCTCGGCTTCGGTTCTCATCAGTACACCAATATCAAGTATCCCTTTCCTTATTGTCCTCCTTATATCTTAAAGAAAAATCCCTGCGGCGTATACGTCGCCTCTTATACCGTCGTGGAAAAGACGGGCAAATACTATATCGATTTCGACGGGGTCGACAGCTGCTTTTATCTGTTTGTAAACGGCTCTTTCGTCGGTTATTCCTCCGTTTCGCATTCTCCTGCGGAGTTCGATATCACAGAAAGCGTTCAGGAGGGTGAAAACGAAATAAGAGCGATCGTTTTTAAATTCAATTTCGGTTCTTATCTCGAAGATCAGGATAAATTTCGCATGAGCGGCATTTTTCGCGACGTATACATTTTGAACCGTCCGGAGGGACACCTCTTCGACTATACCGTTAAGACGGACGTAACGGAGGACGGCGGAGTCGTCTCTTTCGAGGGGGATAAGGATTGCTCGATCACCCTCTCCTACGACGGAGTCGAGATCGATAGAAAAGCGGGGAAAAGAGCATATTTTTCCCTCCCGAATCCTCTTCTCTGGTCGGCGGAAGAGCCGAATCTTTACGATTTATTGATCGAATGTAAGGGTGAAATCATCATAGAACGAGTGGGAATACGCAAGATAGAAATAAAGGGCAACGTCCTTCTCTTGAACGGAAAGCCGATAAAATTTCGCGGCGTAAATCGGCATTCCATGACGGTAAACGGTTTTGCCGAAAGCGCGTTCGACGTCGAAAGGGATATCCTTTTGATCAAGCAAATGAACGCCAACGCCGTAAGAACCTCTCATTATCCGCCGCATCCTTATTTTACCCGCCGTTGCGACGAAGAGGGTATTTATGTTTTGGAGGAGGCGGACGTCGAATGTCACGGCGTATGTTCGCAACGCAATTTTAAAGACGCGGATCGATACGTCGATGAGCTTGCGGAGAGCGATGATTACGCGGAGAGCTTTCTCCATCGCGTTCAGCGTATGTATGAAAGGGATAAAAATCGTCAGTGCGTCGTCATATGGTCGCTCGGAAACGAAAGCGGTTGGGGAAAAAATCTCGTAAACGGCGCAAGATGGTTGCACGAGAGAGACGATCGTCCCGTGCATTACGAGGGAGCGTTCAACCTTTGGGAACAGCGTTATCGCGACTGCGGCGAGCTGGATTTGTATTCGCGTATGTACCCCTCGAAAGACTGGATGATATCGTTTGGAAAAGAGGCGGACAAGCCGCTTGTTCTCTGCGAGTATACGCACGCCATGGGCAATTCTTGCGGCGATATCAAAGATTATTGGGATATCATTGATTCAAGCGACGTCTTTTGCGGCGCGTTCGTTTGGGAATGGTGCTCGCACAGTATTATCGACGGGGATAAAGTCCTTTACGGCGGCGATTTTAAGGATTATCCGAACGACAACAATTTTTGCATGGACGGTATCGTTACGACCGATCGCAAATGCAATCCCGAATATTATCAGATACAAGAAGTTTATTCCCCCGTCACGGTGACGGAAGAAGGGGGGAATCTCTATATCGTCAACCGCAATTCTTTCGTTTCCCTTGCGGACGTGTCCTGCGTCTGTACGGTGGAAAGGGACGGAAAGGAAATTTATCGGACAAAGATCAAAGTGGACGATATCCCCCCTTCCTCCCGCAAGAAGGTAAAACTCACGATGCCGAAAATCAGCGGTTACGTCACCCTCAATTTTATGTTTTTTAAAAACGGCGCTCGGATGGCGACTCGCCAGATCGTCTTAAACGACGTTTATGAAGGAAGGGAAAGTTCGTTTTTCCTCGACGCTCCCTTAACCGTCCGCGATTTGAAGGTGAATATGTACCGTCCGGTTACGGATAACGACGCTTATATCAAAGAAGAATGGCTCGATTACGGATTGGATCGCGCAGAGATTTTTATCACCGAGGAGAACGGCGAGGAATATAAGGGAAAAATCGTCTCCGATTATCTTCAACCGATCGGCGACGTTACGATAAAAATTCGTCATTCCGAAAGCGGCGTTCGGATTACGACGGAAGTCGAGTTGTCCGAACACGTAAAATCTCTTCCTCGCTTCGGCTATACGTTCGCCTTCGATAAGAGCTTTCGACAAGTCGTTTATTTCGGAAGAGGGGAAAACGAAGCCTACGAGGATAGAAAGCTTTCCGCTCCGATCGGTTTCTATCGCGCGGAAGCCGATTCGATGAATTATATGTATCCGAAGCCGCAGGAGAGCGGTTCTCACGTCGATTCGCGGTTTGTTTGCGTTTCCGACGGTGAAACGGGCTATATGTTCGACAGCGATAAAAATTTTTCCTTTCAGGTGACCGAATACCGCCCGCAGGATTATCGCCCTCACGCATATGAAATGGCGAAAGGGGATAAGATCTATGTAAACGTCGATTACCGTATGTCGGGACTCGGGTCTAATTCCTGCGGCCCTCGCATCGATGAAAAATATCTGATTACCGAACGTCGTTTCTCGTTTACCTTTAACGTCAAAAAGTATAAAGAGGGACTCGACCTCTTTAAGATACACAGGAGTTCGTTATGATTCGCACGTTGACCAATGAGGAAATGCGCCTTGCCGACAGGCATACGATCGACGATTTGGGCGTTCCCTCGCTCGTTTTGATGGAGCGCGCCGGAAGGGCGATCGCAGACGAGGCGGAGAGGGTCTTAAAGACGCTTTCCGATTCAAGAATTATCGTCGTATGCGGCGGCGGAAACAACGGCGGCGACGGTTTTGTCGCGGCGAGAACTCTTTTTGAGAGAGGCTGCGACGTAACCGTCGTGTGCTTCGCTTCAAATTTTTCCGAGGATTGCCGTGCGGTCGCCTCGCTCTACGACGGAAAAATTCTTCCCGACTTTCCCGAGGAAGGCGCGGGCATGGTGATCGATTGTCTTTTCGGCACGGGCATATCGAGGAACGTGGAGGGGAAGAACGCCGAAATCATCGAAAAAATAAACGAAACCTCCGCCTTCGTCCTTTCCGCCGATATTCCCAGCGGGCTCAACGGGAGCAACGGCAAAATAATGGGAACCGCCGTCCGCGCCGATATGACCGTGACGATCGCCGAGATGAAGCAGGGGCTCGTTTTAAACGACGGGAGGGATTGTTGCGGCAGGATTGTCCGCGCCGATATCGGCATTCTTCCCGCGGGGGAAATCGCCTCTTATATCGTCGAAGAGGAAGACGTTAAAAAGCTTTTCCCTTTCAGAAAGAGCAATTCCAATAAAGGATCCTACGGAAAAGCGGCGATCATCGCGGGGAGCGCGCTCTATTCGGGCGCCGCGCTCTTAGCGGCAAAGGCTTGCTTGCGGACGGGCGCCGGCTACACCGTGCTCTGCGTTCCGCACACGCCGGCTTCCTCCTTCGTCGGCTTGCTGCCCGAGGTTTTGTTAAAGGAGTTTTCCGGCGCGGATTTCCATGAGTTCGACGAGGAAGAATTGAACGGACTCCTCCCTTTCCCCTGTATCGCAATCGGACCCGGCTGCGGCGCAACGGAAGAGATTTATAAGACGACCGAGTGGCTTTTAAAGCATTATACGGGAACGCTCGTCGTCGACGCGGACGCGCTCAACGCGCTCGCAAAGTTCGGCGTTTCCGTTTTGGGCGAGAAAACGTGCGAGGTCGTTCTTACGCCGCACGTAAAAGAGTTTTCCCGCCTGACGAAAAAGACGGTCGCGCAGATCGTCGAGGACGGCGTTCGTATCGCAAAGGAGTTCGCCCGCGAATACAGGGCGACGGTTCTTTTAAAAAGCAATACGAGCGTCGTTGTCGATTCCGACAGAGCGGCGTTCGTAACGGAGGGCACGCCCGCTCTCGCCAAAGGAGGCAGCGGCGACGTTCTTTCGGGAATGCTCGCTTCCCTCCTCGCGCAAAAAAAGCCGCTCTTTGAAGCGGCGTACGGGGCGAGCTTTCTCTTGGGACGGGCGGCGGCTCTCGCCGAAAGGGAAACGTCCGAATATTCCGTCGTCGCTTCGGACGTTATCGACCATATCGGAAGGGCGATTGCGTCGATCCGTAGCCGTTAAATTTTCTTTTCATAGCCGAATAAGCGTACGAAGAGCGCGGCTATCGTCAGGACGCTTCCGCTTATCATGTAATACAAGGGGAAAAAGGTGAACAAGCTTAAAATCAGAAGTCCCGTACCGCATAAAAAGAAGGGGCGACTGTTCGCCTTGGCAAAATATATTTTCAGGCGGTCGGAAAACGTTCTCTTCGTATACTCTTCGCAGAGATATTTTTCCGGCAAAAGTCCCGCTTTCTTTGCGTTCAGGTATACGTTTGCGCCGTAGACGACGGAGATGTGCAGTCTTGCGCACAGATTCTTGGCTTCGGGCGATAAATCGTTACACCATACGGTGATCTTGTCTCTTTGAAACCTTTTCAGAATATACGCAACGTCGTCGGCGGAAGCCGGTTGCATGGTAAAGAGGGGAACGATGCGTTCGTTCCGATAGACGAGCGTGGAAGCGGATATCTGATACGGATCGCCGCAGAGGCTCTTCATCAGGGACAGAACGTATCCTTCTTCGGAGAGCGTCAAATGCAGCATCAGCTTGTTTTTCGTCTCCTCATCCTTTCCTTTCAGATTTCTCCGCTCCATCGCGGAGAACAGCAAGAGGTAAACGCCTCCGGACGCGGCGGCTGCCGCAAATACGGCCAAAAGGGCGGCGATCGGCGTTTTTACGCCGAAATAGCGCAGGAAGCAGAGGACGATAAGTCCTACCGAAAAGAATGTAAAAATCGTATCGAAAACAACGGAAAGCAAAGTTTTTTTCATACGTTGATTTTTGACCGAATATCTTGTCAAAAAATAAAAAATATTGTATAATAAGAACTATGAAAGTCGGAATTTTAGGCGGATCCTTCGATCCCGTTCATAACGAACATCTCGCAATTGCAAAGGCGGCCGCCTCGCAATTAGGGCTCGATAAGCTTATCGTCGTGCCCGCCTTTATTCCTCCTCATAAGCAGGGGAAGAGGCTGACTTCGTCGGAGGACAGAACGGCTATGCTGTCTCTCGCTTTTGAGGATTTTCCCTTGGCGGAGATCGGCGATTATGAAATTTCGTCGGGCGGAACGAGCTATTCCTATCTGACGTGCCGACATTATAAAGAGCTTTATCCCGAAGCGGAAATATTCTTTATCATCGGCATGGATATGCTTGTCAATTTTTTCCATTGGAAAAATCCGGAGGATATTCTTTCAAACGTAACCCTTGCGGCGTGCGGCAGAGACGAGGGAAAAGGAACGCCCGAAGAATACGAGGAGAGGTTTTTTTCCCGTTTTGGAAAGCGATTCGTCCGCGTTCGTTACGACGGACAGAACGTCTCTTCTACGCAGGTTCGCGTCCTCGCGCGGATCGGGGAAGACGTCTCGTCGCTCGTGCCGCGTAAAGTCGCCTCTTATATCGAGGAAAGAAAGCTCTATTTGATTCCCTGCGCCGATCGGGCGTTCTCTCTTGAAAAGCGTTCGAGGGCGGAGCACAGCAAACGGGTGGCTTTTCTGGCGGGCATGACGGCGGGAAAGTATCGTATCGACGAATATTCCGCCGTCCTCGCGGGCGTCTTGCACGACGTGGCGAAAAATCTGCCGGACGATTCCCCTTATTTAGAGGGCTTCGCGTTTCCCAAAGGGGTTCCCTCGCCCGTCATGCACCAATATACGGGCGCGTATGTGGCGGAAAACGTCTTCGGGATTCACGACGAAGACGTGTTGAACGCCATACGTTATCATACCACGGGGAGAAGAAATATGTCTCCGCTCGAAAAGCTGATATATCTCTCGGATATGTTAGAGAGCGGAAGAGACTTTCCGGACGTGGAAAAGCTTCGGGGGTATCTGAATCAAGACCTCGACGAATGTATGTATGAATGCCTGAAACATCAGGTAGATTATTTAAAGACGACGGGGGCGGTTATCGATCCGATAACGCTTTCCGTTTATGAAGAATATAAAGAAAAGAGGAGTATCGTATGACAGCAAGAGAACTCGTTCTGGAAATTGCCAAGGACTTATCCGAAAAGAAGGGGGAGGATATCGTGATCATGAACGTCGAAAAAAAGACGACGCTCTGCACGTACATGATCATCGCGGGGGCGAGCAGTACCACGCAGGTAAAGGCTCTCGCCGAAAATGTGGAGGAAAAGGTCGAACGCAACCTTTCGCTTTCGCCCACCCGTACCGACGGTAAGGCGGAGGGCAAGTGGTCGGTAATCGATTACGGCGACGTCATCGTGCATATTTTCGAGGAGGAGTGTCGCGAGTTTTATCATCTCGAACGGTTATGGCAAGGCGAAAATGTGACGACGGAAAGATACGAGGACGCAGAAGAGGATTCTTCTCCGTCCGTTCGGGCTGCGGAAGAAAAATGACGAAAAAGGAGAGGAGCCGCCGTAAAAGGGAGTCGGCTCCTTATTTAAACTTGATCTCTTTCGGTGAAGAATATTCTTTTTTGGGACGCTTCGTTTTGCGTTCGACAATGTAATAGACGGGTTCGGGAGGCTTCTGCGGTTCAGGTTTGCTTTCCCGACGCTCTTCCCGTAAGGGATTTTTTTCGGGGAATCCCGCCTTTGCGCAACGGAAAAGTCCGATGAAAGCAAAGCATAAAATAAATGCGACGACGGAAAGCGTTCCGCCCAAAGCTGCGGATAGAAAATTCATACAAGAGATTATAAAGGAAATATTTGCTTCGGAATTGTCCGTTTTTGGTATATTTTACCTGAAAAAAGGGAATGCTTCTATCAGCATGGATGAAAATACGATCGTAATCCCCAAAGAAGAAGCCGAAGAATTTGGCGAATATAAACGCATGAAAAAGGTTCTTAAAGCGAAAGAGGACATTTCGCGATTAGAGATCAACGCGGACAAGAAAGGGATCCTTTTAAGTCGTCTGCGCGAGCTGTGCGACGAAGCCAAACGGCTGAACGTATACGCCGTAAGAGTGAATTCCGCTTACGTCAGGGCGGTTAAAAACCGACTTTCGGGCAGCGTTATCCGCACCGTCTGCCGCGTGGGCGGAACGGGAGAATGCTCCTATAAAGTGGCGTGCTGCGAACTGAAATACGCTTTTCATGAAAAAGCCGACGAAGCGGAGTTATATTTGAGCGTCTCCGCCGTCAAAAACGAAAACGACGGTTTTTTCAGAAAATTGATCAGGAGGGCTTTGAGAACGGCGAAGACGCGCACCGTTTCCGTAAGGACGGATTTTTCGTTGCTCACGTACGAGGAAATTCGTTCCGTCTATCTTTTGTGCTTTCGTTTAGGGGTGCGCGTGTTCGTCGTGCCTCTCGATTTTTCTTTTATCGAAAATTTAAAGCGCGATTTGTCGGACGAGTGCGTCTTTAAGACGGAAGCGAACGATCTCGCTCAGTTTTCTTCGGCGAGTTCCGCCGGAGCCATGCGGATATCCACCGACTTTGCCGACGAAATCGCAAGCGAGCTTTTGTCGCAAGCGGCGGATCGCGAGCAAATTACACCTTGATTTTTTTGAATCGTCATTTATCTTTCATTTATTTTACACTTAACGGGATTATTATATGAATACAAAACAAGCTTACACAGAACGCAGTTACAAGAACCTCCTACGATTGTGACTACATTTAAACTTTTTTCATATTCTCTCACTAAAAGTAAAGGGGATTTCGTTTTCGCAACGAAGTCCCTTTTACTTTTTTATTCTGAAATTTGTTCGACGGGAATAAACATAAAATATGTTTTTAAGCCTTTTATATGCCGTTTTCGGCAAAATTTTGTTTTTCACGGGCATGGTCAACGGAAGGGATTCCTTTCCCGCGCCGTTGAAAAAGGAGGAAGAGGAAAGATATTTGGCGCTCGCGCAGCGAGGGGATAAGGAGGCGAAAGATATTCTGATTCGCCATAATATGCGATTGGTCGCTCATGTCGCAAAAAAATATTCGAATGCGGGCGATTCGGACGATTTAATCTCCGTTGGTTCTATCGGACTGATCAAGGCGATCAATACCTATAAAAAAGAACACGGCGCCGTGCTTGCGACTTATACGGCGAAGTGCATCGAAAATGAAATTCTGATGTATCTCCGTTCCGGAAAAAAACATAGAAATGCCGTTTCTTTATCTTCGCCCGTGGGAACGGACAAAGACGGGAACGAGCTCTCTCTTATGGATATTTTGTGCGAAAAGGAAGAAGACGTTTTTGACGAGGCGGAGCGCGCGGTAGTCAATGAAAAATTCAACAAAAAAATCAAAGAAATTTTAAAGGAGAGGGAATTCGATATTTTGCGTATGCGCTACGGGCTTGACGGAAACGCTCCTTTAACGCAGCGTGAAACTGCCGTGCGGCTGCATATTTCCCGTTCTTATATCTCCCGCATTGAAAAAAAGGCGGTAGAAAAACTCAGAAGGGAATTAATTAAGGAAGAATTTTTGGAACAATGAAATTATTTTTATATAAGAATCCCCGTCCGCTATGCGGAACGGGGAAAATTTTCAAATGGAAAAGGTTTTTATCGACTCGAGCCGTACATCGTTTCATAGTCCTCTTCTGTAATAAGAAGAATCCTGTTTCCGAGGGGATCGGGAGAAGAAGCATAGCCTTTTTCTGTCATCCACTGAATAATATTGAACGCCTTAGTATAATTGAGCATCAAGGGCCTCTGTTGTAAAAGCGAAATGCTCACTCTCTTTTTGTCCACGAAAAGTTTCAGCGCGTCGAGGTACAATTGGGCCGGTCTTTCATCTTCCGGCACATAAGCCCATCTCGATTCGCCTTT
>CAYWKM010000053.1:0-10361 GCA_964459165.1 uncultured Clostridia bacterium
TGTGATTTCAATTCCGTATGTTCATTTTCTTCGAATATCATAAAAATCTCCCGATCATAGTTCTTATCATTATTCTACTCTTTCTAATCAATCATGTCAAGTATTATGATAAGAAAGATGAGAATAATTTCTATACTTGCCTTTTTTTGTGCAAAAATTTTCGAAAAACGGTTGCGAAAACGGCTTGCAACTTGCCTACCACTTGAACAGGTATTAAAAATCAAACGAGGGAGATTTTAAGGAGATTTGAAATATAAACAACAGAAAGGTAACAATGCGACCAATGCCATAAAGTACGACGAACACGGAGTACTGACGGCATTATATGGGCAACTGACATCTATAAAAAAGACAATAGACGCGATTGCCCTGAACAGGGAAAACGAAAGTCTTTCGATTTGGTTGACGGGAGAAAGCGTTTCGTGATAAACTGATCATCGGCAGGGAGTCGAATATGATAAAAGCAATTTTTTTCGATTTGGACGGCACGCTTCTCCCCATGGACGAGAACGCGTTCGTAAAGGATTATTTTTCTCTTCTCTGTAAGAAAGTCGCGCCCTTCGGCTATTCCGCCGAGGAGTTTGTAAAGGTCGTTTGGGAGGGGACGAAACGAATGGTGGCAAACGACGGATCTAAGACCAACGAGGAGATTTTTTGGGATTATTTCGCAGAGTATTACGGGAAAGAAAGACGGAAGGACAAAGCCGTTTTCGACGACTTTTACCGCAACGAATTTTTAGGGAGCAAAGCCGCTTGCGGCGAAAATCCGCTTGCGCGGGATATCGTGGCGTTCGCCCGCGAACATTTTGAAAGGGTCGTTTTAGCTACCAATCCCGTATTTCCGCGGGAGGGGACGATAAACCGCATGGGATTTGTCGGACTCAAAGAGGAGGATTTCGATTTTATCACTACATACGAGACGGCGCGGCACAGTAAGCCGAATCCCGCCTATTTTAAGGATTTGCTCGAACGGTTCGGTTTAAAGGGAGAGGAAGTTCTTCTCTTCGGGAATAACGAGTCGGAGGACGGCGAAGCCGCTTATGCGAACGGAATCAAATGCTATATGGTGGGAGATTTCGTCATCGCGAATCCAAAGGCGGAACGCGAATACGAGCATATTTCCATAGAAGAAATCATTCCCGCGATGAGGAAATATTTATGAAGTTGAAAATGGTTAGGCTGTCCGAGGAATATCGCCGGCCGCTTGAAAAAATGATGGAGGAATGGAGGTCGTCCGGAGAACCGCTTTTTCCCGCTTGTCTCGCAAAAGGCGATTTCCGCGATTTTAAAGCGTATGCGGACGGATTGGATCAAACGGACCGTTCGCACGGAAAAGCTCCCTCTTCCGTATATTTCTGCTTAGACGCGGAGGAAAACCGCTTCGTCGGCGCGGCGGAAATAAGGCGTTATCTCAACGAGGAATTTCTCTATGCGGGCGGGCATATTCTTTTCGGCGTTCTGCCGCAGGAGAGGAACAGAGGGATAGGGAAAGAGACGCTTTCGCTCAGCCTGAAACTCTGCGGGGAGAAATACGGCGTCGAATGGGTTCTTTTGACTTGTCCAAAGGATAATTTCGCCGCGGCGGCGTGTATTGCGGCAAACGGCGGCGTCTACGAAAATACGGTGGTTTACGACGGGAAAGAGGTCCTTCGATTCTGGATTTTTTTGGAGGGGAGCAAGAAGAAAAACGCCTATTCTTTTCTCGAAAGATTTTTGTAAAGCCCTTTTATTTTTTACGATAAAGCAGCGTTAAGTTGAAAGATACGGACTTCTCCGGACTGCCGTCGGCTTCGTCCATTATATGATAAAAAAAGCCCGTTTCCGAGTTTTTTCGGAAACGGGCTATCTTGGTTACAATTAAGCCTGTTCTTTTCCTTCTTCCTTTTTAGGCGGACATTCGATCAGCCTCACCTTGTCGATCTGTTTGACGAAGGACTTGGAGAGGAGAATGATTACGCCGACGACCGTGGCGATAGCGACGTCGAGGGGAACGTACGTCGCCTGATAGACGAGGCTATACACAAAGGGGGATTGCCCTTCCGGAGCGAACGCGCCGAAGGCGAACATTCCGGAGAGGAAGCTCGAAAGGAATCTTAAAACGCCCGCGACGACGGAGCCGATCGCGAATTGAACGGCGGGGGTCTTGATCGTTTTACTTCCCGCCAAGATACCCGCGACGCCGATTCCGGCGGAAGCGAGGGGATAGTCGAGCAAAAATTGAGCGGGGTGTAAAATGTAAGGGTCCTGCACCGCCTGTAAAATACCGTAAACGATTCCCGCGAACACGCCTTTTTTCGTGCCGAACATATAGGCGTAGAGCATGAGGGGGAGCGTCGCGGCGATCGTCACCGATCCGCCCTGCGGCATTTTGACGATACGGATATAGGAGAGAGCGAAGCTCATGGCGATGCATACGGCGGCGTAAGCGATCGATTTGGTATCGAATCCCTTCTTTCCCTTATCGAACAGGAAAGCGAGCGCCCCGAGGACGACGATAAGCGCAGCCGCGCTGACGTATAAGCCGATCGTTTCCACGTCGTCGTTTGTCAGCCAATTGTCCTCCGCCGGCTTTCCTGTGGCGTAATAAACGCCGAGGGCGACGAGGGCGGCGACGAGGGCGGCGAGGGCGACGAGGGCGGCGACGAGGCGCGCGGTCTTGCTTTTCGAGAAGCCGAAGACGAGCGCGGCGAGGATGATTACGATCGCCGCGACGAGGATGGGCAGGAACACTTGAAGGACGATTCCGTCGTCGGCGAACGTGAGCGCGCTGAACAGAATGACGAGCGCGGCGGCATAGCAAATCGCCGCGATTCCGCTAATCCTTAAAAATTTTGCGCGTTTGTCCTTGGAGACGACGACGCCCGCGATGAAAGCGAGTACGAGGACGATCGTCAGCCAAAGGGCGAGACTGCGGAAGAAGTCGATCCGGCCGTATTCCGCCACGTTGAAGCGGAAGAAATACCAGGTCGCTCCGTCTAAAAGAGTGTTGAGAGACATAAAAAACCTCCTGTGGTTTTCCGTCGGAATGAGTATATCGGGATTCCCTCAAAGAGCTTTTCGGTCTTCCCAAAGAAAAACACGCATACCTTTATCAGGCGTGCGTGCAATGTTCATACGAATCATCTATCATCTCGCTCAAGTATTACCTTGCCGATTCAATGGTATAATCTCAGCTTTTTACAGCACCCACGACGGATTTTTAAATTATGATAAAATTATAATCGTTTTATGTTGAAAAGTCAATGATTTTAGGGTATAATATAGGGTATAATCATAGAAAAAATTGTCGGAGGGCGACCCTTATGGAGGAAAAATATAATTTTTACGCTTATTTGGACAGAATGAAATATATCCGCCGTTGGCAATTGATGCGTTCCGTGCGGGACGAAAACATCATGGAACACAGCCAGAGCGTTTCGATTTTAGCGCACGCGCTCGCCGTCATCCATAACGAGCTGTTCCCTAAGCGGCAGGCGGACGTCAAGACGGTCGTTTTATACGCCATGTATCACGAGACCTCGGAGGTTTTAACGGGAGATCTTCCCACGCCCGTCAAATATTTTAACCGAGAGATCTGCGGGGCGTATAAGGATATGGAGAGGACGGCCTGCGAAAAAATGCTCTCATTCCTGCCGGAGGACATGAGGAGGGAGATCGCCCCCTATGTGCTGAGCGACGAAAATTCGGAAGAATATAAAATCGTCAAGGCGGCGGACAGGTTATCGGCGTATATTCGCTGTATCGAAGAGCGCAAAAGCGGCAATAATGAATTTAAAAAGGCGGAGGAGAGCATCAAAGAGGATTTGCACGCGCGCAATATGCCGGAGGTGGAAATTTTCTTCGATCGTTTTATTCCCTCGTTTGAACTGACCCTGGACGAGCTGGAAGGGTTGTAGGATTTTTTCTTCCGCCTCCGTGAACGGAAGGCGTTTGCGAAGAAAATAAAGAGAATATGAACAGGAACGATTACCGAGAGAGAGAAAGAAAATTGGAAAGAGAGGGCGCGTTCGACGCGGACATCCGCCCTTATACTTATGAAGACGCGGCGGCGATCGACGAAAATTACCGGTATTTTTTCAACGGCGCGGAAAAGTTTTTTCACGCCGTTCTATGCGCCCTCGCGTATCTTATTTTGCGTCCCGTGCTGTTTTTCGGCTGCGGGTATCGCATTCGGGGGAAGAAAAAAATCAAGGGAATCAAGAGCGCAATCGTCGTTTCCAACCATGCGCATTATCTCGACGCGCTGATGGCGGAACCTCTTCACAGCTATTTCCGATATTATCATACGGGCGCGGCGTTCAACGCAAAAAGAGGGATACGGGGAGAATTTTTAAAGCTGATAGGGTTTCTTCCGCTGAACGGGAGCTTTGGCGCGCAGAAAAATCTGATGAAGAGAATAGAAGATATTCTCTCTCGCGGCGGCTACGTGCATTTTTATCCCGAACACGCGTTTTGGCATCGGTACGAAAAACCCCGCCCGTTCAAGATCGGCGCGTTCAAGTATGCGGCGAAATTTTCCGTTCCCGTCGTTCCCGCGTTCATTACGTTTGAAGAGACGCCGTTTAGAAAATTGTTTCGCATGAAGAAGAGGTGCGTTCTTTACGTGCTCAACCCCGTATATCCGAGGGAGGAGCTTTCGCAGAGGGAGAACGCCGAGCTTATGAGGAGGAAGTGCTTTTTTGAGACGGCGGCGTGCTACGAGCGGGTCTACGGAGCGCCCCTGACTTACGAAAAATAAAGAGCGAAAGAGAAAAGAAAGAAAAAAAATAAGGGCTGTTAAGTAAAAATACTTGACAGCGCTTTTTCTTTTGGGTATAATTCATTATGCTGTGTAAAGCGAAAATGCCTGACGGGTGAAAAAGAATGCAGAAGCTGGAATATATTCAACTGTTGGATTGTTACGGAAAACTCTTGACGGAGAATCAGCAGGGAATTTTAAAAATGTATTACGGGTTCGATCTGACGCTCTCGGAGATCGCCGAACAAAAAGGGGTTTCCCGTCAGAGCATATCGGAAACGATTGCCAAAAGCAAAAGGCAGCTGGAGGAATTTGAGGAGAAGCTCGGGTTCGTCCGTACGGTAAAAGAATTAAAGGAGGGCAGGGACAGGCTCGTTCGGGACGTTCTCGATTGGACGGAAAAGGAGACTTCGCTCGACGGCGAAGAGAAAAGAGCGCTTGCTCAATTATTGAACAGGGAAAGATAAATGGCGTTATTCGAATCTCTTTCGGACAGATTAAATCATATTTTTTCAAAACTCACCAAGAGAGGAAAGCTCACCGAGCTGGAAATCAAGGGCGCGATGAGGGAAGTCCGCGTCGCCCTTCTCGAAGCGGACGTGAACATTAAGGTCGCTAAGCAGTTTATTTCTTCCGTATCCGAAAAGGCGGTGGGACAGGAAATATTAAATTCCTTGAATCCTTCGCAGCAGGTTATCAAGATCGTCAACGAGGAGCTCGTCTCTTTGATGGGTTCTACGAACGCGAAGATAGAAATTTCTCCCAGTCCTCCCACGGTCATCATGATGTGCGGGTTGCAGGGCGCGGGAAAGACGACTCTATGCGGAAAGCTCGCCGTCTATTTAAAGAAGCAGGGGAAGCGTCCTCTGCTCGTCGCGGGCGATATTTACCGCCCTGCGGCGATCAATCAGCTCCAAGTCGTGGGGAAAAACGCGGGGGCGGAAGTGTTCGAAAGGGGCGCTCAGAATCCCGTAAAGACGGCGGAGGAAGCCGTCGCGTACGCAAAGAAAATGGGGTTCGACGTCGTCGTCATCGATACGGCGGGGCGGCTGCAAATAGACGAGACTCTGATGCGGGAGCTGGAAAACATCAAGAAAAAAGCGGAGGTCACCGAGATTCTCCTCACCATCGACGCGATGCTCGGACAGGAAGCGGTAAACGTGGCCGATACCTTCAATAAGAGGCTGGAAATCACGGGCGTTGTCCTCACCAAGCTCGACGGCGATACGAGGGGCGGCGCGTGCCTTTCCGTAAAGGCGGTGACCGGCAAACCGATTAAGTTTATCAGCGTAGGGGAAAAATTAGGCGATCTCGAACCTTTCTATCCGGACAGAATGGCTTCCCGAATCCTCGGCATGGGCGACGTTTTATCGCTCATCGAAAAGGCGCAGGAGAGCATTTCGGAGGAGCAAGCCAAGGCGATGCAGAAGAAGGTGAGAGAAAATTCCTTTACCCTCTCCGACTATCTCGATCAATTCGAGACGATGAAGAAGATGGGCGGCGCGCAGGCTTTGATCGGAATGCTTCCGAACGCGGGAAAGATGAAAATAAAGGACGGCGACGTCGACGAAAAGAAGCTGGAGCGCACGAAAGCGATCATTCTTTCGATGACGGCGCAGGAGCGGGAGAATCCCGAAATCATCAACGGATCGAGGAAAAAGAGGATCGCCGCGGGTTCGGGAACGACGATTCCCGAAGTCAATCGGCTGTTGAAGCAGTTCGAGCAGAGCAAAACGCTGATGAAACAGTTAAAGGGAAACAAAGGCAAATTCCGAATGCCTTTTTAATAAAGAAAATTCAAATGTAGAAGGATTTTTTGGAGGTATTTTATTTATGGCAGTAAAAATGAGACTCATGAGAATGGGCGACAAAAAGAACCCTATTTACCGCGTCGTTGTCGTAGACGCGAGGAAGGCTCTTACCGGCGAATACATCGATTGCGTCGGTCATTATAAACCCACCGTCGAGCCTGCGGAGCTCGTCGTCGATAACGACAAGGCGAGGGATTGGATCGCGAAGGGCGTTCAGCCCACCGAAACGGTGAAAGGGCTTCTCGTGAAAAGCGGCGCGATCGAACCGTCCGCAAAGCTCAGCCCTTCCAAGACGAAGGGCAAGAAAGGAAAGAAAAATTGATTTGCCGTCGAGGGAAAGGACTTAAAATATGTTGGATTTAATTAAATATATCGTAAATCAGTTTGCCGAAGAAAAGGACGAGATCGAATACGAGGTCAAAGAGGACGGCAACGTCGTCAACGTCACCGTCTTTCTCGCCTCTTCCGATATGGGCAAGGTGATCGGCAAGCAGGGTAAAATTGCAAAGGCGATTCGTACGCTCGTGCGCAACGCCGCCGCGAAAGAGGGTAAAAAGTATACCGTAGAGATTAAAGAAAAGGGCGTTTCCGCCGAAGCTTCCGAGGGCGAGAACGCCTGACGGAACAAGAAACACCGAGGGCCGAATTGTATCAATTCGGCTCTTTTCAAACATTCAAAAAAAACGCCGTCGGCGGAGAGAAACGCGGACAAAGCTTTCATCGACGTCGTTTTGCGGATAAAAAGACAAGGAAAGGGATTTTGACAGACAGATGGACAGATTGATCATAGGGAACGTATTGAAGCCGCAGGGGATTCGGGGAGAAATCAAGGTAAAGGCTTTCACCGATTCCCCGAAGGATTTGAAAAATTTCAAAACGGTTTATATCGACGGCGCGAGCTATAAGGTTCTGTTCTGCCGCGTGGAGGGCGAAGCCGCCTTTTTGTCTCTTCGCGGCGTCGCCGACCGCGACGCGGCGGAAGCGCTTCGCGGCAAAAATATCGAAGCGGCGCGAGAGGACGCGCCCGAGCTCGAAGAGGGCGTCTATTATATCGTCGACATCATCGGATGCGAAGTGTTCGACGACAAGGGCGAAAGACTCGGCGTCGTGACGGACGTCGTCTCCGCCGCGACGGATATTTATACCCTTTCAAACGGGGGAAAGGAGATCCTCTTCCCCGCCGTAAAGGGCGTGGTGATCGTCGCGGACGTGGAGCATAAGAAGCTCGTCGTGGACAGGAAAAGATTTCTCGAAGTGGCGGCGATGTAGAAATGAAAATCGATATTCTCACTCTTTTCCCCGAAATGTTCGCTCCCTTGAAGGAGAGCGTCGTCGGCAGGGCGCAAAAGGAAGGAAAGGTGGAAATCGCCGTTCACAACATCCGCGATTACACCGAGGATAAGCATAATAAATGCGACGATTATCCCTTCGGCGGCGGCGCGGGGATGGTGATGATGGCGCAGCCCATCGGTTCGTGCATCGAGGCCGTGGATCCGAATCACGAGGCGAGGAGGATTTATATGTCGCCCAAAGGACAGGTGTTCCGCCAGCAAAAGGTATACGAGCTTCTCTCTTGCGACAGGCTGTTGATTTTGTGCGGTCATTACGAGGGGGTGGATCAAAGGGCGATCGATCTTTACATCGACGAGGAAATCTCTATCGGGGATTACGTCTTGACGGGCGGAGAGCTTCCCGCCATGGTCGTTGCCGACTGCGTCGCGCGTTACGTGGACGGCGTGATCAGCGCTTCTTCATTGGTGGACGAGAGCTTTTCGGAAAATCTTCTCGAATATCCGCAGTATACCCGTCCGCCCGAATATAAGGGGCTTTCCGTTCCGGAAGCGCTTCGATCGGGCGATCACGCAAGGATAGACAAATGGAGAAGGGAACAGGCTTTAAAAATTACCGAAGAGAGGAGACCCGATCTGTTGAAGAAATAAAAGGGGACGGAAGAGAGAAGCTTTTTCCGTTCGGGAGGGGTTTATGAAAAAAATACAGTGGTTTCCCGGGCATATGACCAAAGCCATGCGCAATATGGAGGAGGAAAGAAAGCTCGCCGACGGGGTCGTCGTCGTGCTCGACGCGAGGGCGCCCGCCGCTACGCTCAATAAAAATTTAAAGAAGCTGTTCGGCGAAAAACCCGTTCTCTACGTCCTGAATAAGTGCGATCTTGCCGATCCCCCCAAGGTAAACGCATTCGTTCGCCTCATCGAGGGGCAGGGGAAGCCCGCCGTAAAGGTTTGCGGAAACAATCAAGCGTCGAAGCGGTTCATTATCGATAAACTCGACGCGCTGGTCAAGGAGAAGCGCGACCGCGCCGAAGCGAAGGGAATTACTCGCTCCTTTCATTTTATGGTGGCGGGAATTCCGAATACGGGAAAGAGTACGATCATCAACCTGTTGAGCGGCGCAAAAAAGGCGGAGACGGGCGATAAGGCGGGCGTTACGAAACAGGTCAGGTGGATCAGATGCTCCTCTTTCGACCTTTTGGATACGCCGGGAACAATGCCTCCCTCCTGCGAAGATCAGCTTCTCGCAAGGCATTTAGCGTACATCGGGAGCATCAACGACGCCATTCTCGCCATGGACGAGATCGCGTTAGAGCTTTTGAGAGAGCTCTCCGTTCTCTATCCGGAAAGATTGACGGAAAGGTACGGAATCGAAGATACGGATGCGCAGCCTCTCGCCATGCTCGAAGCGGTATGTAAGCGTCGCGGCTTTCTTTTAAAGGGAGGCAGGGATTACGATTACGAAAAGGGAATCCGCGCCGTCGTGGACGATTTGAGAAAGGGAAGGCTGGGTCCGGTCACCTTTGAGGACGCGAAGGATTACGAGGATTTGGCGTTTTAAAAAATGGGAAAGATTGACAGGATGGACAAAGCGGATAAGACGGAAAGGGAGAGAGCGTTGCACGCGCTCGGCTATCGCTATATCGCCGCGTGCGACGAGGTGGGAAGAGGTCCTTTGGCGGGACCCGTGGTGTGCGCCGTCGTCGTTATGCCGATCGAGGAGGAACTTCTGATCGAAGGAATCGACGATAGCAAAAGGCTCTCCGAAAGCAAGCGGAAAAAGCTCGACGTTCTCATTCGGGAAAGGGCGATCGATTACGCCGTCTGCGAGATCGATAACGATGTAATCGACGAAATCAACATTTTGCAGGCGACGAGACTTTGCATGAAGAACGCAATCGAGCGATTGAAGATAAAGCCCGATTACGTCGTCACCGACGGGAACATGACGCTGGATATCTCCGTTCCGCAGGAGAGCATCGTTCACGGCGACGCTCTGTGCTACTCCGTCGGCGCGGCGAGCATCGTCGCCAAGGTTTACAGGGATCGCCTGATGACGCAGTTTGCGGAAGAATTTCCCTATTACGCCTTTGAAAAAAATAAGGGCTACGGGACAAAGGCGCACATTCAAGGAATTAAGGAGCACGGACCGTGCAGAATTCACAGAAGAACTTTCATAACAAAAATTTAGGCGCTTCGGGCGAAAAGAAAGCCGCGAAGTATCTGAAAAAATTAAAGTATAAAATTTTAGAAAAAAATTATTCCACTCCCTTCGGCGAGGCGGACATCGTCGCGCGGGACGGGGAGGATATCGTCTTTATCGAAGTCAAGACGAGGACAAGCGAGCTTTTCGGAGAACCGAGCGATGCGGTAAACGAAAAGAAACGGAGACGTTACAGAAACATCGCCGCTTGCTATTTGTCGGACGCGGAGAACTCCTTTTACCGTTTCGACGTCGTCGAAATCATAGGGGAGGAAATCAATCATATCAAAAACGCTTTTTGAAGGGACCGCTCGGACGCG
>CAYWKM010000054.1:0-10167 GCA_964459165.1 uncultured Clostridia bacterium
TCATAAAGCTCGAGGTCGAATCAATGATACTTTGTAAAAAAACAAATCGCTGTATGCGGCGATTTTGGCGTTATCGGAGGAGAGTTTGTTTATGATGATTGAAACGGAACGCGTCGCGGTGAGAGCGTTCTGCGAGGAAGACGTCCACGACCTTTGGGAAATCTTAGGGGACGAACAGACGATGGAATATGTCGAACCGCCATACGACTTTGAAAAGACCTCCGCTTTTCTTAAAAGTTTTTGTTTGGAAAGAAGAGGCGCGTTGGCCGTCGTTCATAAAGGATCGGGGAAGGCGATCGGATATATCTTGTTTTCTCCCTTAGAGAGCGGGGTTTACGAAATGGGCTGGATCTTCAATAAGAATTATTGGAGAAAGGGCTACGCGTATGAATCCTGCCGCGCTTTGATCGACTATGCGTTTTCTGCTTTGGGGGCGGACAAAATATTTGCCGAAACAGCCGACGATAAAAAATCCGTTCCGCTTATGAAAAAATTGGGAATGCGGGAAAAGGAGATAAGAAAAAATGCATCGGAGCCGATACGGGGGGGGAACGAAGAGATTTATATGTTTACGAATTATCAAGGGCATTTTTGACGAGCCCCAAGGTTTGAAAAAATGAAGGGGATTTATGAGCGAGCTCTGTTTTCGACAGAGCTCGTTGCTTTTAGAGCGAGAGGGAATCTCTTCGGATAATTTTTTTGCTGAAAATTTGCAAGCTTCGGTATTGACTTATCGAAGGAATTGGGATATAATGATAATATAGATATTATATGTCGCTGAAAAGATACGGGACGCCGAGGAGCTTTTGTTTTTATTCGTAAAGATTATCCGCTAAAAGAAGGAGGAATCCGAACGTTTCGTCTTATCCGGAGGGAAAACAGAGCTATGAGAGCGATAGAATCGACCGAATTAAAAAAAATTCAACTGGAAATATTAGATAAAGTCGCCGCGTTCTGCGAGAAACATCATATAAATTATTGGCTCGACTGCGGAACCTTGCTGGGAGCCGTAAGACATAAGGGATATATTCCGTGGGACGACGATATCGATTTGGGTATGTTGCGGCCGGACTATGATAAATTTATGCGGTTGTTTAATGAGGAAAACGACGTTTATAAAGCCTACTCGGTGGAGAACAATCCCGATTTTTTATACCCCTTTATCAAAGTGTTGGACACGCGAACCGTTCTGTACGAGCCGGACGAGAAAGGAGTAAAGTCGTCGGTGAACATCGATGTGTTTGTTTACGACAATGCTCCCGACGACGATGAAACGGCAAAAAAAATGTATAAAAAGGGGAAGAGGTATCGCTCTTTATACAGCACGAGAGACAGAGTGTATTTCGATAAGACGAGACCTTTGACTTGTCTCGTCAAGAAATTGATCTATCCGTTTTTGTCGGTGTTTCCTAAAAATTATTTTTGTAAAAAAATTGTTGAGAATTCCAAAAGGTTTCAAAATATGCAGACGGAAAGAGTGGGAAATTTTACGTCCATCACCGAGATTTTATGCGATAAAAATATATTCAGCAGTTTTGTTCTCATGGAATTTGAAGGGAAGAACTATCGCGTTCCGCAGGGATACGACGCTTGGCTGAAAGCCTTTTACGGCGATTATATGAAGCTTCCTCCCGTGGAAAAGCGAACGCCGCATCACGAATTTAAGGCGTATGCGCCGGAGGAAAGCGAAAGCAGCGGCGGTTGAGGAAAGGGCGAAGGGCTTTTGGAAAGGATTCGATTGCTTACCGCAAAAATATTCATCGGGTATCCGCCGAAAAGGTCGACACGGCGATGACGCAAGGAAAAAGGGAAAATAAAAAATTAACATGATGAAAAAAGTTTTAACCTTCGGCGTTTTCGATTATTTTCATTACGGTCATCTGAAACTTTTTGAACGATGCAAACAATACGGCGATTATTTAGTGGTAGCCGTTCAGAGGGGAGAAGAAATTTTAAAGACGAAGCCGAACGCACAGGTGCTATACACGACGGAACAGCGCAAAGAAATCGTTGCGGCGATCAGGTATGTGGATCGCGTCGTGGAGTACCGTCACGTCGAAGAGGATATCGAGAAGATAGAGTTCGACGTGTTTATCGTAGGCGGCGATCAAAATCACAGCGGTTTTGCGCAAGCGATCAAATGGTGCGAGGAGCACGGCAAGCAGGTTGTGCGTTTGGAAAGGACTCCGAATATCTGCTCGACGGATATCAAAAAATCCGTAACGTAGAGTTTTCCAATTCAGCCGGAAGCGAGCGCAACTATTGAAATAAGCGTTAAGGGAGCAGCGCCCATAATGAATACCGTAAAAATCGTTGAAATCAAAGAGGATATTCGTTCGAGAAACAACGCTCAGGCGAAAGAGATCAGAGAGGAATTGAAGAGAAAGAAGATTTTCTTCCTGAACGTCATGTCCTCGCCGGGAAGCGGGAAAACGACGTTGATCGTCAATCTCGTCAACCGCTTAAAAAAGGATTATAAGATCGGCGTGATCGAAGCCGATATCGATTCCGACGTAGACGCAAAGAGAATCGACGAAGAGACGGGCGTAAAGACCGTACAGATTCACACCGCCGGCGCATGTCATCTCACCTGCCAAATGTCGTACGAATCGCTCCTCGCTCTCGGAACAGAGGGTCTTGATTTCGTCGTTTTGGAAAATATCGGCAATCTCGTTTGCCCTGCGGAATTCGATACCGGCTCGACGAAGAATCTCGTGCTCCTGTCCGTTCCCGAAGGAGACGACAAGCCGCTCAAATATCCGCTCATGTTCGAGGTCGCCTCGTTGGTCGCCGTGACGAAGACGGACGTTCTTCCCGCTTTCGATTTTTCTTTCGAGCAAGCGGAGAAGAATATACGTTTGAGAAATAAGGACGTTCCCGTATTCTTTACTTCCGGAATGAAAGACGAGGGGATAGACGGATTGGAGGAATATCTGAGGAAAGAAATATCGAAGGTAAAAAATGGATAGAGAACAGCTGGAAAGAAACGCCGAGGCTCAGCGCGCTTTTTTCGACGGTAAGGCGGCGGGGTGGCGGGAGAGTTGTCCTCTCACGCAAAGGGAAATTCAATCGTTTCTCTCCGTCGTACCGCTGAAGGAGGGAGATCGCGTTCTTGACGTCGCCTGCGGCTCGGGCGTGCTGGACGGTTGTCTTTTGTCCATGGGGTTGCGCGTGGACGCCGTCGATTTATCGGAAAAGATGATAGAGAAGGCGAAGCGCAACGAATGTAACGCTCTCGTCAACTATATCGCGGCGGATTTTTACGCCTATTCCGGAGATTCGGCGTACGACTGTTTGTTAGTCTTCGACGCTTATCCGCATTTTCCGGATAAGCGGCTGTTCGCAAAAAAAGCGTTCGAGCTGTTAAAGGAGAACGGAACGCTGTGGATTTTTTTCGATCAAGGCAGGGAGGAGATTAACCGTCGGCATTCGGACGGGGCGGAAGAGGTATCCGTGCCGCTCGAAGGCGCGGAAAAGGAAGCCGAAGTCTTTCGGAGTTTGTTCGAAATTCTCTTTTTGCTCGACGTGAAAAATCGCTATACGATCGGATTAAAAAAAAGAAAGAAATAATCTTATAAGATATTGCATTTTAAAAAAAAGAGCGTATAATATTGTAAAAAAATATATTTTCGGGAGGAAAATCAAATGAAGAATCTCAATCAAAGAATCTGCATCATCGGCGGCGGCCCCGCCGGAACGAGCGCGGCAATGTACCTTGAAAAACAGGGCTACACGAATTACGTCGTTTACGAAAAGTCCGACCGCGTCGGAGGCAAGGCGTTCTCGCCGCTGATGAAGGTCAAGACCAAAGACGGCAAGTGGGAAGACCGTACCATCGAAATGGGCGCGGTCATGGGGTGCGACACCTATTTCGCCGTTCACGAATGCGAAGAGTTCGGCAAGACGACGCATTTAGACGGTCCTCCCATGGGCAGAAAGTTTATGAAAGTGGACGGAACGCCTCAGAAATCCTCCAAGCTCGCCCTTTTGAAAAAGCTCTTGAAGCTGAAGAAGCTTTCCAAGCTCCTTGAGACGAAATATAAGGGATATGACGTAAACGGTCATCGCGGCGTTTCGCAAGGCAGATACGAGGGACCCTGTCCTTCGCCCGAAATGAAGCTGGCGCATATCGAAGGGGAAAATCCCAACCTCAAAGATTTGAGCATGCCTTTTTCCGAGTTCCTGAAACTGAATCAATGCGAGGATGCTACCCTTGTATGGAAGGGTCCTTTCACCTCCTTCGGCTACGGATATTTCGACGAGATTCCCGCTGCGTACGTCTTAAAGTATCTGGACGCGTTTACCGTCAGACAATTTCTTTCCACCGGTAAGCTTTGGACATGGAAAAACGGCACGCAATCTATTTGGGAAGGGGTCAACAGAAATCTGAAAAATCCCGTCGTGTTAAATTCGGAGGTTACCAATATCGAAAGAAAAAACGATAAAGTTTACGTTACGGTCAACGGCAAAGTGGAAGAATTTGACAAGCTGATTATCTGCACGCCGCTCGAGCTGTTCTTAAAATACGGCGATCCCCGCGAAGAAGAGACGGAGCTCTTCTCCAAGATTCAGCATAAGGAATACTTTACGATGGCGGTCAGAACGGAGGAGGGAAACACGCCCGAAATTTCCTATTATTTCTTCGAGAATATGACGAACGAGACGCGCGGACACCTCATGGTATTCTATCATCGCTGGCCGCAGGAAGAGGTGACCGATCAGCCTGTCGTAACGTTTACTCTCCGCAACCATGAGGGAATGGAAGACGTTCCTTTTGAAGAGGCAAAAGCTACCACGTTAAAGGATATGGAGATCTGCGGCAGAAAGGTGGAAAAGATCGAGCGGATCGACGACTGGTACTACTTCCCTCACGTATCCTCCAAGGATTATGCCGACGGCTGGTATGAAAAGGTAGAGGCGATGCAGGGCAAAGACAATACCTATTACGCGGGCGAGGTGATGTCCTTCGGCGATATGGAAGAAACCGCCGAATACAGCCGCGATTTGATTAGAAGATTCTTCTGATTTAGGAAAATTTAAAAAAGGGCTTCTTTCCGAAGGTTCTTTTTTGAAAATCGGAGTTTGCGGAATGAAGAAGGTAAGGGTAATTCAATTATCGAAGAGCGTATACGAGGACAACGACGCGGAGGCGGAGGAGCTTCGCTCGTACTTAAAGGGGAAGGGCGTATTTTTGGTAAACGTCATGTCCTCTCCGGGGGCGGGCAAGACGACGACGTTGATCTCTTTAATCAACCGCCTGTCCTCCGTTTACCGCATCGGCGTAATGGAAGCGGATATCGATTACGATCTCGACGCGGTAAAGGTGGCGGATAAGACGGGTTGCCGCTCCGTCCAATTGCATACGGGCGGAATGTGTCACCTCGACGCCGCCATGACGAAGCAGGGATTGGACGAGCTCGGAATCGAGGATCTGGATCTCGTCTTTTTGGAAAACGTGGGGAATCTCGTTTGTCCCGCCGAGTTCGATACGGGCGCGTGCCTTAATATGATGATCCTCTCCGTTCCGGAGGGAGACGATAAACCTCTCAAATATCCTTTGATTTTCCAAAAATGCGATCTGGTCGTCGTCAATAAAATCGATACGCTCGATTACTTTCCCTTCGACGTCCGCGCCTGCGTCGAAAACGTCAGGCGGAGGAACTGCCGTTCGACGGTGATTCCTTTGTCCGCGAAGACGGGGCGGAATATGAAGGAATTGGAAGAATACTTTTTAAAGATTATGAACGATTGGAAGGAGAAATACCATGCCTGCGCAGAACGATAAAATTATCAGCAAATATCAGGGAGAAAAAAATCCCGATAAACGCTACATAAAATTAGGAAAAAAGATTACAGACGTCGTGCCCCATAAAATTCTCGGATTCGATTCGGACGCTCCCGAATATTGGGGATTGAAAGAGGTTCTCACGCCCGAGATGTGCGACGTCGCCAACAAGATGAAGCTCAGAAGGTTCTATACGTTTGAAGAGCTTCTGAAAATGAATAAAGAGTACGAGCCGATTTCGCTTCAAAAGCTTCTCGACGAGATGGCGAACGTCGGCATTCTGGAATACGACTACGGCGACAATTACGATCATTACGGCGAACTCAAAGACAGACCCCGTATCAAGAGATACCGCCTTCCTTTCTTCGTTCCCGGTTCGGCGGAGCTTTTCAATTCCACGATGGATCGCATCGAAAAGAATCCTGCGGTCGCTTCCTTCTTCGAGCGCATGACGTTTGTTCCCTTGGCGGGGATCACGCAGATGATTCCTCCCGGCGGCGACGGCGTGGGGATGCACGTCATTCCCGTAGAAAAGGCGATCGACGCGGAAAATCAATCGGTAGATTTGGAGCACATTTCCTATTGGCTGAAAAAATACGAAGGGCATATTTCCGCCGGTATCTGCTCGTGCAGGGCTTCCCGCGGGTTTCTCGGCGACGGTTGCGCCGACGACGTAGACGATTGGTGTATTCAGCTCGGAGATATGGCGGATTATACCGTAGAGACGGGACGCGCTCATTACATCACGAAAGAGAGAGCTTTGGAAATTCTCGAATTGGCGGAAAAGAACGGCTACGTTCATCAAATCACCAATATCGACGGCGAAAATAAAATCTTCGATATCTGCAATTGCAACGTCGAAATTTGCAACGCGCTGAGAACCTCCCTTCTCTTCAATACGCCGAATCTGTCCCGAAGCGCCTATACCGCTAAGGTGACGAAGGAGAATTGCGTGGCGTGCGGGAAATGCGTGGAATCCTGTCCCGCCGGAGCGGTTAAATTGGGGCAGAAGCTTTGCCGCAAGGACGGTTCCGACGTACAATATCCTCATGCGCCCCTCCCCGATAAGCTCATTTGGGGCGAATACGCGTGGGACGAAAATTATCGCGACACCGCCAGACTTTCCAACACCTATGACAGCGGAAGCTCTCCCTGCAAGGCGGCTTGCCCGGCGCACGTTCCCGTACAGGCCTATCTCAAGCTTGCGCGCGAGGGAAAATACCGCGAGGCGCTCGCGATGATAAAGACGGAAAATCCCCTGCCCGCCGTATGCGGTCGCGTCTGCAACAAGCAGTGCGAGCTCGCCTGCACGAGAGGGAACATCGATCAGCCCGTCTCTATCGACGCGGTCAAAAAGTTTGTTTCCGATCTCGAAAGGGAGGAAGAAAAACGTTACGTTCCCGAAAAGGTGATCCCTTCCGTTCACGGAGAATTTAAGGAAAAAATCGCTATCGTCGGCGCGGGACCTGCGGGACTCAGCGCGGCGTACTATCTCGCGCAGATGGGATATCGCCCTACGGTATTTGAGAAGAACGATCGTCCGGGCGGTATGCTCGCATACGGCATTCCGAGCTATAAGCTGGAAAAGGACGTAATCGCTTCGGAAATTGACGTAATCAAAGAGCTCGGAGCGGAGATTCGCTGCGGCGTGGAAGTGGGGAAGGACGTGACGATCGCCCAATTGAAGGAACAGGGCTATCAGGCGTTCTATATCGCAATCGGCTGTCAGGGAGGGAAGCGTCCCCATGTGAAAAACGACGAGGCGGAGGGTACGGATATCGCCGTAACCTTCCTGCGCGATTGTCTCGAAAATCCCGATAAAAAGATGAACGGCGACGTAATCGTCGTCGGCGGCGGAAACGTCGCGATCGATTGCGCGAGGAGCGCGCATCGTTTGGGCGCGTCCGGCGTAAAGATGTTCTGCTTGGAAAGCAGAGAGACTATGCCTGCGACCAAGGAAGAAATCGCCGAGGCGGAGGAAGAGAACGTCGAAGTCAATCCTTCGTGGGGACCCAAGGAGGTTCTCACGGACGGAGAGGGAAAAGTGAGCGGAATCGTCTTCAAGAGATGCCTCCGTACGATCGATCCCGAAACGGGTAAGTTCTCTCCCGCGTACGACGAGGAGGAGACGATCGCCGTCGACGCCGATCATATCATCTTCGCCATCGGTCAGAGCATCGAATGGGGGAATTTGCTCGAAGGCACGAACGTCAAATTTTGGCACGGCAATTATCCCGTGGCGGATAAGTTCACTTATCAGACGGACGATCCCGATATTTTTGTCGGCGGCGACGTATATACGGGTCCTCGGTTCGTCATCGACGCGATCGCGGCGGGACACGAAGCCGCAGAAAGCCTGCATCGCCGCGTGCGCCCGAAGGCGTCCATGACGATCGGACGGGATCGCAGACATTACGATCGAATCGATACGGAGGACGTGAAATATCCCTCTTACGATACGTCGGGCAGACAGGAAGCGGGCATGAACGGAGCGATCGATTATAAAAATTCCTTTAAGGACGCGCATAATACGCTCACGGAGGAACAGGTAAAGATCGAAACGAGCCGATGTCTCTCTTGCGGAGCTTCCTATGTGGACCCCAATAAATGTATCGGTTGCGGTATCTGCACGACGAGATGCCGGTTCGACGCGATTCATCTTGTCCGGGATCATCCCGAATGCACGAATATGCGCCCTGCGGAAAAGAAGATTTCCGGACTTGCGTCGTACGCGATCAAACGAGCGTTTAAAATCGCGGGGAATCTCGGCTCGGACGAAGCCAAGCAAATGGCGAAAAAGCGCCGCGCGTTCAAGCTCGCCAAAAAACAGGCGCAATCCGAAAAGTGATATGCACGAATTGGGAATCGTCATGCACGTCATCAAGCAGGTGGAGGCGATCGCGCTGGAAAACGACGTCGATCAAGTCGTCAAGCTGAATTTGGAGGTGGGGGAAGTCTCCTCCGTCGTTCCGTCGCTCTTTACCGAATGCTTCGAATGGGCAAAAAAGAAAACGCGTTTCATGCGGGAGACGCAGCTGGAGCTGATCGTTCTTGAAGGAATTTCCTATTGCCGAAATTGCAAAGAAACCTTCAAGACGACGCTCTGCGCCAAGCGATGTCCGCGTTGCGGCGGCTACGATACCTATCTCGTGACGGGCAATGAAATCAACATCAGGGATATCGAAGTGACGTAAAGATTTTTCAAAGCGCAAAAAAATTGCGCGAAAAAGCGCCGCGCTCCCAATTTTTACGGAAGGAGCCTCGTTTTTTTGTAAATTCGATTCATTATTCGGATTAAGAGGGCAAAATTTCAAAATTTTATAAAATTTTTTAATATTTCTTACAAAAACAATAAAAAAAGTCTTGATTTTTATTTGAATTGCTGTTATAATCAAACACGAAGAGATTTCATTGACGATAAAAAAGTCGATAACGGGTAGTGCACGTCGTTAATGAATTTTTAGCGTCGGAAACAGTGCATGAAAAAAAATACAGAATATCAGGGAAGAAAAAATGATCAAAAATTGCAACGAAAGAATCATCAAACAAACAATATTTTTAGGCGCAAAGAAGGGCGTCGGCAGACAGTTGTCTACAAAAGAGATCGCGTCTTTAAGTAAGATTAACGAAGCCACGATTTTTTCTCATTTTAAAACGAAGGTTAATTTGATGGTGACCGCCCTTTTAACCATCGACAAAGAGATCGCGGATGTTTTGGCGGAGTGTCCGTTTGATTGTTCCGATTGGCAGGGCTCTGTAAGAAAGGTTTGGGACGTCTATATGGATTATCTCATTCAGAATCCGGATAAGACGCAATACTACTATTCTTATCGCAACTCCTCCTTCTTTTCGGACGAGACGCTGGAAGAACAGAAAAAGGTATATTCCGTCTTTTTAGACAAGATAGGCGCGATTGTCCGGAATTCCGATGTATATCAAAAATTCGACAGATCTCTTCTTTGGACATTGGTCATCAATACCGCTCTCAGCATCGCTTTAAAAATTTCGAGAGGGGAAATCGAAGATAACGAAAAGAATCGCGATTTTATTTTCGGAGAATCCTTCGATTATATTTTCAGAAACATAACGTTTAAAACGGAGTAGGCTTCTTAAACAAGAAGATCGCCGAAAAAAACGCGAAGTAAAATTTTATCAAAAAAATTGTGAACGCCTTCTGCGGCTGTACCGCGGAAGGCGTTTTGTTTTTAGGCGAACCCTTCCTTTTAAGAATATCGAAGAAAGCGGCGGGGAGAGATCCTGTTTACGAAGAAGCGACGGAAAAAGACGGCTTGAGAGAAGCCTTTGCGCGATACTCCCTTTCGTCGATCGGTTTTTTTGTTCACTTTCTGCCGACAAAGCCTTTTTTATTGTTCACTTTTTTG
>CAYWKM010000055.1:0-10092 GCA_964459165.1 uncultured Clostridia bacterium
CGTTTGTCCTTTTTTACGTCTTTCGATAGAGACAGCCTTGAAACCAACCCTTTTCTTTTAAAACGCCGTTCAGGCGATTCAAGATTCCGTTCTTGTCGAGATTCCATTCCGGCGCGATCAGCATTTCTTTCGGCGCGTCGCCCGTTATCTTGTGGACGATAACATCCGGCGAGAGGCGAGCGATGACGGCGGCCGCCTGTTCCGCATAGGATTGCAGCGAGATCGGCGCATACTCCCCTCTTTCGTACATCTGCGCGAGAAGCGTGTCCTTCGTCACGTATAAGGAATGAATTTTAATCCCGAATAGGCGATAGCCGTTCAGATAATCGACGGTTTTCTCTGTCTCCCCGATTCCTTCTCCGGGAAGCCCGATTATGATGTGGGCGACGACGGGAAGGTCGTATTCGTTCAGCAGTCTGACCGCCCGATCGAACGCTTCTTTATGATATCCCCGATGAATGCGGTCGGCGGTTTGATCGTTCGCCGTCTGTAAACCGAGCTCTACCCATACGTCCGCCCGCTTTTTATAGGAAGCGAGGAGGGAAGCGATCTCCTCCGTGACGCAGTCCGGACGAGTCCCCACGGAAAGCACGGCGATGCGGTCATCGGCGGAGAGCGCTTCGTCGTACCTCTCTTTTAACACGGGTATAGGCGCGTAAGTGTTTGTAAAATTCTGAAAATAGGCGATAAACTTCCCCGCCCTTCTCTTCCGACGGAAATAGGCGTCGATCTGTCCGCGAACGGAAGTCTTGCGGATATGTTCGCCCGCTCCCCGTTCCCCGCAGAAAATGCAGCCGCCCCTGCCGCAATTGCCGTCGCGATTGGGGCAAGTGAATCCGCCGTCGATACAGATTTTGAAGACGCGACATCCGTACTTTTCGACCAGGTAAGGACTCAAATTGCGGTACAGCATATCATACGGGATCGGGTTCGATCAGCTCTTTGAGCTTCTCGTCAAATTCGGGATAAACGTCTCGCAGGAGCACGGGCTTGCGGTCGGCGGTTAAAAAACAATTTTTCGAACTCCCCTCCGCGGCGACGGTTCCGTCTGCGATTTTGACGATTCGATAGCCGAGGACGATCTTTACCCCCCGATATTCCTTTAACCAAGTACGGACTTCCACTTCCTCGTCGAAGGTGGTCGAACGTTTATAATGGCATTCCACTTCGAGAATGGGAGAAGAGATCCCCCTTTCTTCCAGCGCGGCGTAATTGAAGCCGATCTTATCGAGATAGTCGATCCTCGCTTCTTCCATCCAACGGATATAGTTGGAATGGTGAGTAACTCCCATTCTGTCTGTTTCGTAATAAAAAACTTTGCGTCGGTAGCGTTCCATTTTTTCCTCTCTTTCTCTATACCGACCTCTGTATCAGCGCGGCGGCCGATAAGATCGCTTCGGCGAGGAATCCCGCCGAGAGTACGCTTCGCCCGTCCTCTCCCGACGTCTGCGCTCCGATCGGTTGAGATTTTTTCAACGCGTCCTCGACGAGTTTCGTAAACGTCTTTTCTTTGGATTCGATCTCCTCTTCGGCGGCGCCTTCCTTCGAAAGGGCGTTAAGCCAATAGTCGTTCCAGCCCCCGATCAACGGCTCTCTCGGAATCGTATAGCTTCCCCCTTCGAAACGAAGCGCTTCATAAGGGAATAAATCCGGATATCCGTAAGCTTTTTCAAAGAGAATCGCCTGCCTCCTCGCCGTGTTCGCGTCGGGATAAGGAAGGGAGGTTTGTCTCCGTCTCAGATCCGTCAAAAGCTGCCTTTTGAACAGATCGGGGAGATAACGTTCGTCGGTATCGGACAGGGGGCGATCGTTGTTTTTATCCGTCAGATCGTACACGCTGCATCCGAGCGCCTTGGAGAGGGCGAACAGAATGTTGAATTGCGCTTTTGAAATATCGTTTCTGCGCTGTTCGTACATCTGAATGGAACGGATATCCACGCCGCTTAAAGCCGCCAATTCCGATTGAGACATTCCCGCAAGGGAGCGGAAGTATTCGAGATTCGTCTTTCTCTTTCTCATGCGTTTTTCGATTTCCGCCACGAAAACGCTCGCATCCTCTTTGCGAAAGGAAGGATACCAGCCGATCAGCTCTTTGATCGGCACGACGAGCACGATCTCTAAAAATCGACGGGAAGTATACCATTGGTAGTAAGCGATGGAGGAGCCCGCCCAATATTCCGCCGTCTTCGCCATAGACATATATTCGGGCATGGAGGAGGTAAAATCTCCCGTGACGGCGCGGTAAAGATCTACGCCCGTAGAACCGCTGATATAGGCGGGATTGCCGTTTTCAAATTGTTCCGCTACGCCCGAATCGATGAATTTTTTAAAAAAATCATCGAGATTTTCCTTGCGGTATTTGACGGCGAAATCGAACATGACGCCGAGCGCCGAGGCGGCGTTCTTTAAGTACAACTCATTGTAAGCGCGCGTCGCCATTTTTCAGTCCCTCCTTGATGATCTCTTTGATGAAGAGCGGATCTTTTTCCGCCCCTTTCGCCTTTTCTAATTTTGCCATCGCCTGCATATCGCGATTGAGAGAACGGGAATAATAGACGGGATCGTTCGATTCTTCGCTGAAAAGATATTTTAAAGAAGAAAACGCCCGTTCGCTTCGGATAAAATATTGAACGCCCTCTTTCCCGAGCGACGTCGCCTTTTTCAACGCGCCGAAAGAGATGCGATTATTGATAAATTCCTCCGCGAAGGAGAAGTAAGAGTTATCCGCGCGATATCCTTTGACCACGTCGTACGGCGTGAGATCGACGAGAAAATTTTTTAGCAGATATCCCTTCGCCGAAAGGCTGACGGACGTGTTTAAGGCGAACGCCCTGTTTTTGACGAGGAGAGCCAGCCACGTCATGAGATTCCCCTCGCCCGTGACGTCCAGCGTCTGCATCTTCGCGGTGTTCAGAAAATAACCGTTGACGATCCCTTTTCCCCCGCCGTTCCTCGCCGCCCATTCGCAGGCGAGCTCTCTATGTAGCGTGCAATAAAAGCCCTGACCGAATTCGTTCGTCTTTTTTCCGAGCGAGGCTTCCGGCCTTTCGATAACCTTTTCCGAGCCGTGATACAGCGTCAATTTTTTCCTTACCATGAGATTGATTTCCTTTGTTAGTTTATAATTTTATTTTATCATTTTGATGATAGAATGTCAATACATAACAAAAAAATTTCGAAAAATAAAAAATCCGAATGCAAATCGGATTTTTTCGTTTTGTTTTTATTTTTCCGTCACCACGCAGTTTGAGGGGAAGGTGTTTTCGCACGCCTCCTTAAAGCCCTTGGGAACGTAAGCGTAACCTAAATTGTCGCAGTGGAAGAAGGCAAATTCGCCGATCATTTCCATCGTCGTCGGCAAAATGACGCCGGAGAGGGAATGGCTGTATGCGAACGCCGCTTTCTCGATGCGTTTCACGCCTTCGGGAATTTCAAGATAATTCTTCGTCCGATTCGCGGGGTAGCGCAGAAGGACGGTTCGCTCTTTGTTGTAGAGTACGCCGTCTATTTCGGCAAAGCAGGGATTTCTGTCGTCCACGAGGATTCTTTCGAGATTATTACAGCCGTAAAAGGAATTCGAGCCGATCTTTCTCACGCTCGAAGGAATCGTCGCTTCGACGAGTCTTCGATAATCGACGACGGCGTTTTCCCCTATCTCCACAACCCCGTCGGGAATCCGAAAGAGGGATTCCTCCAACGCCGCAGGGAGAGCGGCGAGGACGGTCTTCTCTTTATTATAGAGTACGCCTTTGACGTCGCAATAATATTTATTTCCGGCGGAAACCTTGATTTTCTTTAAATTCTTCGCGCAGAGGAAAGCGTTGCTCTGAATCCCCGTCACGCCGGCGGGAATGTGAATAGCCTCCAACGCGTTATTTTCATAGAACGCGGAGGAAGCGACCTTTTTCACCGAAGAGGGAATGCCGTAGCTCTTTTCCGTCCTTCCGGCGGGATAGCACAGGAGGATCTTCTTTTCTTTATCGAAGAGAACGCCGTCCACGGAAGAGAACGTCTTGTTTTTCTTATCGACGTGAATATTAACGAGCCGCTCGCAGGAAATGAACGCGGATTGTCCGATCGACTGAACGGAAGCGGGTATCGCGATCTCGTTCAACCGCCCGCAATCCTCAAACGCGCTTCTCCCTATGCTCTTTAAATTGGGGGGAAGCAGGAGGCTTCCGATAATCGAACTGCCCTGAAAGGCTTTGTCTTCGATCCTTTCCAAATCGGAGGAAAGGGAAATCCTTTCCAGCTCGGAACAGTAATAAAACGCTTCCCTGCCGATTTCTTTCAGACTTTCGGGACAGACGACTTCCTTGATTACGCCGGAGCGGTAGAACGCGCCGTCGCCGATCGCCGTTACGCCGTCGGGAATGACGACCTTTCCGCCCTTTCCCAAATAGCGCACGACGACGCAATCCCGCAGCTCGAAGTCCGCCAAGATGCGGAGCCTCTTCTCCTTCGGCGATTGCTCTTCCCTCGTCGCTTGGGATTCCGGATCGGGTTCGTTCAATGCCGTGTAGTAATGGGCGAGATCCGCGCCGCAGTCGGGACAAAACCGACTACTGTTCAATTTTGCTCCGCATTCCGGACAATATTTCATTCGATGTCTCCTTTTTTGATCGGCGTCGGACGGAAGACGCCGTTCGATTCTCTTTTTGATCCGCTTCGACAAACGACAGAGCGTTTTTCTTTAAAATATAACTCTGCTTTTATATTATACACCGTAAAAAGCCTTTCGTCAAGGAGCAAGGAGCATTTTTTCAGCTTTTCCAAAGGGAAAGCTACGGATTCATGACGATTCGATCCGCATACCGCTGCAATTCTTCCAGCCTCCCTTCCTCCATCGGCGGAGTATCCTTTAAAGGATTGGAAAGCCCGAGCCTCTCGTATTTGTAGAATCCCATCGTATGAAACCCTAACAGCTCATACTTCGTCACGTTCGGATAGCTCTTTACGATTTCGGCATAGCCCCTGATTTTCTCCTCGCTATCGTTGATTGCGGGAAGGATAACGGTGCGGATCCACGTCTTTTTCCCGATTTCCTTTAAGTAATCGAGGAAAGCGAAGACGAGGGAGAGATCCCCCTTCATATATTTTGAAAAATCCTCCGGACGAAACATCTTTAAATCGCAGACGACGAGCTGCGCGCCTGAAACCGCCCTCTTTACGTCGTCGGTCAGCGGCAACGCGCCCGAAGTGTCGATCGCGTAATTTACGCCGTGTTTTCTTAGAAGGTCGCCCGTCTCGGCGATCTCCTTCGCCTGTAAAAGGGGCTCCCCGCCCGAAAAGGTCGCTCCTCCCTCCTTTCCGAAATAGGGTTTATAGCGCAAAATTTTTGCGCAGAGCCGTTCGGGCGTATAGTCGGTCCCTTCCCCCTCCCACGTATCGGGATTATGGCAATAGACGCAGCGCAGCGGACAGCCGGAAAGGAATACGGCGTAGCGCAACCCCTCCCCGTCTACTGCGGCGAGCGATTCAAACGAATGAACTTTCACTCTTTCCCCCTCTCCTTACGAGACGAATCAGAATTTTTCGTGGAAGGTGCGCGAGATAACCTCGAGCTGTTTATCCTTCGTGAGCTTATTGAAGTTTACCGCGTACCCGCTGACGCGAATGGTGAGCGTGGGATACAGGGTCGGATCGTTCATCGCGTCGATGAGCTTTTGACGGTTTAAAACGTTCACGTTCAGATGGTGCGCGTCCTGAATAAAGTAGCCGTCGAGAAGATTGACGAGATTGGAAACTCTCCCGTCCTCGTCTTTGCCGAGCGCGGCGGGCGTGATGGAGAAGGTGTTTGAAATCCCGTCCATGCAATCGCAATAGGAAATCTTCGCGACGGAATTGAGGGAAGCGAGAGCCCCCTCGCAATCTCTCCCGTGCATGGGGTTCGCTCCGGGAGCGAAGGGCTCGCCCTTCCTTCTCCCGTCGGGCGTCGCGCCCGTCTTCTTCCCGTACATGACGTTGGACGTGATGGTGAGAATGGACAGCGTATGCTTCGCGTTGCGGTAAGCGGGCGTTTTGCAAAGCTCCTCATGGAAGAATTTCGTCACCCATTCGGCGATCTCGTCCGCACGGTCGTCGTCGTTGCCGTACTTGGGGAAATCCCCTTCCGTCTTAAAATCGGTGATCACGCCCCTTTCGTCCTTAACGGGGATCACTTTGGCGTACTTGATCGCGGAGAGGGAATCGACGAGTACGGAGAGTCCGCTCACGCCGAACGCCATCAGCCGCTCCACGTCGGTGTCGTGGAAGGACATCATCAACCGCTCATATGCGTATTTATCGTGCATATAATGAATGACGTTCATCGTATTCACGTAGAGATTCGCCATCCATGCGGCGTACCGCTTGAAATCGGAGACGACTTCCTCGTAGTCGAGCGGCTTCCCCTCCTCGTAAACCTTTCCCTCCGGCGCGATCTGCTCTCCGTAAATTTCATCCTTCCCCCCGTTTAACGTCATGAGGAGGACCTTGGCGAGATTGCATCTCGCTCCGAAGAACTGCATCTGCTTGCCGACCTTCATCGCGGAGACACAACAGGCGATCGCGTAATCGTCGCCGAACTGCTTTCTCATCACGTCGTCGTTTTCGTACTGAATGGAATCGGTGTCTACGGAAACCTTCGCCGCGAACCTTTTAAACGCTTCGGGAAGGCTCTGCGACCAGAGAACGGTGATGTTCGGCTCGGCGCTCGGCCCGAGATTGTAGAGGGTGTTGAGAATTCGAAAGCAGGTCTTCGAAACCATCGTTCTGCCGTCCTCACTCGTCCCCCCGATCGAGCAGGTGACCCAGACGGGATCGCCCGCAAAGAGCTCGTTATATTCTTTCGTCCGTAAATGACGGATAAGTCTCATTTTAATGATAAGGTCGTCTATCAATTCTTGCGCGTGCAGCTCGTCGAGCGTTCCTTCCGCCAGATCGCGTTGAATATAAATATCGATAAAATCGGAAATCCTGCCGATGCTGTTCGCCGCGCCGTTCTGCTCCTTCTGACCGCCGAGATAGGCGAAATACAGCCATTGGATCGCCTCTCTCGCGTTGGAGGCGGGACGGGTGATATCGAAGCCGTACGCTTGCGCCATGGAAACGAGCTGCTTCATAAATTCGATCTGCTTGGCGACGTCCTCGATGAGATGAATGTTTTCCTCGCTCATGAAGTTTTCGCCCAATCTTTCCTTGTCCTTCTGTTTCTGTTCGATCAGATAATTCATGCCGTACAGAGCGCAGCGACGGTAATCGCCGATGATTCTTCCCCTTCCGTATGCGTCCGGAAGTCCGGTGAGAAGACCGACGTGCCTCGCCTTTTTCATTGTGTCGGTATAGACGCGGAATACCCCGTCGTTGTGCGTGGTACGGTATTTAAAGAAATCCTTGACCCTGTCGCTCATCTCATAGCCGTAAGCCTCGCACGCCTGTTCGGCGTTCCGCTTGCCGGCAAACGGATTGACGGCGCGAACCAACGGCTTCTCCGTTTGAAGCCCCACGATGATATCGAGGTCTTTATCGATATAGGCGGGAGGATAAGAAAGAATGCTGGAGACCCTGTCCACATCTACGCCGAGCACGCCGTTTTTCGCGTTCTCTTCGATAAAAAGCTCTTTCACTTCGGAATATAATTTTTCCGTTCGTTCCGTCGTCCCCTTTAAAAAGGAAGCGTCTCCTTCGTAAGGCGTATAATTCTTCTGAATAAAATCCCTGACGTTAATCTCTTCCTGCCATTTGCCTGCCTGAAAGCTTCTCCATGCGTTCATAAAATTTTCTCCTTTTTATACAAAAAGCGTATTCTTCTTTCGAATACGCTTTCTCTATTCTTTATGATAGGCAGAATAACCAAACGTATTCGTGCCCAGACGGTCGGCTTCTCTTTAAATCGCTCCCTCGCAGTCGTTTCTGCATTCTATCCCGTCGGTTGCGATTCTGTTTTTATTCTATCACGGATTCTCTCTCTTTGTCAAGGATTTTTAAAGAAAACTTTCCCTCTGCCGCGGCGGTTCTTTTCGGAAGCTATCTCTCGCGAATATCGCCGTTGCGGTAAGCGTCCATCAGCTTTTTGAGATCCTCGATCTTCCCTTTCATTTCCCGCCCGCGATCGGTGTCGGCTACGACCCTTCGTTTGGATTCGTAGTCTACCAGCGTCGTAGAGGAATGAATGTCGTATTCGTTCTTTACCGCGTCTTCCACGGAAACGAAGGGTTCGAGGGCGACGAGCTTCATCCCCCTCGAATTGGAGACGAGCGTATAACCGGCGATTCCCGTAACCTTCTGATACGCCTTGGAGAAGCCCCCGTCGATAATGAGGACCTTTCCGTCGCAGTGAATGGGCGATTCGCCGTCCTTGAGCTTGACGGGAACGTGTCCGTTGATGATGTGCCCCGTCTCGAAATCGAGACCGAATTCCTCAAAAATTTTCTTTACGACGAGCGGGTTGTCAATCAAAGCGTAGTAGGCGTTTTTCGCCTCCTTGTAAAGGGATTTATCCGTGACGAAATACCGCTCGAACGTCGTCATTTTATCCTTGCCGAACAAAGGAGATTTCTCGTTCCCCCAGATGAAGTACATCATGTCGCGCCCGTAGCTCTTCTCTTCGGGATCGTCGGCAAATCGCGCCTTGCGCACCCATTTTTCCAATTCGTCGTAGAGCGCTTTTCCGGAAAATACCCCGTCGCGCAACGTCACCTTCACGAAACGTCCGTCTCCGTCCATGGGAATACAGCCGTGATACAAAAGATTTCCGTTATAGATGCGGTACATACTCCCCTTGGAATAGAGGAAATCGACGTGTCTCTGTAACTTTTCCGACTGAACGAACGCGCTCGTCAGCTTTTTTACCGCTTTCTCTTCGTCCGCGCTGAGCCGATAAGGATCGTTCGGATCGATCGTCGGAAAGTTTTTATCCGTAAGCTCGTATTCCCGTCCCTCCACGAGAACGGTTCCCTTTTCGTAATCGATCTTATCGAGAAAGATTCTTCCTTCCATATTGAATTCGGGACGGCGATGGGAAAGCTGCCCCTCCAACTTCATTAAAATGACGGCGATCGCCTTATGGACCTTCGTAAGGGTGCGATACTCCACGCTGTTCTTTTCCAGTTCGGGATCCTCGCAGGTAAAGTCGACGCACTCGTCGTCCGAATACGCGTTGAGCGCGAGCTGATACAAGGGAACGAGGTTGATGCCGTACCCGTCCTCGAGGGTGGAGAGGTTATTATATCTCGCCGAGATGCGAATGACGCTTGCGATGCAGACTTCGCTCCCGCAAGCCGCGCCCATCCAATCGATATCGTGATTTCCCCACTGAATATCGACGGAATGATAACGGGTGAGACGATCCATAACCTGATCGGCGCCGCTCCCCCTATCGAAAATATCGCCGATAACGTGAAGGCGATCGATGGCGAGATGCTGAATGAGGCGGCAGACGACGATGATGAACGCCTTCGCCCTGCCTGTGGCGATGATTGCGCCGATGATGTCGTTGTAATAAACCTCCTTATCGGGCACGTCGTCGTGAATGGAGAGCATTTCCTCCATGATATATTCGAATTCGGTATGGAGCGCGCCTCGAATCTTGATCTTCGTATACTTGGAAGCCATGCGCCGAGTTACCCGAATCAGCTGCGTGATGCTCTTTTCGCACCATTCGTCGAAATCCTCTTTGTTCCCTATCGAACGCTCGACGAAATCGAGCTTCTCTTCGGGGTAATAGATGAGCGTAGCCAATCCCCTCTTTTCCTTCTGCGTAAGGGAAGCGCCGAACTCCTCTCCGAGCTTTTTGGCGATAGAGCCGGAGCCGTTCTTCAATACATGCTGAAAGGAGGGATATTCCCCGTGGATATCCGAAATGAAATGTTCCGTCCCCTTGGGAAGGTTGAGCATACTGGAAAGATTGATGATCTCCGCAGCGGCCGAATTGATCGTCGGAAACTGAACGGAGAGAAGCTGTAAAAATTTGTTTTCGTTTTCTGTCTGCGTCATGGTCTTGAATGATCCTTTTTTCTCTGAAATATCGACGGGAAAATCTCCCTCATGGGAAAGCTGCGATTCTATTATATCACAGATCCTTCAAAAAGAAAGATGATTTTGAACGATTTT
>CAYWKM010000056.1:0-9686 GCA_964459165.1 uncultured Clostridia bacterium
TAAGCGCATGAGTTCTTCATGATTGCCCATTTCGACGATGCGCCCCTGATTCAACAAGATTATAACGTCGGAATCGCGAATCGTCGATAATCTGTGGGCGATAATGAAAGAGGTTCTTCCTTCCGTCATCACAAGCATTGCCCGACGGATGTTCTGTTCTGTTACAGTATCAACCGAGCTGGTTGCTTCGTCCAAAATCAAAATAGGCGCGTCGGCGAGCATTGCTCGGGCGATGGTGATCAATTGTCGTTCGCCTTGACTGAGTACGCTTCCTCCTTCGCCTAAAATTGTATCGTAGCCTTGCGGAAGCCTTTGAATCATGCTGTCGATTCCCGCCAATTTTGCGGCTGCTTCCACCTGCGCTCTTGATGCGTCCGTATGTCCGTAACGTATGTTTTCCAGCACGCTCGTGTGAAATAGGGAAGCGTCTTGAAGTACGATTCCGAAAGCGTTCCTTAGCTCTTTTCTGCGATAATTCCGCAAATCATGCCCATCCAGTAATATTCGCCCGTCCGTCACATCATAAAATCTTGGAAGCAGATTGACAATAGTCGTTTTTCCCGCTCCCGTTTCTCCGACAATAGCTACTTTTGTACCGGCGGGAACGTCTAAATTGAGATCTTTTAATATGAGTCTTTTCGGATGATAGCCGAAATTTACGTGTTCGAATTGGATTCTTCCCTTTATCTTCTCGGCGTCGACTACGTCGGGAACGTCGGCAAGTTCTGGCGGTTCGTCAAAGATTTCAAAGACGCGCTCCGCTCCGGCAATTGCCGTCTGAAATGTATTGTATATATTAGCTAAATCAATGAAGGGACGGCTGAGTTGACGACTGTAAAGGACAAAGCTGGATACAATGCTGAGCGGAATCAATCCCTTTGCCGCCATTATTCCGCTTACTGTAGCTACCGCCAAAAAGCTGATGTTGTTGATTACGTTCATAATGGGCATAAGGTAGCCTGACCAAATGAGCGCCTTCGTACCCACGTCGCAAAACATTTCGTTTTCTTTTTCGAATTGCTCGGTCATCGCCTGTTCGCGTCCGTAGGCCTTTACCATAGTCAGACCCGAAATACCTTCTTCGATCTCGCCGTTCATTTTACCGAGATATTTTTGCTGCAATCGAAAATACATTCGCGTGCGGTTTGTAATTGCCCGCGTCAATATAAATACCAATATAACGGATGTAAGCGCAACGAGCGTCAGGATCACATTTAAATAAAGCATGATGCTCAAAACGCCTATGATGGTGAATCCAAGCATTAACAATTGCGTCAGCGAATCGGAAATCGTCGTACTGATGTTGTCCACGTCATTGGTTAAACGACTCATTAAATCACCGTGCGTATTATTGTCAAAATAAGACAGAGGTAGTTGTTTCAACTTACCGAACAATTCCTTCCGGATATGCGATATGATTTGCTGCCCCACTTTAGCGATCAAAAATTGCTGCATAAAGCGCGTAAACCAATCGCAGATATATACTCCCGTCAACAAAAACAACCAAAAAACAATCGGATCCCCTACGTCAAGAATTTCGATGATTTTTCCTATCAGAAAAGGAGACAAAATTGCCGACGCGGACGCCAAAGCCGAACAGAGCAACACCCAAAAGAAGCCGCCGCGATATCCGGCTGTCAGTTTCCAAAGTCTGGATAATGTTCCTTTCATGTTTTTCGGCTTGACAGCCGCCTGCAAACGTTGCGCTCCCAAACCTCCCGTGGGCGGCGAAGTCCTTTTTGTATCAGCCATTGTTTGTTCCTCTTTTGCTTTCTTTTTTAAAAGACTGTACCGTATTCGGATTATTCGAAACTTCCGACTCCCGACCGATTTGAGACATATAAATTTGTTTGTAAACTTCGCATTCTTCCATTAATTTGCGATGGCTGCCGTACCCGACTACACAACCGTCAGACAGACAAACGATCTGATCCGCTTTTCTGACTGTCGATATGCGCTGGCTGATGAGTAATATCGTCGTCTGACCGGAAAGATTCCGCAGATAAGTTAATACTTTTGCCTCCGTAGAAGCGTCCAAGGCGCTGGTACAATCGTCCAAAATCAATATTTTTGGTTTACGTAGCAAAGCTCTTGCCAATGAGAGTCTTTGCTTCTGTCCGCCGGATAAATTGACGCCGGCTTGTCCGAGTTCCGTCTGATAGCCTTTTTCCATTTTTTCGATAAAAACGTCGGAACAAGAGAATTTCGCCGCTTGCTTAATTTCTTCTTCCGTGGCGTCCTCTTTCCCCCACCGTAAGTTATATTCCACGGAGCCCGAAAATAAAAGCGCTTTCTGGGGAACGACGGCGATCGCTTTGCGTAGAACGGTTTCCTCGACGTCGTTTACGTTGACGCCGTCCAATAACAGCGTCCCCTCCGTTACATCGTAAAATCTTGGGACTAAATTGACCAGAGTCGATTTGCCCGATCCGGTCGCTCCGATAATCCCGATTGTTTTCCCTGCCGGAATTTCTAAAGAAATATTTTTGAGAGAGGGGCGCGATGCCTCGGCATAGCGGAAAGTAACGTCGCGAAAACTCAGGTTCCCTTGAATATCTATCGCCGTCGGTTGAGAAGGAGATGTTTGAGTCGGTTGCTCTTTTAAAATTTCCTCTACACGGACGGAAGAAGCAGTCGCTCTCACCGCCATGTTCAAGGCATTGGAAACCATTCCCAAGGCAAATAATATCTGAGTCATGTAATTGACGGAAGCCATGATTTTCCCGATGGGAATATAGCCTTGGTATCCGGAAAGCCAAAGTAATAGAACAATTCCCATATTGACGGTCAGATTGATTAACGGTCCGAAAATCGAAACAACTCTCATCGCCGACGTACCGCTATGCGCCAAATCGTCCGCGACAATGTTAAATTTTTTTTCTTCCTGCTCCTCCCCTCCGAATGCCTTTACGACACGTACCGAGGTTAAAAATTCCTGACTGACGTCGTTCAACCTATCCAATTTCCTTTGAAGTCTCTCATATCTCGGATGACCGAATTTCATGTTCGAAATAATCAAAGCGGCGGAGATAAGGATAATCGCTCCGATAATTGGCGTCAAAGCCGGCGTTTGCGCGACGATCAAAATGATTGCGCCTATACATATAATAGGCGCTTTGACCATCATTCTCATACAGCCGTTAATAAAATTTTGTATTTGCGTCACATCGTTTGTTATACGGGTGATCAAAGAGGAAGGATTTAGCCGATCGATATTTTCAAAAGAGAGCGTTTGCACCTTTCGATACAGATCGTTGCGCAATTCCTTACCGATCAGTTGAGAAGTACGACTTGCGTAAATATTTCGCATGACCGCACCCAACGCACCGATCGCAGCCACTCCGAGCATAACGCCGCCGTACATCCATATGATTTGCGTATCCTGATTTTTAATGCCTTCGTCTACGATATTGGACATCAATAGAGGCTGTAATAGGTCGGCGCACGCTTCGATCGTCAGGAAAAAGATAGCGATCAGAAACATACCGAAATGTTTTACAATACGCCGAAAAATAAATTTCATAAATTTATATCGTCCTAAGGTTCTAAATTGATTTGTTTTTTCCGTGAATGAAAGAGCGGGTTAAAGAATTTCCTTTTGTTTATCGCAACAGGGATCCGGCGCTGTGATCGTCGGCTCGGCTTCGGCAGTTTGCGTCAAATCGCCGAAGCCGATCGTGTCGTTTAAGACAACTCCCTTTTTTACGATCGACGTCATATCGGTGGGAACAATAATTTTTGACGCTTGACCGTTTGAAACAGACGCCATGGCTTCGTATCGTTTCAATTCGAGCGCCGTTTCTTCCGATACAACTTCTTTTAATGCTTTCAGCGCATCAGCCTCGGCTTTTGCAATTTGAACGTCGCGCTCGCCTCTGCCGCGAGAATTTTTGCCTGTTTATCCCCTTTGGCGCGCTTCACGACGGATTCCTGATGCGCTTCCGCAAGAAGAATCGCTTCTCGCTTATCCCGTTCAGCTTTCATCTGTTTTTCCATGGATTCGCGAATGTCCTGAGGAAGCATGATTTGGCTTAATTCAACGCGAAGAACGTCAATCCCCCATTTATTTATTTGTCGCTTCGTCAAGAAGAGTCGCCATTTTTGCATTGATATTGTCGCGGGAGGTGAGCGTTTCATCGAGAGACATGGCGCCGATAGTATTTTGTAAGGTCGTCGTCGTAAGATTTTCCAGCGCGTTGACGGGATCGACTGCTCCGTATGTAAATTTGACAGAATCAAAAACTTTGAAATATACGATGCTGTCGATGTTAACCGTTACGTTATCTTTTGTGATAACCGGCTGAGGTTTCGAATCGATTACTTGTTCTTTGATTATTACCTTGTTTGAAATCTTTTCAAAAAAAGGAACTAAAACATGGAATCCCGCCTTCTACGTGGTTTTATATTTTCCAAGACGTTCGATAATAAATTCCGAAGCCTGCGGGACGATTCTTGCATTGGCAAAAATAAAGATCAGAATCAAAAGGACAATCGCCGCCACAATCATTGCAAGGACAACCGGAGCAGTTAAAGCAAGTAATATGCAATTCATAAGTAAAGTTTCTATATTTTTATTATATCACAGCAATCTTGTAAAATCAAGATTTTTTAAACGGGTCAAAATACGAAACCTTTCAGCCCAAAGACCTATCCTTAGAAATGATACAAAAAACATTCTCTTCTTTGTATTTCTCGTACTTTTGTTCGAGATATGAACACATATTTCATTGGAACGCATAAAAAACGACGAGAGAGACAAATTAAATTTCAGAGCATGATTTCTTGTCAAAGTCGATCGTTTGCCATTAAAAACTTATAAAAGGTAAAAAACGAGGCATATTGGAATAACGATCTTCCGACTTTACACAAATTTTACAAATAAACGCTAACCGATTTTACAGCATATATGTTATGATATAAATAATATAAAAAACGGGGTTTATTTTATGATATATTGTGTGGAAGACGACGACGGCATCAGAAATATGATGATTTATACCCTGAATGCTTCAGGTTTTGAGGCGAAGGGATTCGAAAGCGGCGTTCCGTTTTTTGATGCGCTGGAAAAGGCTTTACCGGAATTAATGATACTCGATATTATGTTGCCGGGAGAGGACGGCATTACGATACTCAAAAAAATCCGTTCCAATCCGACGACGAAAGAGATTCCCGTCATTATGGCTACCGCGAAAGGCTCAGAATACGATAAAGTGATCGGGCTCGATCTCGGAGCCGACGATTATTTGGCAAAGCCGTTCGGCATGATGGAAATGATTTCCCGCGTGAAAGCAGTTTTACGGCGCGCATCGCCGAAAAAACAGGTAGAAACGATCAAAATAGGACAGCTATCTGTAAATCATATACAACATTCTGTGTACGCAGACGGAAAAAAGATTTGCTTAACCTTAAAAGAATATGAGCTTTTGCGGTTATTTATGGAAAATCCTGAAAAAGTTTTTTCTCGCGACGAACTTCTTTCTGTGATATGGGGAGAAGATTTTGTGGGAGAGACGAGAACCGTCGACGTTCATATCGGGACGCTACGCATGAAAATAGGAAAATGCGGCGATTATATACAGACCGTTCGCGGCGTCGGATATAAGCTGGACGGTGAAGAATGACAAAAAGAATTTTTCGCTCAATCTGCGTCGTTTCATTGACCGCCATGCTCGTTACGGTTGGAATAATTATAGGTATTTTGTACAGTCAAATTGTTTCGACGGTAAAAAATCAGCTAAAAATAGAGACTTCCCTCGCCGCAAAAGGAATCAGTGAAAACGGAATAGATTTTTTTACCGACTTGGAAACGGAGGACTTTCGTCTTACTTGGATCTCTTCCGACGGCTCCGTTCTATATGACAGCCGGTCGTCGGAATCCGAAATGGAAAATCATTTGGAGAGAGAAGAAGTTCGGCAGGCGATCGAAAACGGTTACGGAGAAGCTTCTCGTTATTCCGCTACCCTGACGGAAAAATTATACTATTGCGCGCAAAAATTACCGGACGGAACAATCGTGCGGCTGTCCGTTTCATATGCGTCTATCTTAACGATTCTCGTCAATATCTTGTATCCTTTCGTTTATATTGCTATCGCCGTCATCGTTATATGTATCATCGTAGCGTATCGCTTATCAAAAAAAATTGTCAAACCGCTAAACGAGCTCAATCTCAACGATCCCATGAAAAATAGGCATTATCAGGAAATAACTCCTTTATTAGAACGTTTAGAAGGTCAGCAGTTGCAATTAAGGAGGCAGGCGGAAGAATTAAAGCGCAGGCAGGATGAGTTTAACACGATAACGTTTAGCATGAAAGAAGGACTTGTTCTTATCAACGAAAACGGAATTATCCTTGCCATCAATCAAGCGGCGAAGCAACTCCTCTGTGAAGAAAAGAATTGCGTCGGAAAAGATATTCAATCGCTGAATAGTTCTTTTGAAATCAGCGAACTGCTTATACGTGCGAACAAAAAGGAACAGAAAGAAAAATTCATCAATATCGACGGAAGAACTTATCAGTTCAACGCTACGCCTATCTATTCAGAAGAGAAGACGATAGGATATGTTCTGCTCATGTTCGATGTAACGGAAAAAGAACAAGCGGAGAGTTTACGCAGAGAATTCACGGCAAACGTATCGCACGAGCTGAAAACGCCCCTTCATTCGATTTCGGGGTGCGCCGAGCTTTTATACAACGATCTTGTAAAAGAAGACGACAAAAAGCAGTTTATCGGTCAAATTTATTCGGAGTCCAAACGGATGATTCATCTGATCGAAGATATCATCGGGCTTTCCTCCCTTGACGAAGGGGGCGGAGATATGCGGAGCGAACAAGTGGATTTGTATCTGCTCGTCAAAGAATCGGTATATTCCTTGCAAAATGAAGCGAATAACGCAAAAGTTTCGCTTACTACAGAAGGGATCCCTTTAAAAATTATGGGTATTCCGCGCCTTATCGGAGTAATCGTATTTAATCTTGTAGATAACGCCATAAAATACAATAAGGAAAACGGAAGCGTATATGTGACCGTACAGGAGAAAGACGATTACGCCGTACTTTCCGTAGCGGATACCGGCATCGGTATTCCTAACGAACATCAAACGCGTATTTTCGAGAGATTTTATCGCGTCGATAAAAGCAGAAGCAAACAGGTAGGAGGGACGGGATTGGGGCTCTCCATCGTAAAACATGCGGCAAGGATTCTTGGGGCAAAAACGGAATTACATAGCGTAGTAGACGAAGGGACGACGATCGTCGTGCGTTTCCCGAAGAATTAAATTCAATTCTGTTTTTAAAGGGATCGCTTAAACGCGATCTCTTTCATTTTACAAAGACTTTACTTTAATTTGAATCAAACAGGATAGAATCGACAATTTTTTTCCATTATAATGAAGTCACAAAATATTAAAGGAGACAATATATGAAAAAAATTACGAAAAAAATTTTAACGCTCTCTGCCGTTGCGGCGATCGGCGCTTGCTCCGCGTTTTCTTTCGCAAGCTGCGGCAACGCGAAAGAAATTAATGTAACCGGTTCGACGTCTGTTTCCCCTTTAATGCAGAAACTTGCAGCCGAATACGAAAAATCACACGACGTTACCATTATAGTTACGACAAGCGATTCTTCCACCGGTATCGCCGAAGCAAAAGAAGGAAAAAACGATTTGGGAATGGCGTCAAAGGCCGTCAACGAAAGCGATCTGACCACCGTGCAGATCGCAACCGACGGCGTTGCTTTAATCGTAAATAAAAATTCCGTCGTCGAAGACGTAACTCCCTTCGAGGTATACGAACTTTATGCGAAAGGAACTCCGATTCAGACGGATATCGTAGCCGCAATTTCTCGCGAAGAAGGCAGCGGCACGCGCGACGCATTCGGCGAATTGATTAAGAACGAGGCGGGTGATAAGTTAAGCGCTGTCGCGCAATTTGCAAGCTGCGTATCCGTTCAAAACGCTACCGGTACGGTTAAGTCGGTTATCGCGGCGAATAATGTGGCTAATACGATCGGCTACATTTCGATGGGTTCTCTCGACAATACGGTAAAAGCGTTGAAAGTTAACGGAGCGGAAGCTACCGTCGATAATATTAAGAGCGGCGTTTACAGTCTTTCTCGCCCCTTCAACGTGGTTTATAATACGACGAACGGTCTATCCGAAGAAGCGAAAGATTTTCTCGATTTCATTTTGAGTGAAGAAGGTCAGGGCATCGTCGATTCAGAGGGATACGTAACAGTTTTATAAGGGATAAAAAAGGTAATTGATATATGGCAACGAAAGTGGAAAGATTGTCCGTCAAAGAACGAATCAAAGAAGCGTTCAATAAAGAGAATGCAGCAAAAGCAGTTTTTATTGCCTTTGCCGCATTTTCTATACTGATTGTTTTTGCAATTGTATTTTTCTTATTATATAAAAGTATTCCCGTTTTTCGCCAAGTAGGTTTTTTTAATTTCGTTTTTGGAACCATTTGGGCGCCGAAAAATGAAAATTTAGCGCTTTCCGAACGATTTGGGATCTTCCCTATGATTGTAGGAAGCGTCGTTTTGACGGCGTCTTCGGTGGCGCTTGGAGGCTTTTTTGCTATTTTTACGGCGGTATTTGTCGTCTATTATTGCCCGAAACCTTTAAAGGGAATTTATAATCAATTTATAAACCTGCTTGCCGGTATTCCCTCGATCGTATACGGTTATTTCGGCTTAACCTTTTTAATGCCGTTATTCGTCAATGTATTTCATGTGACGCAGGCTTACGGGTTGGTAACGAGTACGATTATTCTGTCTTTAATGCTGATACCGACGATTGCCTCAATCACAAAAAACAGTTTGGAGGCAACGCCTATGAATTATTACGAAGGCGCGCTTGCTCTCGGTTGCACCAAAAATCAAGCGGTATTCAAAGTATGCTTGCCTGCTGCAAAGAACGGCATTCTCGCCGCTGTGATTTTGGGCATAGGAAGAGCCGTCGGCGAAACGATGGCGGTTCAATTTTTGGTGGGAAGCGGCGATAATTATCCCGGATTATTCTTACCTTTCCGCACGATGACCTCTTCGATCGTTCTGGAAATGGGATATGCAGACGATCAGTTTCATAAGCCTGCTTTGATAGCGATCGGCTTCGTATTATTGTTATTTATTCTCGTCGTTAATCTATGCTTATGGGCCGTAAAAAAGAATAATAATATTTCCGGAAACAGATTGTTTAATCGAAAAATAAAGGAAAATGAAAACGCCGTATCGCGCTTTTCTTGGCATAAGACGGGCAGTATACAGGATATTTTATGGATAGTATCCTATATCGTTTCAACGATTGTTGCCGTTATGCTTCTCTTTATCGTAGGATTTGTCCTCTTTAAAGGCGTAAGCGGAATATCGATAAAATTTTTATTCGGCAAAAGCGGAAACGAGCAAGTTACCCTCGCGCCCGCTCTCGTTTCCACGGCGATGGTTATTTTGCTGTCTCTCATCGTTTCTTTGCCTTTCGGTATCGGCGCGGCAATCTATCTCACCGAGTATGCGACGAAAGGAAGCAAATTCGTTAAGATAATCAATTTATTCATTGACACGCTTTCGGGCGTTCCGTCCGTAGTGTTCGGCTTATTCGGTATGGTATTTTTCGGCAGCATTCTCGGCCTCGGCGTAAACTTGTTAAACGGAAGTCTGACGCTTGCTCTTATCGTGCTTCCGACGATT
>CAYWKM010000057.1:0-9581 GCA_964459165.1 uncultured Clostridia bacterium
CCCGCCGCAAAATAAGCGACGGGTATCTTCTTTTTTCAATCGAGATATTTTTTAAACGTTTCCGCTTGCGTTTTTATCGTTTCCCTCTCCGCGGGAGAAATTTTATAAAAACCTCTCTCTTCCATCAAGGAAAAAACTTTAAACTGATCCTCGGCGCACTCGGAATAATTTTTTAGAATCTCTTTGCGAACGCTCTTATTGCTCCCCTCGATGAGAGCCGTCGTATAAGCCCACATCGTCTGCTTTTCCGCCATGAGAAGATCGTCGAGCGAATCTCTTTCATTAAGCGAAGTTTCTCTTTTATCCTTCATAATTCCACCCCGCTCATAAGGCGATATAAGCTTTTATACCGCTTCTCGTGCCCATCCGCAATCGAAGCCATTTCCTCGGCGAGGACGGGATCCATAAGCGTATGCGCGTATACCCTCGCCTTTTTGCACGCCATACCCTCCGAACGAAGGATATAGGCGATCGTATCTACGTCTTTTTCACTCAAATCAGACATGATATAAAACCTCCGAACACAGCTTGCGCCGAAAACGATTTTTTATTCGCGGGAGGTCTTTTTCTTATAATAATCGCAAAGAGAGGAAAGCGTGCAAATTTCGCATTCGGGGCGTTGAGAATGACAGACTCTCCTGCCGTGAAAAATAAGCCAATGATGCGCCTTACTCCATTCGCTTTTGGGGATGCTTTTATGAAGATCCTCTTCCGTCTTCAACACGTTATCCGCCTTCGCGAGTCCCAAACGGTTGCTTACGCGAAACACGTGCGTATCGACGGCAATCGCGTCGCCGCCGAACCATACGGAATAAACCACGTTCGCCGTCTTCTGCCCTACGCCGGAAAGCGTTTTCAGCTCCCTGATCGTAGAGGGAACCTGCCCGTCGAATTTTTCGACGATATCCGCGCTTGCGGAAAGAATATGCTTCGCCTTTGAATGGTACAGTCCGCAGGAAAAGATGTATCTTTCCAGCGCTTCCTGCCCGAGCGTAAGCATCGTCTGCGGCGTATTATGCTCTTTAAAGAGTTGCTCGGTAACCTTGTTTACGCGAGCGTCTGTGCATTGAGCGGATAAAACGACCGCCACGAGAAGCTCGTACGCGGAATCAAATTTGAGCGCGGGTCTCGCGTCGGGATATAGTCTTTCGAGTTCCTTTAATACCGCTTCCTTCGTCCTTTTGTTCATGAAGTTATTATATCATCGAAAGGAAATAAAAGCAAGCTTTTTTATAACGGCTGAATCTCGCTTCCGGTCGGCAAAACGCGGACGATAAAAAATCCGGCAAAGGAAGAATAGTTTCCCTTTCCGAGCAGGCTTCTCGCTTTCGAGAGCGACGAATACGGCATTTTACAGGAGAGCCCGCACCCAATCCTCGCCTGCTTCGGCGTGGCGACGACCTGCGCGGGAACGCCGCATCTTGTTAGTTCTTCCGTAAAGCCGAGCGTCTGCGTACGCGAACGGAACACCGCTAAAATATTCATATTTGCCATACCCTCCTTCGTATAAATAATATTAGTTTATGTATTTTTCGATTGAGGTGTGAACGATGATTTATTTCGATAATGCGGCTACGGGATTCAAGAAACCCGCCAGCGTAATGAAAGCGGTAAATTCGTCTTTAAAAATCTGTTTTAATCCGGGCAGAAGCGGTCACAAGCTCTCCGTAGCGGGAGCGGGCGTAGTGAGAAACGCGCGCGCGGCGCTTTCTTCCCTTTTCGGAGGGAGCGGTCCCGATCGGGTAATTTTTACGAAAAACTGCACGGAGGCTTTGAACGTCGCCCTGTTCGGACTTTTAAAGCAGGGCGACCACGTCGTTACGACCTGCATGGAACACAACAGCGTGCTTCGCCCGCTCGAAGCCATGAAAAAAGCGGGCAGGATCGATTACACCGTCGTCGGGCTAAAGAACGGAAAGCTCGACGATACCGAATTGAAAAAAAGCGTAAAAAAACAGACGAGGCTCGCCGCGATAACGCTATGCTCGAACGTGACGGGCTACGCGCCCGATATCAGAAAAATAAAGGAACTTTTGCCCGAAGACGCGCTGCTCGTATGCGACGGCGCGCAGGCGTGCGGTCATATGGAAATCGATATGAAAGCGCAAGGAATCGACGCGCTCGCCGTTGCGGGACATAAGGGACTGAACGGCATACAGGGCGGCGGCGCGTTGCTCTTTTCCGAAAGGGCGAAAATACAGCCCCTCTTATACGGCGGAACGGGAAGCATGAGTCTCAGTCTCGATCAGCCGGATTTTTATCCCGATGCGCTCGAAAGCGGAACGCTCAATTTCCCTGCAATCGTCTCCCTTTTTGAGGGCGCGCTCTATACGAGGCTCCATTTAAAGGAAAACGCCGAAAAAATCTATTCCCTTACGGAATATCTTCATTCCGCTCTCAAGAGAAATCCCCATATTCTCCTCTATTCCGAGCCGAACGCGAGCGGAATCGTTGCTTTCGCACATCAAAAATATCCGTCGGAGGAAGCCGCCGGCATTCTCTCCGAAAAATTCGGCATTTATTTGAGGGGAGGCTTTCATTGCGCTCCGCTCATGCATAAAGCTTTAAAAACGGACGAGGACGGACTCCTACGGGCAAGTCTTTCCGAGTTTAATTTAAAGGAGGAATGCGACGAGTTTTTGCGCGCCGTCAGGTTGATATAGGGATCTTCTTGATCCTATCGATGATCGCCCGACACTTTTTCTTTTGCACGGAATTCAACATCGGCGAAAAATTCTCGTAGAAACGCTCGACTTCTTCATCGGATAAATTCCCCTTTCTCCGCTCGCTTTCCGCCTGTGCGATAATGGCTTTGATCACGTCGGCTTCGCTTTTTCCCTTATATTCCTTCGCGATTCCTTCCGCTATGGAAGAAAAATCCTTTTCAGCTTCCTCTTCCGTATAGTTCTTAAAATCTTTCATCTCTACCTCCGTTTTTATTCTATGCCGAGAAAATTTTCAATGCTTCCTCCGCATATAATAAAACATGGATACGACCCTCATTTTATTCCTTTTTCTCCTGAAAGGAGACAAAGAACTTTCGGCAAAGATAAAACCTTTGATCAAAACGATCCTCGATAATAAAGAGCTGCTGACCGCCCTTTTACAGGAAAACGAAGCGGCGGAAAAAACGAGCGCTACGGAAAGAGAAGAAAAAACGCCGCCTCCCGAAGCGAACGGGGAGGCGGCAAATCAAGCCGTTAAAATTTTTTTGGAACGATATATCAAATAAACGGCTTCTTTTCCCTGTAGCCGGCGTTTATCTCTTCGGCATAGCGAACGGTTTCCATGGCGTCTTTGGCGTATTTATCCGCGCCGATGCGGTCGGCGTACTCCTGATTGAGTACCGCTCCGCCTACGACGACCTTACACCAAGGAGCGGAAACGCGAAGCTGCTTGATCGTCTCTTCCATGGCGGGAACGGTCGTCGTCATGAGGGCGGAAAGTCCCGCCAAGGGAGCGCGCGTCTTGACTACGGTCTCCGCCACCCTTTCGGGGGGAACGTCGCGCCCCAAATCGATCACGTCGAAGCCGTAATTTTCGAGGAGAACCTTTACGATATTTTTGCCGATATCGTGAATATCCCCCTTCACCGTTGCGATGACGAACGTGCATTTCTTTTCCTGCTTCGCGCCGCTTTTGGCGAAGAATTTCCGAACGCTTTCAAACGCGCTCTTCGCCGCCTCCGCGCTCATGAGAAGCTGAGGAAGATAAACCGTTTTTTCCTCAAATCCCCTGCCAACCGCGTCCAACGCGGGAATAATCTCCCCGTTGACGATATCTAAGGGCGGTACGCTCTTTAAAAGCTCTTCGCATACCGCTCCCGCCTGATCCTTCAATCCTTTGACGATCGCTCTTTGGAGAACGGATTCGCCTTTGTCCTTCTCCGTCGGAGAAGGAGGAAGCGCGCCTGAGACGGCGGGGATCGAGGGGGAAAGGGCGGGCAAAAGCGTCGTGGCAAACGAGACGTATCCGCTGCAATTCTCGTCGAGATCTTTCACGGCGCAGAAAGCGTAATACGTCTTTAACATATCCGCAGAATAAGGATTCATGATAGCGGCGGAAAGACCGTTTTCAAGCGCGAGCGCAAAAAACGTAGCGTTTATCGCATCCCTTGCAGGCAATCCGAACGACACGTTCGAAACGCCGAGGCTGGTATTCGCCTTTAACGTATTTCGTATATAGCGAAGCGATTGCAGCGTCGCCGTAGCCGCGGAAGAATCCGCGCTGATCGCCATAGCGAGAGTATCGAAAATGAGATCCTTTTTTTCGATTCCGTATTCCGCCGCCGTCGCTATAATCTTTTCGGCGATTTCCACGCGTTCCTGCCAGCTTTCGGGAATGCCCCGTTCGTCGAGAGTGAGCGCGACGACGAGCCCGCCGTATTTTTGCACCAGCGGAAACACCGCTCGCATACATTCCTCTTTTCCGTTGACGGAGTTCACCATCGCTTTGCCGTTATATCGCCTTAACGCGCGCTCCATGGCGACGGGATCGGAAGTGTCTATTTGGAGCGGAAGATCGACGACCGCTTGCAGTTCGCATACGACGGAGGTAAGCGTCGCCCTTTCGTCGATATCGGGAAGTCCGACGTTTACGTCGAGAACGTGCACACCCTTCTCCTGCTGAGAAATTCCCTCTTGCAGAATATAATCTATATCGTTTTCCTTCAACGCCTGTTTGAAGCGCTTCTTCCCCGTAGGGTTGATGCGCTCCCCGATGAGAACGGGCAACGAGCCGAATTCGACGGTATGCGTATAGGAAGAAATACAGGAAACGTTCTTTTTCTCCACGGGCACGGGAACGAAACCCTTCGTCTTTTCGACAAGAGCGCGTATATATTCGGGCGTAGTTCCGCAGCAGCCGCCCGCGATGCGAACGCCCTCTTTTACCATTTCCGCCACCTCGAGGGAAAATTCCTCCTCGTCCACATCGTAATACGTATTCTCGCCGTCGCTCTGAGGAAGTCCGGCATTCGGCTTGACGAGGACGGGAACGGAAGCCTTGCTCAAAATTTCCTTTACGATCCCCTTGATCTGTTTGGGTCCGAGCGAACAATTCACGCCGATCGCGTCCGCGTGCAACCCTTCGAGCATGGCGACCATGGCGGAGGGAGACGCGCCCGTCGTCAATTTGCCGTCTTCGCCGTAGGCGTTGGAGACGAACACGGGAAGAGATGAATTTTCCTTAGCGGCGAGAAGGGCGGCTTTCGTCTCGTAACTGTCGTTCATCGTTTCGATATAGATGAGATCGACGCCGTATTTTACTCCGAGACGAACCATTTCGGCAAACACGGAGACCGCTTCCTCAAAATCGAAATCGCCGTAAGGCTTTAACAGCTTGCCCGTAGGACCGACGTCGAGCGCGACGAATTTCGGCTTATCGTTTGAGGTAAGTAAAGCGGCTTCGCGCACGTTGGCGACCGCTTTTTTGACGATTTCTTCCAGCTCCTCTTGTCCGAATTTCAGCCGGTTCGCGCCGAAAGTATTCGTGCTGACGACGTTGCTTCCCGCGTCGAAATACGCCTTATGAACGGAAACGACGACGTCGGTATGCGTCAGATTCCAGCGTTCGGGAAGTTCCCCCGGGCGAAGACCGGACTTTTGCAAAATCGTTCCCATTCCGCCGTCGAGATAGACGATATTCTCTTTGAGATACTCTTTGATATTCATTTACAATTCTCCCTGAATAAGCACGCCTTTGCGTCGCAGGAGGAACATTCGTCGGCGGCACGACTCTTTTTCTCTTTTCCGACGCCGATGAGCGCGGTGACCGACTTCGTCGGCGACATCAACAGGCTGTCGTTGAGCGAAAGCCCTATCTTGCGGTGACAATCGAGCACGGAAAAGAAGCTTCTCTGCGCTTCAAGCGGCAGATCGCCGTATCCGGGACTGAACCTCGGACGGGTATAAAGACCCGATTTCCGACACTCCTCGTCGATCTCCTGATGGAACGCATCGCACAACGCCTCGACGCGCTCCGCGCCGAACGCCTGATATACGAGCGCCTTTGCCGAGGAAGTCTTTGCGTATCTCGCCGTCAGTCGATCGGCGTTAAGACCTACTGTGGCGGCAAACGCCACGACCTTGAAGCATCCGTCGAGATTTGTTAAAAGCCCCTTGCTCTCCGTCGTCATAAAGCCGAGATCGAGCGTCTCCCCTCTTCTCTGTACGGGAAATTCTCGATAACAGACCTTATACGTAAACGCGTTCAACCCCTCTTCGATACATTCGTCGAGCAGTTTTTCCACTTCGGGGGCGCTGCCTTTACAGCCGGCGTAGCGAAGAGCCTCCCGTTTGTCCACGGGCGGAGCTCGGTAGATTTTTACGAGGACGCTGTCAATCATTTTTTCCTAAAATATCCGACAAATTACTTTGAATTTTTTTTGCGACGTCAGGCTTATTCATCGAATAGACGTGAACGTTATTGATTCCGTTTGCGTAAAGGTCGATAATTTGGTCGGTCGCATAGGCGATTCCCGCCTGCTTCATCGCTGCGGAATCGCTTCCGAATTTATCGACGAGACTCTTGAATCGCTGAGGCATAAAGGAACCGGACAGCTTGATCGCCCTGTCCACTTGATTCGCGTTCGTAATGGGCATGACGCCCGCCAACACGGGAACGGTAATACCGGCTTCTCTTATTTTATACAAGAAATTGAACAGAAGATTATTATCGAAAAACATCTGCGTCGTCAAAAAGTCGCATCCCGCATCCACTTTTTCCTTTAAACGGCGGATATCTTCCCGCTGATTGACGCTTTCGGGATGCACCTCGGGATAGCACGCGCCCCCGATACAAAAATCGGCGCCGCTCTCCTTGATTTCTGCAATCAGGTCGATCGCGTAACGATAATGCCATTCGGAGCGATCGTCGCCTATCATATCCTGAGGAATATCGCCGCGAAGAGCCATGACGTTTTCAATGCCGGCTTGTTTCATCGCTTCGATGCGCTCGGCAACCGTTTTCCTCGTGGAGGAAACGCAGGTGAGATGCGCCAGCGAAGAAACGCCGTATTTTTCTTTGATATTCTTCGCGATATCGAGCGTATACCTGCTCGTCCCGCCGCCCGCGCCGTAAGTGACGCTCATAAAAGCGGGGTGAAGCTTTGCAATTTCTTCGGTTGCAAATTTCACGCTGTCGTATTTATCGCTCGTCTTCGGGGGAAAGACTTCGAAGGAGAGGGAAAATTTATTTTGTTTAAAAAGTTCGCTTAGTTTCATAACATATGATTCCTTTACGCGTTCAAATTATCGCAATCAATTTTTCTTTTGCTTACGTCTTAATTTTCAATCCTTTTTCGACCGTTCCGATTCTTCTTTCTCCGACCGATCCTGCCGCGCGGCGACGAAAGCTTCTTCCTTTTCCTCTTTTGATTGATACAGCCATTTGAAGACGGCGACGCCGATAATGACGGCATAGCCGACAAAGCTGAAAGCGTCGGGAATTTCATCTAAGAAGAAAAAGCCTAATACGCCCGCAAAAACGACGATCGAATAATCGAACACGGAAATTTCTTTAGCGGGCGCTTTAACGTACGCCGCCGTGATAAAGAGCTGACCTCCCGTAGCCGCCGTCCCCGCGCAAATCAGAAAAACGAGCTGTTGCCACGTCATGGGGAAATAATGAAAGACGAGGTAGGGCGAAACGACGACGCAGGAAAACAGAGAGAAGAAGAACACGACGAAAGCGCCCTTTACCCCGCTGCTCGCCGCTTTGCGGAGATAGGTGTAAGCCAGCCCCGCGCCGAGTCCGCCGAGCACGCCCGCAAGCGCGGGAAGGACTTCCGCCGAAAAACTGGGCTTTACGACGAATAACGCCCCGACAAACGCCGCGGCGACGGCGATCCAATCGATGGGAGAAGCTTTTTCCTTTAAAACAAAATAAGAAAAAATGACGGCGAAAAAAGGCGAAAGCTTGTTGAGTATGGACGCATCGGCGATATTCATATGATCGATCGCGTAAAAATTACAGATCATGCCGAGCGTTCCCGCGACGGAACGGATAACGACGTACCTCCAGCCCGCCTTCGGAACCTTAAAATCCCGTCGGTTTTTTAAAAGAATAAAAAACGAAACGACGACGGCGACGCTGTTACGGAAAAAAACCTTTTGAAGAGAAGGAACGTCGCCGGCAAGCTTGACAAATAAATTCATCAGCGCAAAAAAGAACGCCGAACAGATAATAAAAATAATTCCTTGATTTCTCGCTTTCATGCAAACGCCTTTTTCAATAAAGGGATTCCCTCTTTGATTTCTTTTCGAATCCCTCTCCTCTTAATCTTATGCGCATCGCGCGAAAAAAGACGCCCGTCCAAAATCAGTATCCGAATTCTTGAGCGATGTTTTGAAGAAGTTTTCTTATTTCGAGATGCTGAGGGCACACCTTTTCGCATTTACCGCATCGAACGCAAGAGGAAGCGGAAGATTCTCCGGTATGCTTTTGATATCTGTTCAACGCCTCTTCCTTATCCTTATACATCGTATAGCGGTTACTTACGCGGAAAATTTCCGGAATTTTAATTTTTTTCGGGCAGCCCTCCACGCAGTAACGGCAAGCCGTACAGGGAATCGTATCATAGGAAGCGACGCCGCCGACGATACGGTCGATCAGAGCGTTATCCTCCTTTGAAAGCGGCTGAAAGGAAGTATAGGTATGAAGATTGTCTTCCATTTGCCCAATATCAGACATACCGCTCAAAACCGTCATGACGCCCTCTTGCGAAGAAGCGAACCGCAAAGCGAGCGACGCTTGCGAAGCTTCGGGATAAACCCTTTTATATAGCTCTCCCTCCTTCGGGGGAAGAAAGGCGAGTTGACCGCCCTTGACGGGTTCCATGACGACGACGGGAATCCCGTATTTCCTCGCCGTTTCCAAAACGGCGCGAGACCAAACATTTTCCCTTTCCCAATCGAGATAATTGATTTGAAGCTGCACAAACTCCACTTCCTTATGAGCGGAAAGGATCTTATCGAGAAGCTCGGGTGAATCATGAAAGGAAAAGCCCATATGGCGTATTCTGCCCTCTTCTTTCAATTTTTTCAAAAATCCCCATGCGTCGTAACGATCGAAGACGGCGAGCGAACGAGAGTTCACTGCGTGAAGCAGGTAAAAATCGATATAATCCGTACCGAGACGTGAGAGCGACTCGCGGAAAACGCACGACATATCTTCCTCGCGCTTCAATTCCCAAGCGGGAAGCTTATCCGCGATCGTATAGGAAGAGCGCGGATACCGCTTTACGAGACATTCGTTTACGGCGACTTCGCTCCCCTCGTAAACATAGGCGGTGTCGAAATAAGTAAATCCGGCGGACAAAAATTTATCGACCATGACGCAGACCTGCCGCGTGTCGATTTCGCCGTCGGCTTTCCTTGGAAGACGCATCAGCCCGAAGCCGAATTTAGAATCCGATAACATAAGATGACCCCCTGTCAACGATAATATTTTATGATAAACCGCAAGCGGCGACGCACTTATCCCATCGCCGTTCGTCGAAAATCAAAGTCTTTTTTTCTGCGCTTTGTCTACCGCATGAGAACGTAAATCCAAAAGCACGCGGACGCCGCGCTCCGTCTACT
>CAYWKM010000058.1:0-9327 GCA_964459165.1 uncultured Clostridia bacterium
CAACAAAATCGCAATAAAAAAGCGCCGCCTCTTTTGCGAAACGACGCTGTAAAAAATGCACGTTTCGCTTGTTGCGACACAAGGAACAAACAATCTTTTGAGATAAGATTTCTGTAAGGCAAAATACGTACACTTCTACCGAAAGTATACTTACCTCAAAAAAAATTGTTTCGTTGTGTCGCAAAGGTATTATAGCACAGTTTTACGCGTCTTTCAATCGTTTGCGGAAAATTTTTGCATTCTTTCCCGTAAAAATTTAAAAGCGGTTTTTTAAAGCCGTTTTTCGACGGATTTTTTCGCGCGGCGAGCGTATCGATATGGTCGGGCGGGGGGGATCGACGGCGCGTTTTCCCCTTTTAAGTAGAGCGGAGCGTTCGGCTTTCGTCGTTAAAACATAAGCTTTATTTATTCAAAATCCACCGCGTCTCTTTTATTTTCGAAAGAAATATAAAATTTACTTATGTGATAGATAGGAATTTATGAACGCTCCAACGGGGATTCGGCGAGGGAAAGTCTTTGACTTTTACGGCCGCGTTTGCTAAAATTTTCATAAAGATGATATCGGAAGCGTTCTTGAAAAGAGTGCGTTCCGATTTTTTCGCCCGATGCGAAAAGGAGTTTTTGATCATGCAAAACAGTTACCGCACACATACGACGGCTGAAATCAGCGAGTCCGACGTCGGCAGACAGATGACGATGGCGGGGTGGATAGAGAGCATACGGGATCACGGCGGCGTGTCGTTTATCGATTTAAGGGATCATTACGGCGTCGTGCAGGTTGTAATATACGACGACAATTTACTGAAAGGGCTCGTAAAGGAGGCGTGCGTTTCCGTAAAGGGCGTCATGAAAATTCGGGACGAAGATACTTATAACGATAAGATCGCTTCGGGGACGATCGAGCTTAACGCGAAGGAAATTACCCTTCTCGGCAGGGTTAGAAATCCGCTTCCCTTCGAGACGTCTTCTTCGCGCGAGACGAAGGAGGAGCTGCGCCTGAAATACCGTTTTCTCGATTTGAGGAATCGAAGGAATCATGAGAATATTCTCTTTCGCAGCGAGGTTTTGCATTTCGTGCGGAACAGGCTTCACGATATGGGCTTCACCGAGATTCAGACGCCCATCCTCTCCTCCTCCTCTCCCGAAGGGGCAAGGGATTACATCGTTCCCAGCCGCAAGCATAAGGGGCAGTTCTACGCTCTTCCCCAAGCTCCGCAGATTTATAAGCAGCTCCTGATGGTATCCGGTTACGATAAATATTTTCAGATCGCGCCTTGCTTCCGCGACGAGGACGCGCGGGCGGATCGTTCGCCCGGGGAATTTTATCAGATCGATTTCGAGATGAGCTTCGCTACGCAGGAAGACGTTTTTCGCGCGGGCGAAGAGCTTCTCACGCCTCTCTTCGAGAAGTTCGCGCCCGAGGGCTGTCGGATCACGCAGCCTCCTTATCCCGTTATTTCTTATAGACGGGCGATGCTCGAATTCGGCACGGATAAACCGGATTTGAGAAATCCTTTAAGGATCGTCGACGCGACCGATTTTTTCCAAAAATGCTCGTTCGCCGCCTTCAAAAACAGGACGGTGCGCGCCATCCGCGTGCCGAATATCGCCGACAAACCCAATAAATTCTTCAAATCGCTCGAAGAGGAATTTGCGAAAAAGAAGCTTGGCATGGCGGGACTCGGCTATTTGAAGGTTTCGGAGGATGATCGGTACGAAGGACCCATCGATAAATTTATTCCCGAAGCGTTGAAGCCGGAGCTGAGAGAGATCGCCTCGCTCGAAGTCGGCGACGTGATTTTTTTCATCGCCGACCATGAAAAAAGGGCGGCGGAGAACGCGGGGATGCTCAGAAACGAGATCGCAAGCCGTCTCGACCTATATGAAAAGAACGCTTACCGCTTCTGCTTCGTCAACGATTTCCCCATGTATGAAATAGACGAGGAAACGGGAACGCTCGGCTTCACGCACAATCCTTTTTCCATGCCGCAGGGCGGCTTGAAGGCGTTTGAAAACAATCCCCTCGATATTCTCGCTTATCAGTACGATATCGTATGCAACGGGGTGGAACTCTCTTCCGGGGCGGTCAGAAATCATGATATCGACGTCATGGTAAAGGCGTTTGAAACGGCGGGCTACGACGAAGCGACGCTGAAAGAGAAGTTTTCTTCCCTCTATAACGCCTTTTCTTACGGCGCGCCTCCCCACGCGGGCATGGCTCCCGGACTCGATCGCATTCTCATGCTTCTGAAACGGGAGGAAAATATACGCGAAGTCATCGCTTTTCCCATGAACGGCAACGCGCAGGATCTTTTGCTCGGAGCGCCCGGCTTCGTAACGGAGCGGCAGTTGAGAGAAGCGCATATTAAGGTGAGATGAAATGATTACGAAAAAAGAAATCGAAACGCTGGCAAAACTTTCCAAATTAAAGCTGACCGAAGAAGAAAAAGAGCTCCTCGTCAAGGAAATGTCGGATATCGTCGCGTTTGCCGATACGATCAACGCAAACCTTTCGGCGACGGAGGAAGAATGCGGCGGCGAGAGCGAGGTCGTCGTCAATTTCGAGGAATTGCGCGAGGATGAAGAAGAGCCCTCTTACGAGAGAGAAGAGATTCTTCAAAACGCCGAGAGCGAAGGCGGGTATTTTCTCGTGAGGAGAAACAGCAGAAAATGAGCGAAACCATCGCGAGGCTTTCCGCTCTTCTCGGGAGCGGAGAGATGAGCTCGGTCGAGCTCACAAAAAAATATATCGCCGCCATAGAGAGGGAGAACAAGCGCTTCAACGCTTATGTCAGCGTTTGCTTTGAGCGCGCGCTCCGTCAGGCGGAAAGGGCGGATCGACTCTTGAAGGAGGGGAACGCCTCTCCGTTGTGCGGCATTCCCATGACGTTGAAGGACAATATCTGCATGAAGGGAGAGCCCGCCACCTGCGCTTCGCGCATTCTCGAAGGGTATCGCCCCTTCTACGACGCTACCGTATGGGAAAAGCTGGAAGGACTCGGAGCCGTCATGCTCGGCAAGACGAATATGGACGAATTTGCCATGGGCTCCACCTGCGAGACCTCCTGCTACGGCCCCACGCTCAATCCGCGCGATACCGATAAGGTTTCCGGCGGCTCCTCGGGCGGCGGCGCGGCGGCGGTGTGCGCAAAGCTCGCCGCTTACGCCTTGGGCAGCGATACGGGCGGTTCCATCCGTCAGCCGGCTTCTTTTTGCGGCGTCGTCGGCTTAAAGCCTACCTACGGAGCGGTTTCTCGTTACGGACTCGTGGCGTACGGCTCTTCTCTGGATCAGATCGGACCTTTGACCGACAGCGTAAGGGACGCGGCCGTCGTTTACGACGCCATCAAGGGAAGAGACGCGCGCGATCCCACCTCGCGCGACGTTCCTTTATCGCCCACCGTCGTGGGTAAGGATATCAAAGGGCTGAGAGTGGGCGTCGTCGAAGAGTATTTCGACGGGCTCAAGGGGGAAATTTCAGAAGTCGTCGATAAGGTCTTGGCGTTCCTTGAAGAAAACGGGGCGGAAATCGTGCGCAGGAGCATACCCGACGTCAAGCTGGCTTTACCCGTCTATTATATCATCGCCTGTGCGGAAGCGTCCTCCAATTTAGGGCGTTACGACGGCGTCCGCTACGGCCGCCGCGCGGAAAATTATACCACGATCGACGACATGATTTCCACCGTTCGCTCGCAGGGCTTCGGCAGAGAGGTAAAGCGCAGGATCATGCTCGGCTCTTACGTGTTGAGCGCAGGCTACTATGACGCGTATTACAAGAAAGCCCGTATGCTCCGCAAGAGGATTTCCGCAGAATTCAGGCAGACGTTCGCCTCCTGCGACGTGATTTTAGCCCCGACGACGGCGACGACCGCCTTTCCTCTTCATTCCTGCGGAGGGAACGTGACGGAGATGTATCTGACCGACGTGTACACCGTTCCCGTCAACATCGCGGGACTTCCCGCCGTCTCCTTTCCCTGCGGAAAGGATCGGGACGGAATGCCCGTCGGCGTGCAGTTGATCGGCGGGGAGTTTTCCGAAGAAACCATACTCAACGCCGCCTATTTTATAGAAAAGAATTACGATAACGGCGTCGAGGAATATCGGGGAGGAGCGGAGATATGAAGTATGAAATGGTCGTGGGGTTGGAAACCCACGTCGAGCTTTCCACAAAGACGAAAATCTTCTGCTCTTGCACGACGGCGTTCGGAGGCGAACCCAACGCGCATTGCTGTCCCGTCTGTACGGGTCAGCCGGGCTCTCTTCCCCGCCTCAACAGGAGGGTGGTGGAATACGCCGTTCGCGCGGGAATCGCCACGCATTGCGAAATCAATAACGTCGCGCATATGGACAGAAAAAATTACGTATATCCCGATCTCCCGAAGGCGTATCAGATATCCCAGTTCGATCAACCCGTCTGTAAAAACGGTTATATCGAGCTCGACGGCGGAAAGAGGATAAGGATTCTCCGCATTCATATTGAGGAGGACGCGGGCAAGCTCGTCCACGAGGGCGGCTGCACGTATATCGATTATAACCGCAGCGGCGTACCCTTGATCGAAATCGTCACCGAGCCGGATCTCTCTTCGCCCGAGGAAGCGAAGGAATATATAGAAAAGCTTCAAATCCTCATGCGGTATATCGGCGTTTCCGACTGTAAAATGCAGGAGGGAAGCATGCGTTGCGACGTCAACGTTTCTCTTCGTCCCTTCGGCTGTAAAGAATACGGCACGCGCGCGGAGATCAAGAACATGAATTCCGTCGGCTATATCGTAAAGGCGCTCGAATACGAATACGAAAGGCAGTCGGAGCTTCTCGACGACGGCGAGGAGGTCGCGCAGGATACCCTGCGTTACGACGAGGCTGCGGGAACGACCTGTATCATGCGCCGTAAGGAGGACGCTCAGGACTACCGTTACTTCCCGGAGCCGGATATTTTCTCTTTTACGATTTTACCCGAGCAGGTGGAAAGAATCCGTCGGCAGACGCCCGAATTGCCCGATGAAAGACGGGCTCGATATCTTTCTTACGGCGTTTCCGAGAAGTTGGTCAACGATATCTTCCGCTATAAGAGAGCGGCGGATTATTACGACGCGGCGATGGCTTTGGGTGCGAGCGCGGCGAAAAGCGCAAGTTATATAGCGGGGACTGTTTATTCCGTCTTCGCGACGGAGGAGGAGAAAGAAAATTTTTCCGTCAAAACAAAGGTAGAGGATTTTGCCGAGCTCGTCCGTTATGTCGATCAGGGACTCGACTTTGCCGTGGGGAGGAAGGCTCTTTTAAAAATGCTGGAAACGGGGAAAGGGGTTAAGGAATCCCTCACGGAATCCGAGCTCGCCCTTTCGGACGAGGAAGATCCTCTGCTCGTGAAATATTGCGAAGAGGTGATTTCCGAGCGCAAACAGGCGGTCGAGGACTTTAAAAACGGAAGGGAAACCGCCATCTATTCTCTGTACGGCGCGTTGAAGGGGAAAGCGGGCAAGAACGTAAACGTCAAGGTCGCCGACAAAATTTTGCGAAGATTGATGAATCGATAATTTTTCAGTCGACGTTTCGTAAAGGCGCGGCGGGCGCGGAGAGCGTTTCCGCCGTTTTTTGCCGAAAAGGAAAACGTTCTCTCCGTTGATTAAAAGTTCCTATCGATATTTTTATATTGATTAAAAAAATGCCTTTACAAGCGGAAAAAATTATGATAAAATATTAAGAAAGAGAATCATCGGACAAGGCGCTCGGGAGGGTTTTATGAGAAAATTCGACACAAAGATTCAATATTTAAAGTATAAAGTGCTAAAAGAAGTCGCACGGAACGCGTGGGAGGGCACGCTGGAAGAGAACAAGGACAAAATTCCCGAGGTCATCGTACCCGGACGCGTTCCTACCATGCGCTGCTGCGTCTATAAGGAGAGGGCGATTCTTACGGAACGCGTAAAGATGGCTATGGGGGGAGACAAGAGCAATCCCAACGTCATTCAGGTCATCGATATCGCCTGCGACGATTGTCCTTCCGGCGGGTACGAGGTCACCAGCTCCTGCCGCGGCTGTCTCGCGCACAGATGCGAGGACGTATGCAAGAGGGGCGCGATCAGCTTCGATGAAAAGCAGCGCGCTCACATCGACAAGACCAAATGCGTCGATTGCGGTCAATGCGCTTCCGTTTGCCCGTATAATGCGATCAATAACTTCCGCCGCCCCTGCGAGAACAGTTGTAAGATTAAAGCGATCTCTATGAGCGAGGAGAAATATGCTCATATCGACAACGACAAGTGCATTTCCTGCGGCGCGTGCGTATATCAATGCCCGTTTGGCGCCATCACGGATAAATCCTTTATCCTCGACGTCATCGATATGCTGAAAAAAAGCAATCATAACGAGACGTATCGGGTTTACGCGGTCGTCGCTCCGGCAATTTCCACGCAGTTCGTCTATGCGAAGCTCGGGCAGGTTCTAAAGGGTATTAAGGAGCTCGGCTTCTATAAGACGGTCGAGGCCGCGCTCGGGGCCGATATGGTCGCTTATCAGGAAGCGGAGGAGCTCAAAGAGAAAGGATTTTTAACCTCTTCCTGCTGTCCCGCCTTCGTTTCGTACGTTCAAAAGAATTACACGAAGGTGGCTCCGCACGTTTCGTCGAACCTTTCTCCTGCGGCGACGATCGCGAAACACATCAAGGGAAAGAATCCCGGCTGTAAAGTAGTATTTATCGGACCTTGCACGGCAAAGAAAATGGAATTTCAGAAGGAAGAGGTACGCGATTATATCGATTCCGTCCTCACGTTCGAGGAGTTGCAGGCTCTCTTCGACAGCCGCGACGTCGATATCACTTCGCTCGAAAGCGACGAGCTCGACAACAACGCCTCCTACTACGGAAGAATTTTCGCCCGCAGCTGCGGGTTGACGGAAGCCTGCGCGGAAGCCATCAAGGAGCAGGGCGAAACGGATTTTGAATTTAAGCCCATTTCCTGCAACGGGATCGAAGAATGCAAAAAGACGCTTTTGCTCGCCAATCGGGGGCTTCTGCCCGAAAACTTTATCGAAGGAATGGCTTGCATCGGCGGATGTATCGGCGGCGCGGGATGCCTCACGCACGGGGGCGATAAGGTCAGAGCCGTCGTGGACAAGGTGGCGAAACAAGCCGCAGTATCCTCCATTGTCTCTTCGGTAAACGCTGCGGACGAAAAAATATAGGATTGAGCGGAAGAGAGCCGAAAGCGCGAAGGAATCGCGCCTTCGGTTTTCGTCTTTTCGCGACGAAATTTGTTTATTTGAGGGGAAAAAGGGCGAGATTATATTGACTTTTGTTTTTAAATATATTAAAATAAACAAAAATACTTTGAATGCGCAACGCGCCTTTTTCTTTTGTTTCGGAAGAGACAAAAAATTATAAAAAAGCATATATTACATATAGAATCGTTTGTATGCGGTTCGACGGGCGTGTCTTTTACCGTCCTGAAAAAATAGATCTGGAGTAGTTTATATGTGTGGTATAGTCGGCTATGTAGGAAGGAAGCAAGCGGTTCCCTATCTCGTTACCGGATTAAAACAACTTGAATATCGCGGCTATGACTCGGCGGGGATCGCCGTCAACGGCGCGAACGGCAAAATAAACGTCGTCAGACGCGCCGGAAAGGTGGACGTTTTGAGCGCGTGCGTGGACGGCGTGAAGGGCGTATGCGGAATCGGTCATACGCGTTGGGCTACGCATGGAAAGCCTTGCGAGGAAAACGCCCATCCCCATAAATGCGGGAAATTTGCCGTCGTTCACAACGGCATCGTCGAAAATTATTTTCCCTTAAAGACCGAACTCATCGCTTCCGGCGCGCGCTTTTCCAGCGACACGGATACGGAAGTCATCGTTCAGCTTTTAAATAAATACTACGACGGAAACTTTCTTTCTACGGTAAAAAAAGCGCTCGATATGATTTCGGGCTCGTATGCCCTCGCCGTTTTGTGCGAGGATTATCCCGATACCATCGTCGCGGCGAGGAAGTTCTCTCCCCTCATCATCGGATTCGGCGAGGGGGAAAATTATGTCGCCAGCGATATTCCGGCGCTCGCCTCCTATACGAGAAAGGTCTGCGTCATGCAGGATAACGAATACGCCGTTCTTACCGCAGATAAGATCGAATTTTACGACGATCGGCTGAATTCCATCGAAAAAATCGCCGAGGTCGCCGATATCGAGCCGAATTCTCTCGACGTAAAGGGATACGACAGCCATATGCGCAAGGAGATCGACGAAATCCCGATGGCGATTCGGAATACCGTCTCCAATTATCTCTATAATACCGATTTGAGCGCGTTTGAATCGATGATAAGGGACAGCAACCGCATCGTCTTTGTCGCCTGCGGCACCGCGTATCACAGCAGCATCGTGGCGAAATACGTCATCGAAAAATTTGCGCGAACGCCCGTGGAATGCGAGCTCGCCAGCGAATTCCGTTATAAAGACCCGATCGTGGATAGCCATACGCTCGTCATCGCAATCAGTCAAAGCGGCGAAACGGCGGATACCATCGCGGCGGCAAGGTTGGCAAAAAAGCTGGGCGCGCATCTCGTCGCCGTCACCAACGTGAAGGCTTCTTCCATCACGAATATCGCGGATAACGTCTTTTATACGATCGCGGGCGTGGAGATCGGCGTCGCCGCGACAAAGAGCTATAACAGTCAGCTCGCCATCTTGTATCTGATGTCGTTTACCATCGCAAAGATCAAGAAGGCGTTCGTCGCGGATCAATACATCGAGGAACTCAAAACGATCCCCTCGAAGGCGGAACAAATTTTAAAGAATGTCGGCGACGATTTAAAGACGGTAGCCGAACGCTTCTCCGACAAGCCGAGCATCTTTTTTATCGGAAGAAACCTCGACTATGCGATTTCATTGGAGGGCAGTCTGAAATTAAAGGAAATTTCCTATATTCACAGCGAAGGCTACGCCGCAGGCGAGCTGAAGCACGGCACGCTCGCGCTCATCGATAAGGATTCGCTGGTGATCGCCGTCATCACGCAGGATCAGATTGCGGAAAAGACGGAAAACGCCGTCAATCAGGTGGCTTCGCGAGGGGCTACGGTCATCGTGCTTTCGATGGATGAAAAATTCAATTCGGAGGAATACCGCAAGGAGAACAACGTCGATTACGCCTTCGTGATTCCCAAAACGAACGCTTTGTTTTCGCCGATCCTTTCCGTCATTCCCTTGCAGCTGTTCGCTTATTTTATGGCAAAGAACAGAAAGTGCGATCCCGATAAGCCTCGCAATCTTGCCAAGAGCGTTACCGTAGAATAGTAGAATAAAAGACGGATCTCTTTCGTCGCGATACGATATTGATAGAGCAG
>CAYWKM010000059.1:0-8787 GCA_964459165.1 uncultured Clostridia bacterium
ATTTGACAAAGAACCTAAAAAAACCGATCGGCAATTTTGCCGATCGGTCTTATCAAGGAGGTCTGGAGTTTTAGAAAAAAATCTTTCTCCTATGAGGTTGAGCGATTTGATAAAATTTGGGAACGAGAACAGAAAAATTTCTCGCTTATAATGAGCATTTTTAATTTTCAGTAAATTTTATTGATAAAATCAAGAAAACTCGAAAATTCTTATACGATATAGGGAGAGGGGGGAATGAATTTTCGCCCCTCGAAATTATTTATTGGCAAATACGGCGTCTGTGAGAGTATAGTTGAGGGAGCCGAGTCCGTACGGAAGGGCGTTCGTCATATAAAGGATTACGTTTCGGTAAGCGTTGTTCAGCGTGTTTGTCGTCGCCGCCAAATAGCAGGTCTGCGAGCTTCCCGATTGCGTTCCGTTTATGGCGATCGTGACCTGATTATAAGCGATAGCTTCCGTCGGAAGCGTTCCGTCTACCGTAAAGGTCGGCGTAAGCGTGCTCACCGCGGCGTTGGAAGCGGTGATCGTCTGTACGATTTTTCTCGAAGCGTTCAGGCATTGAACGGTTTCGCTTTCCCCGTCGTTTAAAGACATACCGCGGATGGCGAATAAAAGCTCCTCGTTGTCGATATAGCTGTATTTATCGTTGAGGGTAAAAGAGCTTTCCTCCGATTCGCCCGATTCGTTGTCCGTATAAGTGAGCGTCGCGCTGCTCAGATCTTTGGCGTATTTCGTTTCGAACGTGTAGTCGTAAGCGACGATTCCCTCTTCAAAAGCATTCGGGGAAGACGCGACGGGGGTATGGGAAACGACCGTCTTTGAGCTTTCGATCGGTTCCAGCTCCCTATCGGACGTGCGGAAGGTGACCGAAGAGACGACGCTGTCCGCGTAGGTATGCGTTTCGCCCGCGATCGTGTAGGTTACATTGATATTCATTTGGGTGGAATATACATATACGTTTTCCGTCGTTCCGTCCGACCACCGATAGGCGGAATCGACAAGGCGAGTGGTATACGCGCCGCCGTCATAGGCGACCTCGTAATGGGTATTCGTCTTTTCGCTCGAATCATAATCGATTTTATAGGTAAGCGTCTCCTCCGTGCCGCTGATGTTGGAGGAGAGCGCGGTGTTTTTATACCAATTGGAAGAAAATCCCGTTGTCGTTTCGCCGCAGGAGGCGAATAGGGCGATGCTCGCCGCCAACAGGGAAGACGCGATTGCGATAGGCGTTTTTTTCATTTATGACGCTCCGTTTGTGATCAAATTTAAATACATGCTTTATTATACCATAAAAAAATCGTTTGTAAAAGCAAAAAAAGGGTGGAATCGGTGAAAATTAAGAGAAATAGATTAAAACCTTGAAAAATTCTTCGGTTTATAGTAAAATAAAACGGAAGAAAGAAAGAGGAATCGTTATGATACAATCGGTACGGGTAAAAAATATAGCCGAAGCGTTAAAGTGTTTACAAAGCTATGTGGCGAAACGCGAAGAAAAAGGAGAAAGCACGCTCGTCTTTTCCGAGGACAGGCTCACGCTCTTAGTCGAACGCGCGATCTGCGAGGAGCTCGGCGGCAGTATGCTGACCGACGTCGCCACGTTTTCCCGATATTTAAAGAGAACGGGCGACAAAATTTTGTCCAAGCAGGGCTCCGTTATGAAGATAGCGGAAATCATGCTCGCGGAAAAGGAAAATTTAAAGTGTTTCAATAAGGAGTATTCCGCGAGGACGGCGGCGAAGAGCGTCTACGAGACGATCGCCCAGTTCGCCGCCTGTAACATTACGCCGGAGCTGCTCGAGCACGCATCTTTCGGCGATCGGGCGTTGGATATCAAGATCTCCGATCTCGCCGTCGTCGACAGGGCGTATCGCTCCTTCCTTTCGGAGGAAGGATATTTGGACGAAAACAGTATGCTCGCGCTGCTCCCTTCCGCAATCCGCGCGGACAAACGATGGAGGAATAGGGGGGTAGTCTTTTTCGCCTTCGGCTCTTTCACCGCTCAGGCGGCGGAGGGACTCCGCGCCGCCCTCGAATGCGCGAAGGACGCGTTGGGTATTTTCATGGGAGGGGAAGAGGAATTTTATACGCTGGAAGGGGAATCGGCGTTCCTTTCGGCGGCTTCCGCCTTCGGAGGAGCGAAGAGCTACGTCTTCCCTTCGATTTATAACGATACGCGCAAGAAGCTTTCGCGCAGTCTGTTCGATCCCGCCGTCTTTTGCGAAGAGCCGCTCTTTACCGAGGATATCTTTATCGCGGAATGCTCGGACGTTTCGGAAGAGGTTTCCTTCGCCGCTTCCGTAATCAAAAAACATATCCTTTCCGGCGCGAGATATAGGGATATCAGCGTCTTCGTACCCGACGTTCCGAAATATTATCGGGAAATCGCAAAGACGTTCGCAGAATACAAGATTCCCTGCTTTGCCGACGTGAAAAAATCGCTCGTCCGCCATCCGCTGAGCGAGTTTATTCTCTCCGTTTTTCGCGCCGTGAGAGATCGATTTTCTCCCGATTCGGTCAACGACGTGTTGACGAACGTCTTTTTCGGCGGTTGCGGCGAATACGCCAACTATCTTTTTAAATTCGCTTCCTACCGAGGCGGCGCGTTGAAGCCCTTGAAGGACGAGGATACTCTCGCGCTTTACGGTTACGATAAAGAGGCTCTTTCCGCCTCTCGCTCGAAATTTTTAGGAATCGTCGGCAGAATCAAACCTTTCGATACGGGCGAGGGCTTTTGTCTCGCCGTGCGCGAAATTTTAAAGGATCTCGGCGCGGACGCGCTTTTGGAGGAGCTTGAAGGGGAATACGACGACGTCGCGATCAAGAGCTATCTCTCGCAGATCGACGGAGCGATGGATCGCATTTTGAGCGAAATCACCGCGGTTTCCGGAAAGAGGAGGTTCTCCGTCGGAGAATTTTACGATATTTTGTCCGATGGATTCACGGCGGCGGAAATCTCCCTCATCCCCATTAAATCGGACGCGGTGTTCGTCGGCGATATCTCCTCGTCCAAGGTCAACGACGGGAAGGTCGTCGTCGCGCTCGGACTCACGGACGCCGTTCCCTGCTATTCGCACGACGCGGCTCTCATTTCCGACAGGGATATTATCCGATTGAAAAATAAGAATATCGACGTTTCGCCGCTTATTTCTCAAGTGAATCTGCGCGCGCGGGAGAGCGCCGCGCTCAATCTCCTATCCTTTACGGAAAAGCTATATCTCTCCTATCCCGTCTCCTTCGACGGAAAGGAAACTTCTCGCAGCGAAATCCTCTCTTACGCGTGTCGCGCCTTCGTCGCTCCAAAGGGGAACCTCAAAGCGCAAAGACCCGATTTGTTCCCCTATTGCGCTTCGGAATTTATTCCCGCTCAAAAGAGAATGTATTTCGAGCGCGACCTTTTAAAGGGAAATCGGAAGAAGGACGGAAGGCAGTTTTCCGCCCTCGCGTGTCTGCTCGAAAAAGAGGGCGTATGCGTCGAAAAAAAAGAACGCGCCGACCGCATTCCCCTCGGAGGAAGGCTCTTTACGGGAACGGACGGAAGAAGCGCGCTCTCGCCCACCCTCCTCGAAAGCTTTCAGACCTGTCCTTACCGCAATTTTGCCGAGAAGGGGTTGGGATTGAAGGAAAAGGAAGAGGGAATCATGAAGGCGACCGACAGCGGCACGTTCATGCATGAAATTCTGCGCGGCGTGGGCGAGCGCGTGAGGGACAAAAAAATATCCGATCTCGCCTCCTGTCTTTCGGCGGCGGAGGAGGTCGGCAGAGAGATTCTCGGCCGACCGGAATACCGCGCTATGACGGACAATCCGACCGATCGCTATTACGCCGAGCGCATGATTTCCGACGGAAAGAAAATTTCGGGGGAAATGTACGAGAGACTGTCTTCGGGCGGTTTCGATATCGACGAGATCGAAAAGAACTGTTACATCGACTGTCTGCGCGTCCGCGGCAAAATCGACCGCGTGGACAGAAAAGGAGATTTTATCCGCGTCGTCGATTATAAGACGGGTGCGATCGAGGCGGGCGTAGACGAATATTATATGGGCACGAAGCTCCAGCTCGAATTGTACGCGAACGCCGTCGTCGAACAGGCGAAAGAGAAAAAGATCGCGGGATTGTTCTATTTTCCCGCGAGGGTGGACTTTTCCCGCGCCGAAGACGACGAGGATCCTTTCGGCTTGAAGGGATTCGTCTCCGACGAGGGAGAAATTGTTTCCGCGATGGAAGGAATTTTGCATAAGAGGACGAAGAGGGTTCCTTCCGGCGGGTTCCGCTCCTTTCTTCGCTATGCCGAAAAAATGGCGCAGTACGGAAAGGAAATGATCGAGCGGGGGTATATCCGCCCCGCTCCCTGCGGAGGAGCGTGCAGATATTGCCAATTCAAAGGGCTGTGCGGCTTTGACGGAGAGGACAGAACCTCTTCGTTCGGCGCGTTGAAGACGGAGGATATCATAGAAATCGTCCGCGTTTTGGAGGAGGAAAACGAATATGTCTGAAATCAAGCTTACGCCGGAACAGTCGGCGGCGGTAAACGCGAAGGGAAAGGTGATCGTTTCCGCTTCGGCGGGCAGCGGAAAGACGTTCGTCATGATCAGGAAACTGACGGAAGCGATCCTGTCCGGCGCGGAAATGCAAGATTTTCTCGCCGTCACCTTTACGAATAAGGCGGCTGCCGGCATGACGGAAAAGCTGCGCGAAGCGCTCATTCAAACGATCAACGAAACGGACGACGAGACGCGGAAGGCGCAGCTCAAAAAGAAGCTTTCCGAAATCGCCATGGCGGATATCTCCACCATACATTCCTTTTGCTCCCGCCTTCTCAAAAGATATTTTTACGAGCTCGGCGTAAGCGACGCGTTTGAAATCGCCGCGCCGGACAGCGCGGTCGGCAAGGCGATTTTCGACGAGGCGATGAACAATATGCTGTCCGCCGCATACGAGGATCCGGACGAGGATTTTCTGCTGCTCTTAAAAGTATTTCGCAGTCGCCGCGGGAGCGATAAGCTGATCGAGGCGATTTCCGAGGTATATGAAAAGATGAGGATTTACGCCGATTACCGCGAGCTTTTGGGGAACGGCGGCCGCTTTACCGAAGAGACGTTCGATTGTTTCTGCAAGGGCGTTTCCGACGAATGGAAAGAACAGGCGAGAGAAATAGAGGAGGAGCTTACCCGGCTGTACGAAAGGTACGGCTTCGCTACGCCCGATTGCGAGGAGGCGTATCGATTCGTCAAAGAGAATTTGGACCGCGTTCTCTCCGCCGAGGATTGTTTCTCCTGTCCCGTCTGCGTCGAGGGGAAAAAGCCGGCGAAGGGCAGGGCGACCAAGGGGCTTTCTGCGGAACAGCTTTTTGCGCGCGAGGAATATCATCGGCTGAAAAACGCCGCCGACGATCTCGTCAAAAAGGAAATTGCCGGCGCGTCGCTCGGAACGCGGGAGGAGGAGCTCGCGCATTTTTTAGAATCGGGGAAGCTCCTACGGGCGTTGTATCGGTATACGTTGAAATTCGACGAGGAATACTCCGCGCTTAAAAGGGAGAAGTCCAAGCTCGATTATAACGATCTCGAACATTACGCGTTGGAGCTGTTAAAAATCGACTCCGTGCGGGAGGCGGTTCGCTCGCAATATCGATATGTGTTCGTGGACGAATATCAGGACGTAAATCCTGCGCAGGAGAGCATTCTCTCCGCCGTTTCGGGGGAAGAGGTCTTCCTCGTCGGGGATAAAAAGCAGGCGATCTATTCCTTCCGCGGGGGGAAATCGCAGTATTTTTCCGATAAAGAAAGGCAGTTCGGCAAGGGGAATCTCGTCCTGTCCGCGAACTTCCGAAGCGCGAGAAACATTCTCTCCTTCGTAAACGAGGTGTTTTCTTCCGTCATGACGGATAAGACCTGCGGGATCGATTACCGAGCCTTTCCGATGGCGGGCGGCGAACGCTACGGCGAATACGACGGCGTCGTTCGCATTTACGCGCCCGAAAAGGAGAAGGAAAAAAAGGAAAGGACGAAGCCGACCGATATCTATAAAATAGACGAGTGCGACGATATTTTGCCCGATTACCGCTCCTTTCAATCGGAGACGGTATATTCGATCATCCGTTCGTCCGTCACCGATCCCGCCGCCGATTCGCTCGCGGGCGCGGGGAACGAAGCGGGAGAATATTACGATATCGACGAGGGAAAGAAAAAGAGAGTTCGCTTTCGGGACGTCGCCGTTCTCGTGCGCTCTATGAGCGGCAAGGAGACGAGGAATATCGTCAACTATCTCGTCCAAAACGGCGTTCCCGTAACTTCGCTTTCGGAGATCAACGTGTGCGACTATCCCGAAGTCAAGCGGATCATCGGCGTTTTGGAATATCTCGAAAATCCCGAATCGGACGTTCCGCTCTGCTGCGCGCTGCTGTCCCCCTTGGGCGGATTTACGGAAAACGAACTCGCCGAAATGAGAATTTTTGCGAGCGACAGGGCGAAGGACGCGGGCGCGCTCCCTTTCCGCAAGGCGTGCCAATTATTCTTCGAAGAGGGGGAAGGGCGGACGAAAGAGAAGCTTGCCCGTTTCTATGCGGAGGCCGAGCGTTTGCGGCGAAAGGCGTATATTTTAAACGCTTCGGAAATTTTGAATATTCTTCTCGCCGATTACGGCATGGAGACGGAGCTGTTATCGAAGGAGAACGGCGTGAACTGCATGGCGAGGGTCAATCGCTTTCTCTCCGAGTGCGGCGAGGATTCCGTGCATGATTTTTTAAAGAAGCTGCGAAATCTCGGTTACGTGATAAAATTCACGGAAAACAGCGGCGAGGATTCCGTAAAGATTCTCACGATCCACGCCTCGAAAGGATTGGAATATCCCGTCGTCATTCTTCCCGATCTCAATCGTCCCTTTCATTCCGACGGGAGGGAAGAGCTTTTGTACGACGAGGATTACGGCTTCGCGCCGAAGTATTACGACCTTGAAAAGATGGTCAAGCAAAAGACGGTTTTTCGCCTCTTCGCCTCTCTCAGGGCGAAGAGGAGGACGGTGAGCGACGAGCTGAATCTTTTTTACGTGGCGACGACGCGCGCAAAATACGCCCTTCATCTCGTGTTGGACGCTCCGCCCCAAAGGGGAAGGTTCGGCAGATACGCGGATTTTTTATCGGAAGAAATTTTTTTGAAGTACCGAGGAAGCGTCCCGCCCGTTCCCGAAAAGGTCGAGCTGAGGGATTCGCTCCCCTTATCGGGGTGCGCCTCGGAGCTTGACGCGTTGCGGAAGGTTTACCGAAAGGAATATCCTTACGCCGTCGATGAAAATATCGCCGTGAAGAGCTCCGCCTCCACTCTTTTAAAAAAGGAGGGCGAGGAGGAAGAATTTTACGCCGTCGCCCATCCCTTCCGCGCCATCGAGGAACCGGACAGAGCGGATATGAACGTGAACGCCGACGTGGGAACGGCTTACCACGCCTTTTTGGAATATGCCGATTTCGCCTCCTCTGAAAGCCAGTACGAAAAAATGCGGAATCTTTTGCCCGCCGAACAATTCGAATTGCTCAGCAAGAGCAAATGCGCCTCTATTTTATCCCTTCCTCTTCTGAAAAAGCTCTCGGGCTACACGCTGTTCAAGGAACGTAAATTCATCGCCTCTTTTCCCGCCGACGCTTTCGATGAGAAGGTGAAGAGTAAGGACGACGTCGTTTATCAAGGGGCGATCGATCTGTTGGCGATCGGGGAGGACGGAACGTACGTCGTCGATTATAAGTATTCGCGCCGAAGGGCGGAGGAGCTGAGAGAACACTATCTCCCTCAAATCCGATTGTATAAAGCCGTGGTCGCCAAGCTTTTAAAGGTGGAGGAAGGGACGATCAAGACGTTCATTTTAAATATCCTGCGCGGCGAAGAAATTCCGATCGACGTTTAACCCTTCGATTCGGTAAAAAATGTCAAAAATCACCCCGTTCGGACATGATAAAATAGGTTTTGACGAGGTGATTTTTGATGTCCTTTTACCGCTTTCTTTTCAATCGTTTTTTAAATCTTCCCGATATTCTTTTGGTTCTTTTCCCGATCGCTCTGCTCCTTGCGGCTTCGGCGCTGTTCAAAATTTTTAAGGATCGGAAAAAATATATTTTTTCCTGTGTCGTCATACATATTTTCTTCGCTTCGCTGGCTTTTTCCGCCTACGAAGCGAGCTTCGGTTTTTTCTTCCTTTCGCTGAATCTTCTCGTCAACGTTCTCCTTTATTTGCCGACGAAGATTCCCTTGAAAAAGAGGGAAAAAAGGAATAGGACGGAGGATTTTGCGAAGGAGCTCCTGAAGGATTCCGTCGAGACGGAATCCTTCGAAGCGGACGAGCGCGCCGCAGATTGCGGGGAGGAGCGCGCGGGCGCGCAGCCGTCGACGTTTCCGCCGAGAAAGATTCTATGCGACGGCAGCGATATGTCCGACGGCGAAGACGTCTATAAGCTCTCGGAGGAAAGGGTGAGCTTGAATCACGCGATCGGCGTAGCCCTTCAATTGAAGCGCGCGAAGCTCTCCGTAGGGGATCGGTTGGAGACGGACAATATCTATAAGACGCTCCTTCTTTATCGCGCGAAGGACGAGCTTACGAAGGATGAAATGAGCGCCATGAACGGGTACTTATCGACCTTATTGAAGCTCATGGCAAAATATTCTCTTTAAAAATGCATATCTCTCCGAAAATCTCTTTCCGCAGCTCTTACATCCTCTTCTTTAAAATCAAAAATACGTCTTTCTTCCTGATTCGCAACCCTTTTCCGTTCTGCAACCCGGAATCGTGAACAATAGAACTTTTTTT
>CAYWKM010000060.1:0-8314 GCA_964459165.1 uncultured Clostridia bacterium
AAGGAAAAGGCGGTGCGATAAAAATCAGCCGTTCCGACGAGAAAAAAAGTCCTTTTCCGCCGTTTCCGCGAAGCACTCCGCATCGGCTCTTTCGCAGACGAGCCCGTCGTAACCGAAGAGGGCGAGCGCACTTTTCGTCGCCTTCCCGATACACACGAATTTTTGCCCTTGCGGAGAAAAATCCTTCATAACCTCCTTGACGGCGGACGCGGAGGCAAAAGCGACGTAATCGGCGTTCTTCATCTTTTCGACGGCGGAAGCCCTTTTCCCTTCGTTCACCTTCATGCGATAGACGACGCGCTTTTCCGCATTTTTTAAACCTTCCAAAGAAGATCTCTCCTCGCCTAAGCACAAGAGAATCCTATCCGTTGAGGAGACGGGAAGTTCTTTTACCAACGTTCCGCCGTCCGCCTCGGAAGGGATAAAATCCGCTCTTATTCCGTATTCATAGAGGCATTCCGCCGTGGAAGCGCCGATACAGGCGATCTTTATCCGAGAAAGCGAACGGACGTCGAGCCCCTCCTCTCTCCAATTTTCAAAGAAATATTTCACTCCGTTGCGCGAAGCAAACACGATCCACGAAAAAGTTTCAAGGTCGGAAAAACGAGCGGACGCCCGTTCCGCCTCGAAAAAAGAGCAATCGATCCCCTTGCTTCCAAGGGAAAAAAGAACCTTTTCCGCAAATTCTTTTGTACCCGTGACAGCGACTCGATACGGAACGTCGGGAGAAAAATCGTATCTGACCGCATCGCCCGCTACGATGACGCAAGGGGAAGACAGATTTTGTTCCCTCACTTTTTCTTCAATATCGACAAGAGCCGCTTTTACGACGCGCTGATTCTCCCGCGTGGCGTTCGAAACGACGGCGCAGGGAGTTTCTTTATCTCTGCCGTTCCTCATAAGCGTTTCGACGATTTCGCCCAATCGGTTTAATCCCATGAGAAAGACGAGCGTACCGCTCGCCTTTCCGAGAGCCGCGATATCCCGATTCAATTTCCCGTCGGAAGAAGATGCGGTCATCACATGAAAGCTCCTGCTCACGTTCCTATATGTGAGGGCGATACCGGCGTTCTCCGGCGCGGAGAGAGCGGAAGAAACGCCGGCAACGATTTCAAAAGGGATATGCTCCCGTTTCAGAGCGAGAACCTCCTCGCCCCCTCTGCCGAAGACGAAGGGATCGCCCCCTTTCAAGCGAACGACGAGGCGACAGGATTTGCCTTTTTCAACGAGCAAATCGTTGATTTCCTCTTGTTTTGCGCTCGGTTTTCCGCAACGTTTGCCGACATAGATCTTTTCCGCAGAAGATTTGATTTCGGATAAAAGGGACTCGTCGATCAGGCTGTCGTAAATTACGCAGTCCGCCTGCCGTAACAATTTCAATCCTTTTACCGTTATCAGATCTCTCCCCGTACCGGCACCTACCAAACACACGCTCATAGCAACTCCTCAACCACGCGGAAAATCGTCCGTTCGATCTCCTCTCCGCTGCACGCTGTTTTGATTTTTCTTCCTCTCCACATGGCGCGGACGACGACGCCCCCCTCTTCTTCTTCGATATAACAGGCTACGCATTCGCCGCAGTCGGCTTTAATCCGACGAAGAAAACGCCTTTCATTTTCAAAGGCGAAACGGGCGGAGAGGTTATCCTCGATATCGATTTTCTTTCCTTTTAACGCTTCTACGGCGATAATTCCCTGACACGCCGCCGGTATCATCTCGTCCGCCGTGAAGGTCTTTACCGTAAGGCCGTCCAAGTCGGGACGAAGGCGGTTGATCCCCGCTTTTGCGAGAATCACGCCGTCGAATTCGCCCTTTCGCACCCTTTCGATTCGACTGTCTATATTCCCCCTGATAGGAAGAACTTCGGCGTTTTTATAAAGGAGCTCCGCCTGAACTTTTCTTCTTAAAGAAGAAGAACCGATTTTAATCCGTTCGTCTTCGCAAAATTCCCGTCTCGCGATCAGACAATCGTAAGGCTCTTCGCGCGCGAGCGTCGCGAAGACGCGGAACGAAGATTCGAGCTCGCACGGCATATCCTTAGCGGAATGGACGGCGACGTCGCCCTCGCCGGACAAAAGCTTCCCTTCGATCTCCTTGACGAAGAGCCCTTTCCCGCCGATTTCTCTCAAAGGCTGCTTTGTATGCCTGTCGCCCGCCGTAGATACGACGACGATTTCTCCCTCGCCCAAAAGGCGTTTTACCTGTTCCGCCTGACAGAGGGCGAGACGACTCCCCCTCGTAAGTATCTTCGTCATAATCGCATCTCCTTTTCGATCTCTTCGATCCTCTTCCCGTCGAGCGAGAGGGAAAGAATTTTTTCAAAAACGCTCTTTCTCTCTGTCGGCGGATAATTCTTTTTGACTTTTTCCCGCAAAGCTCCGAGCGTCTCGACCGCGCGGTCGATATCGTCGGGGAGGCTCTCTTCTATCTTATTTCTTATATATTTTGCCGCCACGGGACTTTTACCGTTTGTGCTCACGGCGACGCATACGTTTCCTTTCACATAGACGGAGGGAAAAATAAACGTACAATTTTCCTTGTCGTCCACGCTGTTGACGGGAATTTTCCGCCTCTTACATTCGTCGGCGATCGCTCGGTTCAAGAGGGGATCGTCCGTCGCGCATACGACGACCGCCGCGCCGTCAAGGTCGCAAAAATCAAACGCTCCCCTCTTCAAAAAAAGCTTTAACGAATAAAAATCGGGCAGAAAATCTTTTGCGCAGACTGTGACTTCCGCCTCAAAAGAAGCGAGTTTTTCCGCCTTTTCCAACGCGATTTTGCCGCCGCCGACGACGATCGCCTTTTTCCCTTTTAATTGAACGAACAAAGGAAAATACATTCATTCCTCCCCTTTCAAAATCCCCGTCAGAAGCCTTATAAAACTTTCAAAATCCGAAGCGGGGTTTTCCGCTTTGGCTCTTAAAAGCCTCCTTTCGATCTCCTCGCCGAACTTTTCTTTGAGCAAGGGGAGATACGCCACGACGGAGCGATAAGCCATATTTTTATAGAGCTTTTCCATCTTCTCTTCCAAGATCTCTTGGGCGGAAGCGAGCTCTTCCCTTTTAATCCGTCTGTTTCTTTCCGCCCACGCCGCAAGATCTTCCATCGTGGCGAGAGAATTGCGCTCTCTCACCCTCCCGTCGATATCGGGAGGAGAGGCGAGATCGATAAAATATTTGCCGGAAATGCCCCTTCGTTCGAGTTCGCCCGCCGTGACGGTAAAATGCGGACAGGAAGTGACGCTTATCACGTAATCGCATTCGGCGATAACGTCGTAGCGATTCCGATAATCCGTAAGGCGAATGCGATCCGATGAAACGCTTTCAGAAAACGCCGTGTTATGCGAGCGAACGGAACCGTAGAGTTCAATCCCCTCTTTTGCGATCAGATTTTTCATAACGTCTCTTCCGAGCTTGCCCGTTACGCCGATGATGAAAACCTTTTTCCTCTTTTTTTTATCGGCGAAGACGATATTCGCGGCGAGCGTCGCGTAAGAGAGGGGCGTGCGCGTCAAAAGCGTTTCGCTCTTCACGCTCTTGCCTCCGGCGAGAGCCGCCTGAAAGATCATCTCCGCGTCGGCGTTCAACGTGCCGCACGCTTCCGCCAAGAGGAACGCTTCCCTCGTCTGCCCGAGGATTTCCGTTTCTCCGAGGAGCATGGAATCCAGCCCCCCGCAGACGAAAAAGAGATGTCTCACCGCCTTTTTTCCCTCGTAACGCATGATGTATTTTTTTACGTCGTCCACGTCGCCGCAAAAAGACACGAAAAGGGAGAGTCCCTCCTCCTTATCGCCGTCAAAATACATCTCGGTGCGATTGCAAGTATGGAGCAGCACGCAAAAGGAAAGCTTGCCTTTCGCGCGTTTCAGAAGTTCCCTCTTCCTTTCCTCGTCGAAATATATTTTATGTCGCGCCTCGTCGGGCGCGGTCTTATAACTGATACCGATACAATCCATAATAGCACATTACAAAACATCGATGAAACTTTTTAAGCGTGAAAGATACGCTCGACGACGCGGCACGTCCTTTCGATATCCTCGTCGGAATGAGCGAAAGAGACGAACATCGCCTCAAACTGAGACGGCGCGACGTAAATCCTGTTTTCGAGCATTTGCGAAAAATACCGACGGAAACGTTCCAAGTCGCTTTTTTGCACATCGGCGAAACGCTCTACCTTTTCTTCCGTCATAAAGGGACTCAAAAGCGATCCCGCGCGATTGACCGCGATCCCCGCCTTTTGGTAAGCGGCTTCGATTTTTTTCGCCTTGTTTTCGATTTCCGTGTAAATGGAAGGATTCTCTCTTAAAATTTTCAGCGTGGCGACGCCGGCTGCGACCGAAACGGGGTTTCCGCTCAACGTACCCGCCTGATATACGCCGCCGACGGGTGCGACGCAATTCATGATCTCTCTCCTTCCGCCGTAAGCGGCAAGGGGCATTCCTCCGCCAACGATCTTACCGAATGTCGTCAAATCGGGCGTAACGCCGTAAAGCTCCTGCGCCCCGCCATAGGACAAACGGAAGCCCGTAATGACCTCGTCAAAGAGGAGGAGCGCGCCGTACTTTTCGGTAATCTTCCGCAAAAAGGCGAGAAAGCCCTCCTTCGGCGGAACCACGCCCATATTGGCGGCGACCGGCTCGACGACGACGCAGGCGATGCGTTCTCCCTGCGAAAGAAAGAGCTCTTCCACCGATTGCTCGTCGTTATATTCGGCAAGAAGGGTATTTTCCACATACCCTTTGGGAACGCCCGCCGAATCGGGAAGGCTATCCGTGAGCGCTCCGCTGCCGGCTCGGCACAGAAGCCCGTCGCTGTGACCGTGATAACAGCCGACGAATTTAACGATTTTATCTCTTCCCGTAAAGCCCCTTGCCACGCGGACGGCGCTCATGACCGCTTCCGTTCCCGAAGAAACCAATCGAAGCATTTCCACCGAGGGAACCGCTTCGGCGATCAGCGAAGCCAACTCGTATTCCCCCTCTGTCGGCGCGCCGAACGAAAGACCGTTCTCCGCCGCCCGTTTCACCGCATCGATCACTTCTTCCCTCGCGTGACCGAGAATCAGCGGTCCCCATGAGCAGACGTAATCGATATACTCGTTTCCGTCCACATCGTAAATTTTGTCCCCTTTGCCCCTCTGCATAAAGACGGGCGTGCGTTTCACCGCGCGGAAAGCCCGCACGGGAGAATTGACCCCGCCCGGTATATACCGTTCGGATAAATAAAACAGCTCCTCAGACTTCGTCATAACGCCGTTTCCCCTGAAAGCCACTCGGCGACGTCGAGCGCATGATACGTGACGACGACGTCCGCTCCGGCTCGGCGCATGGAAATGAGATTTTCCAACACGATGCGTTCTTCATCGAGCCACCCTTTTTCCGCAGCCGCCTTAACCATGGCGTATTCCCCGCTGACGTTATAGACGACGATGGGAAGTTTGAAACGGTCGGCTGCCTCCCGAACGATATCGAGATAAGAGAGAGCGGGCTTGACCATGACCATATCCGCGCCCTCTTCGATATCCGCTTCGATTTCTCTTAAAGCCATTCGGCGATTCGCAGGATCCATCTGGTAGGTTCTCCTGTCGCCGAAAGCGGGAGCCGACGAAGCCGCTTCGCGGAAGGGAGAATAATAGCCGGAGGCGAATTTTGCCGAATACGCCATAATCGCCACCTCCCGATATCCGTTTTCGTCGAGCCCCTTGCGGATCGCCGCTACCCGTCCGTCCATCATATCCGACGGCGCAACGATATCCGCGCCCGCCTTCGCCATGGAAACGGACATTTTTACGAGGTACGGGAGCGTTTCGTCGTTTAAAATTTTACATCCGCACACGACGCCGCAATGACCGTGCGAAGTATATTCGCACAGACACACGTCCGCGACGACGAGAAGCCGTTCGTCGAGCTCCTTTATTCTCCTGATCGCGCGCTGAACGACGCCGTCGTCGTTATAAGCTTCGGACGCGACTTCGTCCTTTTTATCGGGAATCCCGAAAAGGAGAACGCCCGCCACGCCGCTTTCGGAAACGCGCGCAATGATTTCTTCCAGCCGATCGACGGTGTAACGATACTGCCCTTTTAAAGATTCGATTTCTTCCTTTTTGTTTGTTCCTTCGCATACAAAGATCGGATAGATCAATTGCTCGACGCAAAGCCGCGTTTCGCATACCATATCGCGCATTTTTTCGCTTGAACGCAATCTCCTCAATCTCTTTATCATATTCGATACTTCCTTTCCGCAAAAAGCGGTTATACGATCAATGATTTTCTATATTATACCATAAGGAAGAAAAAAACGAAAGAGAATTGAAAAAAAACTTTTGTCCGTCGATAGATTTCCTTCTTTCACGAATCGCTCTCAAAAACATTTTTCTTGACTTTCCCTCCTTTTTTTCTTATAATGAATATACTCGAAAAAAAAGGGAATCGTCATGGAACGAAGCGAAAGAGAGAAAAAACTGAAAAATGCGAGAGTCGCGATCTTCGGAATAGGCGGCGTAGGCGGTTACGCGGCGGAAACGCTCGCGCGAAGCGGCGTGGGAACGCTCGATCTGATCGACGACGATAAGGTATGCCTCACCAACGTCAACCGCCAGATTTTCGCCACGAGCAAAACGATAGGAAAATACAAGACGGACGCGGCGAAAGAACGTTTAAAGGATATGAATCCCGATATTACGATTAACGATTACAAAATTTTTTATATGCCCGATACGGCGGCTTTGTTTGATTTTACAAAATATAGTTACGTCGTCGACGCGATCGACTCGGTAAAGGGAAAAATCGAACTCGTCATGCAGGCTGCTTCCTGCGGAACGCCGATTATCAGCTGTATGGGCGCAGGCAACAAATTGGACGCTTCCGCCTTCCGCGCGGCGGATATTTATTCGACGAACGTCTGTCCGCTCGCCAAAGTGATGCGCCGCGAATTGAAAAAGAGAGGCGTAAAGAGCTTAAAAGTTATCTATTCCGAAGAAAAACCCATCGTTCCCGCGGAAGATATGGCGATCAGCTGCCGCGCCCATTGCGTTTGTCCGCCGGGAACGAGAAAATGCACCGTAAGGAGAGCCATCCCCGGAAGCAACGCGTTTGTCCCCTCTGCGGCGGGAATCCTGCTCGCGAGCGAAGTGATCAAAGATATCTTAAACGCTTAGGAAAAAATCCATATAAAAAATAAGGTGCGTACGGCAACATAACGGTAACGAAAACATTTTGTACGCGAACAATTTTATCGGAACGTTATAAAGATAAAAGAGCCTTTCCGACAAGAGCAGCTTTCTATGGACAGATTTCCCGAACGGCCATTGAAATAGCGAACGGTCAAACTTGCGCTTAGCGAAGAAAAAGTTAAATAAATCAACGGGTTTTATAAAACGCAAAAAGAACGGCTTTACGCCGCTTCTAATGCTTTTTTACCTTCCTTAATCTCTGTGAAAGATAAGGCAAGAAGTAAAAAAAGCGGCGTGATCACGGGGACGTTTTTATAAAATCGATAGAAGGAGCGGAACATGAAGGCAAAAGAACTGATCAATGACAAAAACAAGCAATTGACCCCGCTGAACAGGAATTACTGTTTTGCCGTCACGGTTTTAATCGTCGTCGTGAATATCGTCGTTCAAGCTACGTCGGAGCGGAAGGCGCAAATTCCGACCGTATCGAACGGTATCCCGTTTCAATCGCTTGGCAAATTATTGCAAGCGTTTATCAATTGCTATTCCCATCTCAATTGGCAACATACTCTTTTAAATATGCTCTGCTTCTTTATCGCCGGGCTGTATCTCGAACGTAAAACGGGTAGTTTGCGCTTTTTGTTGTTTATTTTCATCTTGTCTTTTTTTACCGCCTTTGCGACGTGCGTAAATTGGGGAATCCATTGGAGCGGGTTTTCCGGCGTCAATTACGGTTTATACGGCTATATCATTGTAGAGTTCCTTTTCGAGCTTTGCAAAAAACAGGAGCGGTATTTGTTTAATATCCTCTCCGGCGTCGTCATTCTCGGACTTATTTATTTTGCCATGTGCTTCAACGGCGGCACGCAGCAAGTCTCATTCGTATGGTATCCTTACGATTTGCTCTACAATTGGGGGCATGCGAGCGGATTCGCCGTCGGACTTGTCTTTGGAATTTACGAACAACTCTGCGCGCTCATTTCCCGTAAACGGAAATCGTAAAACAACGCTGTCTGTATAAAAAATAAATTTCAAGTAAAGAACCTCTCCGAAAATCGGGGGGGATATTTTCTCTTTATAAAATTTTTATTCCTCTGTTTTTTCGTCGGACGACGAACGATACAATTCGTTAAAAGTCACTCTT
>CAYWKM010000061.1:0-4479 GCA_964459165.1 uncultured Clostridia bacterium
GGCTCGACGGCGGGAAGACGCCGCTTTTTACAAATCGACGGTAAATTGATACAAATCGGATTTTGCCACGCCCAAGTCTTTGGCGGTACGCTTCAAAGCCTCCTTTTTATCCAGCCCCTGATCCATATAATATCGGATATGCTCTCTTTCCCCGAGCGCGTTCAACGGGCTTTCCTTTTTTTCGGCTCCCTCGACGAGAAGAACGTATTCCCCTCTCTTCTCTCCCGAAAGTCCCTCGGAGAGGAGGAAGGACACGCTCTCCTCGTGTATCTTCGTAATCTCTCTGACCGCCGCCGCCCTGCGTTCGCCGAACACCTTATACAGGAGCGCAATGTCGTCGTCCACGTCCTGCGGGGCGGAATGAAAGCATAGCGTCGTGTCGAGATCCTTATATCTTTCGAGTAATTTCTCTTTTTCGGAATTCTTGCCGTATAAAAAACCGATAAAGGTAAATCTATCGGCGGGGAGAGCGGAGAGGACGAGCGCGGAGAGGAACGCGCACGCCCCCGGAACGACGGTATACGCTTCGCCCGCCTCTTTGAGCAGACGGCAAACGGTATTCCCCGGGTCGGAGACGACGGGCATACCCGCGTCGGAAACGACGGCGATATTTTTCCCCTCGCGGCTCATCCCGATCATTTTAGAAGCCGCCTCGCGCTCGTTGAATTTATGGCAGGAAAAGAGGGGCTTCTTGATTTCATATGCGCTGAGAAGCTTGATCGTATGGCGGGTGTCCTCGCAAAAGACGACGTCCGCCCCCCTCAGCGTTTCCAGCGCGCGGAGGGTGATATCCTTTAAATTCCCGATGGGAGTCGCTACAAAACTGATCATAAAAACCTCTTGTTCGCCCGATTTTTTCGTTTTTTGCGCCCGACAAGCGCAGAATCGGACGTCATCCGTTTATTAAAGTCGGCAGTACGTCCACGCCCTCTTTGCCGCCCTTGGTCCCTTCCGCCAAGAAAAGATAGGGCTTGCTCTCGGGCGAGCCGGACACGAATTGCAGCCGTTTGGGCTCGATCCCCCGCTGTTTCATGACGAAGAGCGTTTCGGCGACGCGATCGGCGCGGTTGACGAGGGCGAGCCGTCCGCCGAATTTCAGCCTGCGGTACGCGCTCTCGACGATCTCTTTCAGCGTAACCGTGATTTCCTTTCGGCACACCGCCTTTTTATAATCGGCGTTCTCGAAGCCGCCCTCGCCCTTCTCATAGGGAGGGTTGCACAGAATCAGAGAAAATTTATCGTCGTATTCCCGCGGAATCTCCTGAATTTTACAGTTTACCGCGGTGAAATTTTTAAGACCGTTCAAGCTTATGCTTTTCAGCGACGTCCGATAGAGCTCCTCCTGCATCTCAAAGAGGGTTACGGACGAAATCTGCTGATTCAACGCCCAAAAATGAATGCCGACCACGCCGCTCCCCGAGCAAAAATCCGCGACGACGTCCTTATTCTTTCCCTTCGCGAATCGGGAGAGCAGGACGGAATCGGAAGTAAATCGGTACAGGGAGACGTTCTGCACGATTTTTAAGTTGTCGACGAGAAGATCCTCCGCCCTCTCGTTTTCGTCGAGAAGCAAATTCGTTTCCTCCTTACCCGCTTTTGCGGACAAAAAATAAAAGCACAGAATAACGCTGTGCCTTTATCCCTTTCATTCTTTCTTACTCAGCCTGAATCGCGCCGACGGGGCAACCGTCTTCGCAAGCGCCGCAATCGACGCAAGTATCCGCGTCAACCTCGTAATGGGTCTCCCCCATGGAAATTGCTCCCACGGGGCAAGTATCGGCGCAAGCGCCGCAAGCTACGCATTCCTCAGAAATCTTGTGAGCCATAATGGAAACCTCCCGAAAATTATTAGTATGATAATACCATTAACCGAGAAAAAAGTCAAGATGTTTTTTTAATATTTTTGCTTTTCGTTCCATAAAGTTGCCCTCCGTTGATTGCCATCGGACAAACCGTTGTGATATAATAAAAGAATGAAAAAGCTTTCGATAAAAAATCATAAATTAAAAATCCTTCTCCGCGCGGCGAGCGGAATCCTCATCTTTGCCGCCCTCGCGCTCACGTCGATGTTCTTTATTCGTTTAGACGTGGCGAAGGCCGAAGCGATCTCGCTCGCTTGCGCCTTTTTAGCCGCCGCGATCGTGAGCGTCCTGCTCGTCGTTCTCTTAAAGAAAAACGTGCGTTACGTCTGCTACGTCGTCTGCGGCGTATTCCTCCTCTTTTGCCTGTTTTTGGGAATCGGTCCGGTCGTCGCGCTGAATTTGACGGACACCGCTTACGACGCCCCCGACGTGCAAAGGAATATCTTTCAGGACAAAAAGGTTTTGGTCGTCGTTCCGCACCAGGACGACGATCTCAATCTGATGGCGGGCGTGACCGAACAATATATCGCGGGCGGAAGTCAGGTAAAGATCGTGTTTACGACGCACGGCGATTATTACGACCTTGCCGCGACGAGAATTCAGGAAGCCCTCGCCGTCGCCTCCTTTTACGGAATTCCCTCTTCCGACGTTATCTTTATGGGCTATGGCGACGATTGGGACACCCCCTACGGACATATATACAACGCGCCCGGGGACGAAGTGGTGACCTCGCACAACCAAAGAACGGCGACTTACGCCGCAGGCGGCGTAGCGCCTTACCGCTACGAGGATTACACGAGGAACAATTATCTGCATTCGCTTGAAGATATCATCGCCGAATATATGCCCGACACGATTTTCGCCGTCGATTACGATTTTCACGCCGACCACAAGGCGACTTCCCTGTTCTTCGAGGAAGCCCTCGGCAACGTTTTAAAAGAGAACGCGGGATATCATCCCGACGTGTTCAAAGGCTTTTGCTACTCTACGGCATGGTACGCCGAAAAAGATTTCTACGCGGACAACGTTCCCTCCACCATATGCACGGCGAATTCCAACGGATATATGAAGGAGGTCAACTATTACGAATGGAACGATCGCGTGCGCTTCCCCGTGAGCGCGAAATCCCTCGCCTACACGCTGAAAGGAAGCTCGACGTATTACGCGTACAGCTTGCAGGTTTCGCAGAACGCGGCGTACCAGGCGAGCGGGGTCGTCAATTCGGATAAGGTCTATTTCAGAAGAGATACGTCCAGCCTTTTATACGACGCTTCGTTTGCCGTAAGCTCCAACTCGGAGAACGCGTATAAGCTCAACGATTTCAAGATCGTAGACGATAACAACGTTTCCAACGCGCAAAACCGTCTGCCCTGCGACGGGGCTTGGACGCCCTCCTCCGACGACAAGGAAAAGACGGTGACCGTAACCCTCTCCTCCCCCCAATATCTCAGCGTCATCCGTCTGTACGATACGGTGTCGCTGAACAGCCTCGTTTACGACGCAATCGTCACCTTCGACGACGGGACTTCCGTTCAAACGGGAGAGCTGCACAACAACGGCAAGGGAACGGACGTCGTTTTTGAAAAGAAGCTCGTCTCTTCGTTCACGGTAAAAATCCTCGGCGCGACGGGTGAAAATTACGGACTTTCCGAAATAGAAGCGTACGAAGAGCTTCCTAACTACTCTGCGGACAAATACGTCAAACTCATGGACGACGAGCAGAATTTCGCCTACGAATACACCATGACGACAAAGACGCAGGCGTTTGAACTGTACGGATACCTCGCCGACGCCTCTCTTGAAAATTATGAAATTACTACGTCGGGGAAGATTACCGCGGAAATCAAAGACAATCAAATCGTCGTCTCCTGCAAGGCGGGCGCGCGCGGCACGCTGACCGTGAGAAGCAAGACGGACGAAGGCGTGTACGACAGCATCGTCGTTTCCCGACCGAATCTCTTTGCGCTCGCCGGACGGCGGCTCGCGCAAAAATTCTTGACGACGTTGAACTTCGACACCGTGACGACCTACTACCGCGATTTATACAACCATATTATAGAAGTGTTGTAATATCGCAGACGGAGCGCGGCGAAGCCCTGCGAAGTCTGCATCTTTCCATCAACGCTAAATCGCGCGCTTTCTTTTGCCGACGCGACAGTATCCTTTATCCAAATATTTCCTCCGCTTCCAAAGCGGAGGAATTTTTACGCCTGAACGGGGAAGAATTTCCTATTTTTTCCTGTATTGGAATTTTCTTTGCCTTGAAAAAAGCTTTTGTTTCCTGTAAACTATCGGTATTCCCAAAAAATGAGAGGTTATCCATTATGAAACAAAAAATACTGCCCTTTATCCTGATTGCCTGTCTTTTCCTTTCCGCCGCCCCCTTTGCGGCGTGTTCGAAAAACGAAGGATCCGCCGAAACGCAACCGCCCGCCTTTGAAGAATCGATCGAAAACGAATCGACAAGCGAATCGGAAGCGGAAGGCGAGGCGGGCTCCGAGGAAAATCCGTCCGAAGGGGAGTCCGAAGAGACGATTCCCGAAGAATCCGATCCGGAGGAGACGATTCCCGAAGAGTCCGATCCGGAGGAGAGCGAAAATCTCCCCGACGAGAGCGA
>CAYWKM010000061.1:4579-7855 GCA_964459165.1 uncultured Clostridia bacterium
TCCGATCCGGAGGAGAGCGAAAATCTCCCCGACGAGAGCGAGGAAACGAAGGGAGAAGAGGAGGAAAAGGACGACGGCGTCCGTTACATAGCGATTCAATATACGGGATTGAACATCCGAACGGGTCCGTCCACTTCGTACCCGTCGCTCGGAACCTTGGAAAAAGATACCTTTTTCGCTTACTTAGGGACGGAAAACGGGTGGTATAAGACCTATTACAAAGGGCAAATCGCCTACGTCTCCTCCTCCTCGGAATACGCCGCCGTCGTCTCCATGGAAAGCTCTTCTTCCTCCGCAGTTGAAAGGGTCGTCGAAGAGGGGACGAAATGGATCGGCACGAAGTACGTCTACGGGGCGACCCGTCTGCACGACGGAAACGGAAACCTGTTGAAAAACTTTACGACGACCGCGTTCGACTGCTCCTCCCTCATACAATACCTCTTTTACTACGGCGCGAACGTCCTTCTCCAAGTGACGACGAGAACGCAGGTCGTTCAAGGCGCGCACGTGGAGAAGGAGGATCTAAAACGGGGCGATTGCATTTACTTTACCAATTCTTCCCGCTCTACTCTGACGGGGATCGAACGGGTGGGACACGTGGCCTTATACTTGGGCGACAATTACATTCTGCACACGGCTTCCGACTATTGCAAGATCGAAAAGATGACGACGGCGCGCTGGAATAATTACATCGAAGCGAGAAGATTCGTTTGATTTTTCTTTTTCGCCATGCTATAATGAGAGCATGGTACTGACAGATATCCATACTCATTCAGCATTTTCTCCCGACGGGAAGGATTCCCTTTCGGATATGGTTCAAAGAGCCGAAGAATTGGGCGTACAATATTACGGCGTTTCGGAGCATTACGATCTCGATTATGTGATGAATCGTCTCGACATAGACGAGAGCGAGAAGAAGCTCGCCGATCTGAACGCGTACTTTACCGCCGCCAGAAAGCTGCAAAGGGAGAAAAGAAAGGAGATTACCCTCCTCGTCGGCTGCGAATTCGGCTTTACGCCGAACAGAGACGTCGCCCCTTTGTACAAAGAGGTCATTGAAAAATATTCGCCCGATTTTGTCGTAAATTCCGTACATACCAATAGGGTTTCGGATTATTACCGCCCCGTCTCCTTCGGCGCAAAAATCAAGGCGGAAGCCTATAAGGAATATTTCGATCTGGTTCTCCGCAGCACGAAAGCCGATTATGACTATGATATCGTCGGACACCTCGGCTACTGTTCGCGATACGCGCCCTATAAAGACCCGAAAATTCTCTACGCCGAATTTAAGGATGAAATCGACAGCATTTTAAAGGAAATCATCTTCCGCGAAAAAATTCTCGAAGTGAATACTTCTGCGGACGGTTCGGGGAGCGATTTTCTGCCCGACAAGGATATTTTGGCGAGATACTACGATTTGGGCGGCAGAAACATTTCCTTTTCGAGCGACGCGCACGACGTTTCACAGATCCTGAGAAAACGGAATCTCGTCGTCGACACGCTGAAAGAGATCGGATTTAAGAGCGTTACGGTGCCGAATAGGGGAAAATACGTCAAGGTGGGCTTCAACGACTAATTCGGCGATTGCGAACGAGACGAACCGCTCGCTTTCAATCGATAAAATCCGTCGGTAAAATTCGTCGAAAAAAGGGAAACCGCGTAAAAATTTTTATTTCAAAAAAACAAAATCGACCGCAAAACCGCCCGCGCATACTATGCGCGGGCGATTCGTCTTCCCCTTTCTCTTTTACCATTTTTCAAAGTGTACTCTGTCTTCCTCGAAGGGAATCTCTTCCTTTAACAGCTCTTCCTGCGGATAGCCGAACGCGATAATCGAATGAGGAATGATGTTATCGGGCAGGCTAAACAGCTTTCTCTGTTTTTCAACGCGGCTTGTCTGCGGGTAGGTTCCCAACCAAACGGAACCGATTCCGAGGTCGGCGGCCGCAAGAATCATATTTTGAGCGGCGATCGACGAATCGATAATCCAATAATCGGGCGCGCGATCAAACGCCCTCGCCATATCGCCGCAAACGAGAATCCCTAAAGACGCGTCTTTTAAGGGCGCGGCAGGGCTTCCGTTGGCTTCCGCCATCTCAAACAGCCTCTTTTTATCCCGTACGACGAGGAACGACCATTCCCTCGCGTTTACGCAAGAAGGCCCGCTCATGCCCGCTTTCAGAATCGTGCGCGCTTCTCTGTCGCCGATCGGTCTGTCGGTAAATTTTCTTACGCTTCTTCTCCCCAAAATAACCTTTATGCAATCCATGACAAATCCTCCCTATTTTAATGAAATTCACTTCTTGCACGGAGCACAATGAATCCATGCGGACGCATCGTATATACGATAGTATCCCTCGGGGGGAAACAGGCAAACTCCGCAAGGCTTCGCCGCGCTCCGTCTATGATATTTTAACGCAAGAGAAAAAATTTTTCAAATAAAAAAATCCTCTTGCCTTTGACAAATCAAAATTTTTTATGATAAAATAGGTAGGCTTAATTTTTAGCGAAACAAATAAATATTTTTACGCATAAACGACACAAGTGGTACCGAAAGAGTATGTAAATCTGATCACGGAACGTAATCCGTCCGTTCGGATTTTATCCTTCGAAGGAACCGCTTGCTTTTTATGCGAAAGGAGTTTTTTTTATGCCAAAAAATCAATTTCAACGTATGATTTTCGCACTTTTAACCGTTATCGTAACCGTACACGCTTACGTCTTTTACAGCCTTTACGTGGTAAACGCGCTCGATATCGCGGCGATCAACGCACAGGGCGGCGTTCTCATGTTCGGTACCTTCCTCCCTATATGGGCGATCATCCTCATCGAGTTTTGCTTCGCTTATACGCTCGAAGTAATCATGGGGCAGCGATGCTCCTTCCTGCTCGCGCGCAAGGTATTCGATCCGGAAAAGACGCACCCCGTCCTCTTTGAAACGACGATCATCTGCGCCACCGTCGGGCTGATGTGCCCCGCCATGAGCTTGATCGCCGCTTTCCTCTATTATCCTTATCCCTACATGGCCTTTTCCATCGGAAGGCTCCTCGCTAATTGGCTGCGGCTCGTATGCTTTAATTTCCCCTTCGCCTTCTTTACGCAGCTGTTCTTTATTCAGCCGCTGATCAGAACGGCGTTCAAGGTCCTCTTCAGAAAAAGCCTGAAAAGCGACGAGAATAAAATCGGCTCCCCCTCCGCAGAACGGGCGACCGAGTAATAGAGCATAAAAACCTGCAAAACGGACGGCGAACGCGAAAAAACGCGGAACGCCGCCCT
>CAYWKM010000062.1:0-7075 GCA_964459165.1 uncultured Clostridia bacterium
TTGCATAAAAACGCGCTATCCTTCATTTTTGTGAAGGATAGCGTTGCTTTTTGTTAAATTCGTAAAGATCGGCGCGTCGTATCGATCAGCCGACGATGAGATTGACGAGTCTTCCGGGAACGACGATGCATTTTTTTACCGTTTTTCCTTCCAAGAAGGGCTTTACTTCCGCTCGTTCGCATACGAAGGATTGGATCTCGGCATTGGAAAGTTCTTTTGAAATCATGAGCTTCGCCTTAATCTTGCTGTTTATCTGAACGGCGTATTCCACCTCGTCCTTTACCAGCGCGGCTTCGTTGACGACGGGATATCTTTCGGTAAAGATTGAAGTCGTATGTCCGAGAATTTCCCACAGTTCTTCGCTGAACGCGGGCGCGCAGGGCGCAAGGCATAAAACGAGATCCTCGATACAATCCTTCAGAAAAACGGTATTCTTATTTTCTGCCGAGGAATCGTATTTATAGAGCGCGTTCACGTATTCCATCAGACGAGCGATCGCCGTATTGAAGGAGAATCCTTCGAGGTCGCGCGTCAGATTTTTGATTGCAAAATTTCTCGCGTAGTCAAGCTCTTTTTCAGCCTGCGTTTTTTCCGCGTTGCCGCTGCTCTCCATATCGTTTACTTTTCTGACGATATTTTCGATTCTATCCATGAATTTTGCGATGGATTTGATGCCCGTTTCACTCCAAGGACCGCCCTCGGTATAGCTGTAACAGAACATAAGGTATAAGCGGAAAGCGTCCGCGCCGTACCGTTGTACGTATTCGTCGGGAGAGACGACGTTCCCTCTCGATTTGCTCATTCTCATACCGTCCGGTCCCAAAATAACGCCTTGATGAACGAGACGCTTAAACGGCTCGTCGAAGCTCAGGTATCCCATATCGCGGAGGGCTTTCGTGACGAATCTCGCGTATAAAAGGTGCATACACGCGTGCTCCGCGCCGCCCACGTAAGTGTCTACGGGGAGCATTTTATTGATATAATCGACGTCCCAAGGCCGCTCCGTATTGTGCGCGTCGGGATATCTCAAATAATACCAGCTGGAGCATACGAACGTATCGAGCGTATCGGGATCTCTCTTTGCCGCGCCTCCGCATTGAGGACAGGAGCAATTCATAAATCCTTCGTGCGCGGCGAGGGGAGAACGCCCCGTCGGCTTAAATTCCACATCGTAAGGGAGGGTTACCGGCAAATCCTTTTCGGGTACGGGGACGATTCCGCATTTCGGACAATGAACGATGGGAATGGGCGCGCCCCAATATCTCTGACGAGAAACCGACCAGTCGCGCAGACGGTAGTTTGTTTTCTTTTTTCCTTTGCCTTCTCTTTCGAGCGCGGCGGCGATCGCCTCTCTGGCTTCTTCCCCGTAAAGACCGTCGAACTCGCCGCTGTTGACGAGAACGCCGTCTTCCAGATAAGGGAGCTTTGTTTCTCCTTCCTTCGCCTTGATAACTTGGGTAATGGGCAGATCGTGCGCCTTGGCAAACTCAAAGTCTCTTTCATCGTGCGCGGCGACCGCCATAACGGCCCCCGTCCCGTAGGAGTAGAGGACGTAATCCGCCGTGTATACGGGGATTCTCTTTCCGCTTAAAGGAGCGATGGCGTAAGCTCCGGTAAAGCAGCCGGTCTTTTCGCGCGTCGTCGAAAGGCGGTCGATATCGCTCGCCTTTGAGGCGTAGTCGATGTAATTTTCAACGGCCTCTCTGCATTCCGGCACGGTTATTTTTTTCAGCAGGGGATGCTCCGGCGCGAGTACGACGTAGTTTACGCCCATAATCGTATCGCAACGAGTCGTATAAACGCGAATAACGTCCTTGTTCTCGTTGTCGACGATAAAATCCGCTTCCGCGCCGTAAGAACGTCCGATCCAGTTTCTTTGCATGAGCTTGGTTTTTTCGGGCCAATCGATTTGATCGAGCCCGTCTAAAAGTTCGTCCGCATAATCGGTGATTTTTAAGAACCATTGCGTCATGTTCTGCCTCGTCACGGGCGTATGACACCGTTCGCATTTGCCGTCTACGACCTGTTCGTTCGCGAGTACGGTTTCACAGGAAGGGCACCAGTTGACGAGGGCCTCCTTTCTGTATGCGAGATTGTGCCGATACAATTGGAGAAACAGCCACTGCGTCCACTTGTAATATTCGGGATCGCAGGTCTTTATTTCGTTCGACCAATCGAACATGGCGTCCATTTTTTCAAGCTGTCCTTCCATTGTGGCGATGTTTTTTTCCGTCGAGTCCTTGGGATGAACGCCGCTTTTAATCGCGTAATTTTCCGCGGGAAGACCGAAAGCGTCGAAGCCCATGGGCTGGAAAACTTCATATCCCTGCATCTTTTTGAACCTTGCGTAAGAGTCTGTCGGCCCGTAATTGAACCAGTGACCGAGATGCAGCTTGGCGCCCGAGGGGTAAGAGAACATTTCCAAAACGTAGAATTTTTTATCGACGTTTGTTTTATCGAAACGATTAACGCCGGATTCTTGCCATTTGGCTCTCCACTTGCGCTCGACTTCTTTCATATCCATAGTGACGAATCCTCCGAAAAAGAATAGAATGATATTTTACAGGACAAAATGTTAGCATATTTTTTGAGTTTCGTCAAGTAAAAGGAAAACGCCGACCTCTTCTTTTCCGAAAATTCTCGTTTTCACATCGAAAAGCAACTTGTATTTTTTGTCTTTGCGATAAATATTTTTTTCCCTTTCCCATATAATATTGATGTGGAAAAAATTATCATTTCGGAATCGGGAACGGATTGTTCCCATGTGGCTTATTTGTATCATACGTTGGGCGGCGAAGCGAAGGCGGATAACGCCGCTTTTCATCTCGCCTTCGCGGGAGATCGCGTAAGGCTTGAAATATCGGTCGATCGGGAACATTTTATGCGCATGAAAAAGCTCGTCGCTTCTTCCGTCGCCGACATTATCGCCATTTCTTATAAATACGCATTTTTAAAAAAACGGCTTTGCCTTTCCTTTTTGTCGAACGCCGATCGAGAAGTGCTGTTCGCATCGTTAATTGCCGCGGATTTCAACGACGACAAAAAATACTTGGTAAAAAAGCTGACGCCTTCCGCCGAGTTCTCCATAGACGGATTTTATAATTTCCGAATGAACGCGTTAAAGGATAAATGGGAGGAAATCGTTCGCCTCATTCCGGAGCGTTTCACCTCTTTCGAGCTGGAACGTTTTATTTCCTTTTTGCTCGAGGGCGAGAACAAAAAAATTTATATCAAGGATAACGAGGTCTTTGACGAACGCTATCGAAAGCTCAGACGAAGCCGCCTGATCGGTTCCTTCCCCGAATTTTCCTTTCTGCGCGAAGTGATTTTGAGCGGAGCGGATAATATCTGCTGTCTTACGACGCCCGGACGGGCGGAATGCGGCTTTTTAAAAAAATATTACGGCAGCCGCGTATTTTTCAGCTGAAAAAAGTTGACAAAACGAAGAACGAAGGTTTAAAATAAAAAATAGAAAGACAAGTAGCCTTGATCGAAGACCAAAGAGAGCGGAAGGAAGCTGAAAATTCCGCGTCGTGAGAGAGAACGTCGAAACCGCTTTCTTTTTTTTACAACGGAACATCAAAGAGGCCGCTTCGGCAATTAAGGTGGAACCGCGCTATACAAGTAGTATTTGCGTCCTTAAATTTTCTCATAGGGGAAATTTAAGGATTTTTATATTGTTACGGAGGTATTTTTATGGTAGTCATTTTAAAGAACGGCGACGAGCTTAACGTAAACGAGGGGACAACCTGTTTGGAAGCCGCGTCTTTCATCGGCGAAGGACTCGCAAAAAGCGCGGTTGCGGCAAAAGTAAACGGGAAGCTTGTCGATTTAAGCGCCGTTTTAAGCGACGGCGATCGCTTTGAAGTCGTGACGTTAAAGGATAAGGAGGGATTGGACGTATACCGCCACACTTGCGCCCACGTTCTCGCGCAGGCGTTAAAGACGATTTATCCTACCTGTAATTTATCCATCGGTCCCGTTATCGACAACGGCTTTTATTACGATATCGATTTCAAAACGCCCATCACGAGCGAAGATCTCGCAAAGATCGAAGCGGAAATGAAAAAAATTATAAAAAGCAATCTGCCCGTTACCCGCTTTACTCTTCCCAGAAAGGAGGCGATTGCGCTCATGGCGAGCTTCGGCGAAAAATACAAAGTCGAACTCATCAACGATCTTCCCGAGGGCGAGGTGATTTCTTTCTATAAACAGGGGGACTTCATCGATCTTTGCAGGGGACCTCATCTCCCTTCGACGGGAAGAATAAAAGCTTTCAAATTGGTTTCCATCGCGGGAGCCTATTGGAGGGGAAACGAGCATAACAAGATGCTCACCCGTATTTACGGCGCCGCTTTCGAGAAAAAGAGCGAAATGGAAGCGTATTTCGCCATGCTCGAGGAGGCGAAAAAGAGAGATCATGTTAAGCTCGGAAAAGAACTCAAACTGTTTGCGCTCCTCAACGAAGGAAAGGGCTTCCCCTTCTTCCTTCCCAAGGGATTGATCGTCAAAAATATTCTCATCGATTATTGGCGGGAGATACACAGGAAAGAGGGATATGTAGAAATTTCCACGCCGATTATTCTCAATCGATCCCTTTGGGAAACTTCCGGACATTGGGATCATTATAAAGACACGATGTATACGACAAAGATCGACGGCGAGGATTGCGCGATAAAGCCCATGAATTGTCCGGGCGGTATGCTCGTTTATAAACTCAATCCCCACAGCTATAAAGATCTTCCCTTGCGTATGGGCGAGCTCGGTATCGTGCATCGCAACGAAAAGAGCGGACAGCTTCACGGACTCATGAGAGTGCGCTGCTTTACGCAGGACGACGCGCATATCTTTATGACGCCCAATCAGGTTTCCGATGAAATAAAGGGAGTGGCGAGACTCATCGATCGGGTCTATCGCCTTTTCGGCTTCAAGTATTTTGTCGAACTCTCCACTCGCCCCGAAAACAGCATGGGCAGCGACGAGGATTGGAATAACGCGACCGACGCTTTAAAGCGCGCGCTCGACGAGCTGGGGCTTTCTTATAAGATCAACGAGGGGGACGGCGCTTTTTACGGGCCGAAAATCGATTTTCATCTTCAAGACAGTATCGGAAGGACGTGGCAGTGCGGCACGATCCAGCTGGATTTCCAGCTTCCCCAGCGTTTTGAGCTCGAATATACCGGCGAGGACGGACAAAAGCACCGCCCGATTATGATTCACCGCGTCGTATTCGGCTCTATCGAACGGTTTATCGGCATTCTCATCGAGCATTACGCGGGCGCGTTCCCCGTATGGTTAGCCCCCGTTCAGGTAAAAATTCTCAATCTCACCGACCGGAACGCCGATTACGCGAAGCAGCTCGGCGAAGAGCTTCTTAAATCCGATTTGAGGGCGGAAAACGATTTGAGAAATGAGAAGATCGGCTATAAGATCAGGGAAGCGCGGCTCGAAAAGGTTCCTTATATCGCAGTCGTAGGCGATAAAGAGGCGGCGGAAGGCGTCGTTTCCGTGAGAAAGAGAGGAAGCGAAGAGAGCGTCGTCATGACGAAGGAAGCGTTTATCGCAAAGGTTAAAGAAGACAACGATACGAAAGCCGTTTGGTGATTTCAAAGAAGGGAGGGGAAGCGGATATTCGCTTTCCCTCCCGTTTCTCGTAAAGAAAAATAAAAAAAACCGAAGAAAATCGTTTGACATACGAAGCGAAATGTTGTATGATAAAGAAGCAAAGCAGAAGAGATCCTTCCCACCATGCGTAGGCGTAGGGACGTCATGGTTCAATAAATTCTTTTTCGATTCGGAATTTTTTACGGGGCGCTTTTGTTGTGCAACCCGTTATTTTTATTTTAGTGAGGTAAAAAAAGATTAGTAACAGAAATCAGGGATATCGCGTCAACGGAGATATCAGAGCCAAAGAAGTAAGAGTCATCAATTCGAAAGGGGAAATGCTCGGCGTTATGTCGCCGTCCGCCGCTCTCGGCGTCGCGGAAGAAGAGGGGTTCGATTTAGTCGAAATATCGCCTTCCGCCGTCCCGCCCGTCTGCAAAATCATGGATTACGGAAAATTCAAATTCGAGCAGATGAAAAAGGAAAAAGAAAACCGTAGAAGCCAAAGGATTATCGAGCTGAAAGAGGTATGGCTCTCCATGACGATCGACGTGGGGGATTTAAACGTTAAGGCAAAACAGACGGTAAAGTTCCTGGAAGCGGGAAATAAAGTCAAGGTTTCCATCAAAATGAGAGGCAGACAAATGACTCATACCAATTTGGGTTACGACGTGATGAAGCGTTTCCTGGCTCTTCTCGAAGGCAAAGCCAACGTCGACAAAGCGCCTTTTACCGAGGGCAGGAACATTTCGATGACGCTTTCGCCCGCTAAAACAAATTAAGTAAATTCACCGAAAGGTTGATAAATAAAAAAAGAAAATAAAAATTCGGAGGATAATCGTATGCCCAAACAGAAATCTCACAGCGCGACCAAAAAGCGTTTTTGGTTGACCGGAACCGGTAAGGTTAAGAGACCTCATGGCGGAAAAAATCATAAGGCAGATACAAAGACTACCAAGAGAAAGAGAAATTTACGTAAGAATACTTTGGTTGACAAGACCGTCGAAAAGACCATAAAGAACATGATGCCTTACAAAGACTAAATGATATAAGGAGAAAGAATAATGCGTATTAAAAGAGCAGTAAACGCCGCAAAAAAACGTAGAAAGATATTCAGACTGTCCAAGGGATACTTCGGCAGCAAGAGCAGATCGTACAGAATCGCAAGAGAAGCGGTCATGAAGTCTCTCAACTATGCTTACATCGGCAGAAAAAGAAGAAAGAGAGATTTCAGAAGCCTTTGGATTGCAAGAATTAACGCTCAGGCAAGAGTAAACGGTCTTTCTTACAGTAAAATGATGCACGGGCTTAAGGTTTCCGGCGTCAATCTCAACAGAAAGGTTCTCGCAGATTTAGCCGTAAACGATCAGGAAGCGTTCGCTCAGCTCGCTGAAAAAGCGAAGGCGGCTCTCTGATTTTAAAGAAACAACCGAAAGCCTTTTTCTCAAAAGGCTTTTTGTTTTAAACAAGA
>CAYWKM010000063.1:0-7068 GCA_964459165.1 uncultured Clostridia bacterium
CGTTTACCGCCGTTTTGCGTCTCCTTGCGCAAGCCTTCGGCTATATTTTAAAAAATCGGTTTTTTTCTTCGTCGTAAGCGTATCCGGCGGCGGAGAGGGTCGCTTTCAGCGTCTCCTCGTCCGCTTCGAGGTCTTCGCAAAGGGAAGAGAGGGAATCGTATTCGTCTCTCAATTTCATATTGAGAAAGCTCAGCAGCATGGCGGGATCGTTCGGAATATACGTCATGGGTTCTCCTCTTATTCAAACGTCAGCGGAAGAACGCATTCCGCGTAAACGTAGTCTTCGTCGGAGAGCACGACGGTCAGCTCGTAGTATTCGCCCTCGTCGCCGACGCGGAGGGCAAGCTCCGCGTTCGGAAGTTCGCTGTCGCAGAGCCTGACGATTTCCTCCTCGACGAGCAGAGCTAAGAGCTCTTCCTTTGTTTTGCTCCCCAAATTTTCTTTCGGCGCGAATACCGTAAGAATGCCGAAGCCGCTTTCATGGAGCAATTCCACGCTGAAACAGCCTCTTTCGCCGTAGCCGACGGGCGGAACGTACGGCTCGTCTTCCTTCCATTCGTCCATAGATGATTTTCTCCCTTGCGTTAATCGTCTTTTTATTTTATCATATTTTCCGAAAAAAAGCTATCGTTATCGTCCGAGAGGTTTTGAAAAAAACAGCCGGCTTCGTTTGATCGGATCCATATTTCGTATATACGAATATGCGAAGCATACGGAAGAAAGAAGGAGGCAAATTCATTCCTCGACGTATCGTCGATTTTGATCGTCGAGAAAATCGAGAGCATGCGTTTATCGTTTCCGTCTTTAAGGGGGATCGAAAAAGGAGACGGCGAAAATCCGACGGTCGCCTTTTGGTTCGTCTTGACAGGCTTCGTCAATTATGGTACAATGCCGTCATGAGAAGATTCTTGGTAAAATTACAGTTTAACGGTCGGAATTATTCGGGCTGGCAGAAACAGGGAAACGCTTCCACCGTGCAAGGGGCGGTTGAGACGGCGTTGAACAAGCTGTTCGGAGAAGAAATCCCGTCCTTCGGTTGTTCGCGCACGGACGCGGGCGTCAGCGCGGAAGAATATTATTTTCATTTCGACGCGGAAACCAAGCTACCCGAAGAGCGCGTCGCTTTTAAGCTGAACCGTTTTTTACCGAACGACGTTCAAGCGCAGGAGAGCAGGGAGGTCCCTTTTTCGTTCGACGCGAGGAAAAGCGTAAAGTCTAAGACGTACGTCTATTCGCTGTATTCCTCCTTGCACAGGGAGCCTCTGTATTCCCCGACGCATTTTCAGACGGAGGCGCCCTTTTTTGCGGAAAAGGCGAGAGAACAGGCGAAATTTCTTGTGGGTACGCACGATTTTTCCTCTTTCCGTACGGTCGGCTACGAAGAGAGCTTTGGAAATCAATCCGCCGTGCGCACGATATATTCCATCGATATCAAGCAGGAAGAAAATCGATTTTATATTTATGTCAGCGGCGACGGGTTTCTCTATCATATGGTCAGAATTCTTTCGGGAACGCTCGTCGACGTCGGTTCAGGAAAGACGGACGACGTGAAAAGAATATTAAATGCGAAGGATCGGTCTTTGGCGGGACGAACGCTTCCCGCCAAAGGATTAAAGCTATACAAAGTAAATTATTAAGGGGAAATAAAGTCATGAAATACATATTGGCTCTCGATCAGGGAACGACGAGTTCGAGGGCGATCGTCTTCGATAGAAACGGGAGCGTCCGCGGCATGGCGCAGCGCGAATTTCCGCAGATTTATCCCAAAAGCGGCTGGGTGGAACACAACCCGCTGGATATCGCGACGAGTCAATTCGGCGCGATCGCCGAGGCGCTCATGCGGAGCGGCGTGGGGATCGGCGACATTCAGGCGATCGGGATCACCAATCAGCGCGAGACGACGATCGTATGGGATAAATTTACGGGAGAACCCGTCTACAACGCCATCGTGTGGCAGTGCCGCAGAACGGCGGATATCTGCGAGGAGCTCAAAGGCAGAGGACTGTCGCGCATGATATACGAAAAGACGGGACTCGTCGTCGATCCGTATTTTTCCGCTACGAAGATCAAATGGATCCTCGATCACGTAGAGGGGGCGAGGGAACGCGCCGAGCAAGGCGGACTCTGTTTCGGTACGGTCGATACGTATCTGATGTGGCAGCTCTCCGGCGGAAAAATTTTCGCCACCGATTATACGAACGCTTCGAGGACGATGCTCTTCAACATTCATTCCTTGAAGTGGGACGAAGAGCTTTTGGCTCTCTTCGATATTCCCGAAGGAATGCTCCCGAAGGTATATCCTTCTTCCCATAGGTTCGGGTATACTTCTAATCAATTTTTCGGGAAGGAAACGCCCATCTGCGGCGTTGCGGGGGATCAGCAGGCGGCTTTATTCGGTCAACTTTGCACGCATGACGGCGACGTAAAGTGCACCTACGGCACGGGGTGCTTTATGCTGATGAACACGGGGGATCGCCCCGTGGAGAGCAAAAGCGGACTCGTGACCACGATCGCGGCGAGCGCGGGCAAGGTACAGTACGCGTTAGAGGGGAGCGTGTTCGTCGGCGGCGCGGTCGTTCAATGGCTGCGCGACGAAATGCGCCTCGTCTCTTCCGCGAAGGAGACGGAGGAAATCGCCCTTTCCGTGACCGATTCCAACGGCGTTTATCTCGTTCCCGCTTTCGTGGGATTGGGCGCGCCTCACTGGGATTCCGAAGCGAGGGGCGCAGCCGTGGGAATTACGAGGGGAACGAAGCGGGAACATTTCGTCCGCGCGGCGGTGGAGAGCATCGCCTATCAGGTGCACGACGTTCTGAGGGCGATGCAGAGCGATTTTCCCGAAAAGATAACCTCCCTCAACGTCGACGGAGGAGCGAGCGCGAACAATTTCCTGATGCAGTTCCAGGCGGACCTTCTCGATTTGGCGATCGTCCGTCCCGCCGTGGTGGAGACGACCGCTCTCGGCGCGGCGTATCTCGCGGGGCTGCAATGCGGCTATTGGGAGAGCGAGCGGGAGATCGCCGATCATCGCAAAGTGGAGAGAATTTTCCTCAGCGAGATGAAGGAGGAAGAGCGTCGTTCTCTGCTCGCCGGCTGGAACCGAGCGGTCAGACAGACGAGAACAAAATAGAGCGTTTTCGCCCTTCATTCTCTGTCCGGTTGCTTTTTCGGCTTGCTCAAAAGGAGCGGTTCAAGCAATTGCTTGCGACAGAGGCGGCGCGGTAAGCGAATTGGCGACAGATAAAAAAAGAGCTTAATTGCGATAGGTATTTTGCGGATCCGTATTGTGCTCGGCAAAAAGGAACGAATGAAAATTTAAGCGGGCCGCTTGGAGAGTTTTTCCCGAAAGGCGGGAATCTCGAACGAGTTCGTACTAAAAAATTAGAAAAAAATCCGGCGTTTTTAAACGTCGGATTAAAAAAGGGTTCGGGCTTTCAAAAGCCCGTTATTGATTTAACTTTTTCTTGGCTAACGGTTGCGCTTAATTTGACAATTCACCGCTGTATTGAAACCGAAATACGGAAAAGAATCTTTCGTCTTTTTTATATTTTTTATAAAAGTAAATATACCTTTCTTTTTATCGCGTCTGTCCGTTTCCCCGAACGACGTATTTATAAGAGCAGAGTTCCTCTAATCCCATGGGACCGCGCGCGTGAAGCTTCTGCGTGGAAATTCCCATTTCGCAACCCAAACCGAATTCGCCTCCGTCCGTAAAGCGAGTGGAGGCGTTTACGTACACCGCCGCGCTGTCCACGTTTTGCGTAAAGTAATCGGCGGCTTCCTTCGTCTGCGTCACGATGCTCTCGCTGTGTCCGGTGGAATGAAGGGAGATATGCTTCACCGCTTCTTTCACGTCCCCGACGACGGCGACGGCGAGAATATAATTTAAAAATTCCGTGTCGAAATCCCGTTCCCCCGCCCTTGTTCCGCCGATAAGGGCGTACGCTCTCTCGTCGCACCGCAACTCTACGGGCGTGAGTCCGCTCTCCTTCCGCTTCGTCACGAGCGTTTCCTTTAACAGCGGAAGAAAGCGTTCCGCGATTTCTTCGTGTACGAGGCAGACTTCCTCCGCGTTGCACACCGAAGGGCGGCTCGTCTTTGCGTTGGAAATAATGTTCAAAGCCGTTTGAAAATCCGCCGTTTTGTCTACGTAGACGTGGCAGATTCCCGTCCCCGTCTGAATGTAGGGAACGGTAGCGTTTTCTACGCACGCGTTGATGAGTCCCGCGCCGCCGCGGGGGATCAGCAGGTCGATCAATCCTCTCGCCGTCATCAGCTCCGTCGCGCTTCGCCTTGAAGGATCTTCGACGAAATTGACGCAATACTCGCTGAGTCCCGCCTTCGAGATTCCTCTTTTGAGCGCTTGGACGACGGCGTTGCTGCTCTTTAAGGCTTCCTTTCCGCAACGGAGAACGCAGACGTTGCCGCTCTTTAAGGCGAGCGCCGCCGCGTCGGAGGTGACGTTGGGGCGGCTCTCGTAAATGACGGCGATTACGCCCAGGGGGACGCTTACCTTTTCGATGACGAGTCCGTTGGGGCGTACGACGCGAGAGAGCGTTTTCCCTACGGGATCGGGGAGGGGAATCAGATCTCTTATCCCTTTCGCCATACCGGCGACGCGTTCCTTGGAGAGGGCGAGACGGTCTTTCATGGCGGAGTCAATCTCCGCCGCTCGCAAATCTTCGAGATTGGCGGCTAAAATTTCTTCCGAGGCTTCCGTCAGCGCGTTCGCCATGAAAGAGAGAGCGGCGTTCTTTTGTTCCGTCGTCGCTAAGGAGAGGGAACGCTTCGCTTCGTTTGCGCGTTTTAGAATTTCGATCGTCGTCATAAAAATTGCTCCTTATAAAATTACGCCTTTCGGGCTTTGAATAACGTGCCTTTATAGTTTCCTTCGAGAACGCCGTACAGTACGGAAGGATCGCTTCCGTTCGCTACGATCATATCGATTCCGTTTCGGGTGACCTCCTCGGCCGCTTTCAGCTTGGTCGCCATGCCGCCCGTTCCGAGAGGAGATCCTTTTCCGCTCGCGAGGGAGACGATTTCTTCCGTGATTTTCTCTACGACGGGAATGAGGACGGCGTTCTTGTCCTTTCGAGGATCTGCGGTGTAGAGTCCGTCGATATCGGTCAGAATGACGAGAAGATCCGCTTTGGCGCAGTTCGCCACGACGGCGGAGAGGGCGTCGTTGTCGCCGAGGGAAATCTCCTCCGTGGCGACGGTGTCGTTTTCGTTGACAATGGGAATCACGTTCAAGGAAAGGAGCCTTTCGAGCGTCGTCTCAAAGTTATATTTTCTCGTCTTGTCCTGAATGTCGGTAGCCGTCAAAAGAATCTGGGCGACGATATGGTTATATTCGGTGAAGAGCTTGTCGTAAGCGTACATCAGCTCGCATTGTCCCACGGCGGAAGCCGCCTGTTTGGTGGGCATATCCTGCGGGCGTTCCTTTAACGAAAGCTTCCCCGCGCCCATACCGATTGCGCCCGAGGAAACGAGAATGATTTCATGCCCGCTGTTTTTGATATCGCTGATTACCTTCACCAGCTGTTCGATTCTTCTGATGTTGATTCTGCCCGTCGGATGGGCGAGGGTGGAGGTCCCCGCTTTGATAACGATTTTCATCTTTTCCTCCTCATTTCAAAAAGGTAATGTCGTCTTCGTCGATATCGACGCTCGCGTCGTAGTAGGCTGCGAGTCCCTTCAAGAGGCTTTTGTAATCTTCCACGGCGAAGCATTCCACGGCGGCGTGCATGGCGAGCTGGGCGAGGCCCAAATCGACGGTGAGAATGCCGATCTGTCCGAGGCTGATTCCCCCGAGCGTGGAGCCGCTGCGCATATCGGAGCGGTTGAAAAAGGTCTGATATTTCGTCCCGCTCTTTTGGAACAGGGTCTTGATGAAGGCGGAGGAACGCGCGTCGGTCGTATAAGCCTTTCCGGCGTGTCCTTTGACGACGATTCCGCCGCCGGGGACGGGGCGGTTGGTGAGGTCGCTTTTTTCTCCGTGGTTGGGGTGAACGGCGTGCGCGTTGTCGAGGGAAACGGAGACGCTCTTCGTAAAGCTCCTCGCCGTCTCTTCCAAGGTGAAGCCGAGGGAGAGGGAAAGCTTCTTTAATACGGAAGAGAGAAAGTCGCTCCCCGCGCCTTGAAGCGTTCGACTGCCGATTTCTTCGTTGTCGAAGCAGCAGGCCGCCGTGATTCCGTCTCCCTCGCTCGCGATGAGGGAAAGGAGGGAAGCGTATACGCTCGTCAGGTTATCGACGCGCGGAGAGGAGAGAAATTCGTTGTTTAAGCCGCTGTAAAAGGGCTCTTCCGCAGGTACGACAAACAAATCGTGCGAGACGATTTCCTTTTCGGAGAGGCTTTCGACGACGTTTTTCGTTCCGGAAAGTCCCGCGATCGGCAGAAGATCCACCTGCGGATTGACCGAGAAGCCGTCGTTCACGCCGCGGTTCATATGGACGGCGAGGCTGGGGATCGTCACGTTGAAATAGCTCGCCGTATTTTCGCTCTTCAAGACGTTCCCTTCTCTTACGACGAGTCTTCCGGCGATCTTCAAAGGGCGGTCGAAGAAGGAGTACCAAATACCGCCGCCGTACGTCTCCGTGTTGAGCTTGACGTATACGTCCCCGTTGATTTCGGGATTTTCTTTCAGCTTCAGGCAGGGCGAATCGACGTGCGAGCAGACGAGCTTAAAGTACAGCTTATCGGTAAGATTCGTTTTAAAGGCGACGAGACTGCTTCCTCCGCGGACGACGTAATATCTTCCGTTCGGCTGAAGACGCCATTCCTCCTGTTCCTTTAATTTGATAAAACCGTTATTTTTCAATAGGGCTTCGGCGTTTTCCACCGCCTGATAAGCCGTATAAGAGCCGTTTAAAAAGTCGATGAGAGCGTTCATGTTCAATAGTTCCTTTTTTTATTTCGCCGCGAAAGCTTTTCCGAGGGAAGAAGGCTTGGGGAACGAAAGATTTTTTTCTTTGGTTACCATATTATACAACTTACTGCGGAGGAATGCAATAAAAAATCGCCGCTTTTTAGCGGAGTACTCGTAAGACAGGAAACCATCAAGAA
>CAYWKM010000064.1:0-6670 GCA_964459165.1 uncultured Clostridia bacterium
TTTATTGCTTTTTTATTTCGTAACCCGTCTTAGAATCCTTTACGACATACCCTCTTTCGGCGAGCGCTGCGCGAAGTTCGTCCGCCCTCGCCCAATTTTTATTCGTTCTTGCCGTCCGGCGCTCTTCGGCTATCGCCTTTATCTCCGCAGGGATTTCCTCTTCTTCCTCTTTGGCGTACCGATTGAGATAATCCTCCGCGTCCTTTTTGAAGAAGCCCAAGAGAGCGTACGTCCTTCTGATCTGATTGACGTCCCGCTTCGCCTGCGGATCGCCTGCGGAAAGATATTTTTTGACGTTTTTAAAGTAGCCGTACAGGTTGCTGACGGCGAGAGCGGCGTTAAAATCGTCGCTCATCGCTTCGTTGAACTCGGTATCGATCGCCTCGTTTCCCCCTTCCTCGTTCGGGAACGCCTTTTCCGCCTCGGCGATCACGCGATAAAAGGCGACGAGCCGTCTTTCCGCTTCGGGAAAAAGATTATCCGTAATGTTGACGTCGTTTTTATAATTCGTTTGAAGGAGCGCAAATTTGATCGCCTCGTTGGAGTACTTCTTTAACAAATCGTCCAGAAGCAGGCTGTTTCCCAACGATTTGCTCATCTTCTGCCCGTTTACCTTGATGAGTCCGTTATGCGTCCAATAGCGAACGAACTGCTTGCCCGTGAGCGCCTCGCTCTGCGCGATCTCGTTTTCATGATGCGGGAAGATTAAATCCTTTCCGCCCCCGTGAATATCGATCTGATCGCCGAAAGCCGCCTTATTCATGGCGGAGCATTCGATATGCCATCCGGGTCTGCCCTTTCCCCAAGGGGAATCCCAGCAAATTTCGCCCGCCTTCGCGCTCTTCCAGAGAGCGAAGTCGTAAGCGTTCTTTTTCTGTTCGTCGTTCTCTACGCGCACGCCGTCGAGCGCGTCTTCCTTATTGCGGTGGGAAAGACGGCCGTATGCGGGATACGTGTCCACGTCGAAGTAGACGTCTCCTCCGTCCGTCGCGTAGGCGTGCCCCTTCTCGATCAAGCCTTGGATGAAGGAGATGATGTTGTCGATATTTTCGGTCGCCTTCAACCAAACGGTAGGGTCGTCGATATCCATTTCCCGCATGGTCTTATCGATTTTCTCGATCATCATCGCCGCGTATTTGTCCGCCGGAATCCCCGTCTCCCGAGACTTTTTGATGATTTTATCGTCCACGTCGGTGTAATTTCTGGCGTACGTCACCTGATAGCCGATCTTTTCGAGATACTTACGCATGATATCGTAAATGAGCGCCTGAAAGCCGTGTCCGATGTGCGCTTCGCCCGAAACGGTGATTCCGCAGGCGTACATCTTTACCTTCCCTTCTTCCAAAGGCTTAAATTCTTCTTTTCTTCCTGTGAGCGTGTTATATATAATCATAATAATATGCCTCCTCTTCCTTTCTCTTTTCTTCGTTCTCGGGCGGCTGATTGTGCAGCGCAACCTGTTCGAGCAACGCCACGCGGGCGCGAAGCTCGACGATATCCTTCAAATAAGGGTTGACGGTCTCCGGCATCAAATCGTCGTTCGGCTTTGCGCCGTTGATCCGAACGATTCGTCCGGGAACGCCGACGACGGTCGCGTAGGGAGGAATATCCTTCAAGACGACCGCTCCCGCGCCGATGCGAGAGCCTTCTCCCACTTCGATCGCGCCCAAAACCTTCGCGCCGCAGCTGATGATGCAGTTCTTTCGAATCGTCGGATGCCTCTTCCCCGATTCTTTTCCGGTTCCGCCGAGCGTCGCGCCCTGATAGATCACGCAACCCGTTTCCACCTCGGTCGTCTCTCCGATCACGACGCCGGATCCGTGATCGATGAATACGCCCGGAGCGATTTTCGCCGCAGGGTGAATTTCGATCCCCGTGGTAAACTTTGCCCACTGCGAAACCGCGCGGGCTAAAAAGCGCAGGCGCATTCTGTACATCGCGTTCGCCACGCGGTGCCAAGAAAGCGCGTGCACGCCCGAATAAGTGAATAAAATTTCAAATTTGTTCCTCGCGGCGGGATCGTTGCGCTTCGCCGCGGCGATATCCTGTCGAAGCCGATAAAAAAACATTCGCCTTTCCCCCTTAAAAAAATTTTTAATAAAAAAAGCCTTTTTATACTACATAATAGTATATAAAGGCATTCGTAAACGCTGTTCCACTTTATTTCGGAAAAAATTCCCTCGTCGGTCGTGATAACGGAGACCAATCCGCGGAGGATTAATCCGCCTCGGGCGCGCAAACGCACTTCGCTCTTTCTCCTTGAAGGAGACTTCCAGCCGACGATCCTCCCTCTCTGGTCAAGGATAAAAAAGCTACTTTTCTGCGCTTCGGTTGATTTTATTTTAACGCTTCTCCCATCATTTTGCAAGCAATTTGAAGGGAAATTTCCCCCTCTTTGTCAAAAATTCAAAAAGAGCGCCGTCGAAAAAAAATTTTTAGCTCCTTTCCCTTTCTTCCGCCGCTTTCGATCCCTCGTCCGAATCCCGCTTCCTCAACGGAAGACAGGAAACGCGGTATTCCTTCAACGCCTCGTCGATCAGATCGCGGTTAAAGACGCTGTACGAGAGCAGGTAATCCACGACGACGTCGCGGACGCTTTCGTAATCGAAGGAAAGCATACAGGAGGAAAGGACGATCGACGTATCCTTATGCGAAAAGCCTCCCGCCAGAGCCATGGCGAAAATCGCGTTCTTCGAGGGATAAAACCTTCCCTTTACGATATTTCTCCACACCTCTTCGGACATATCGATCTCTTTATAGAAGGTTTTTTCGTCGAGCGAATATTTACGGAACAGGAAGGGAAGATTGCGCTTAAACGTGTACGTCCTCCTTACGTCCTTCAGCTTCTGCTTCCACGTGAGCGTCTCAAAGGTGAAAGAAAAATCTTTGTCGACGAGCCCTTCCTTAAAACGGGCGAGAATCTCTTCCCGCTTGGGTTGTTTCGACAATTTGAAGCGTTCCCCGTCCGTCGCGCCCAAAGGACGCTCGTAACCGGCGATCGCCGCCAGCTTGCCGTAATTTACATATTTATCGCAAAAAAAGTCGTCGAGAGACTTTAAAAAATCCGTCTGCATGATTTCCCTCGTTTTTTTATTTTTCTGTCGCAGACGCGCCGACGAAAGTCCTGCGGGACCGCGCAATCAATTTCTAACCATTATATAGCATATTCCGAAAAAAAGCAACGGATTTTTCGACGCAGGTTTTTATTTCACAAAAAAAACGTCGGCATATGACAAATATTTTGTGAAAAAATGAAAAATTTTCATTTTTTTTGTAATATTTTGTTTGATTTTCTACGAAATTCATGATAATATAGTATAAGAGAAAATTTCAGAATAGGAGCGTTTCATGAAAAGAGAAAGAATAGAGCTCATCGCAGAGCTGCTTGACAAACGAGGAAAACTGACGCTCGAACAGTTGGAAACGGCTTTTCCTTCCGTATCGCAAATGACGTTGAGAAGGGACTTACAGCAGTTGGAAGCGGACGGGCGCATTATCCGCGTGCGCGGCGGCGCGATGTCCGTAAAGGAGATACAAAAAGTTTCGGGGGAGGCTTACGTCAAAAAAACCACCATTCACACCGACGAAAAGAGAGAAATCGCTCAAAAGGCGGCTTCGCTGATCGATCCGGGCTGTTCGTTGTTTGTCGACGGCGGAACGACCGCCATGTATCTCGCCAAAGAATTCCCCGATATCAAATGCAGCGTGTTTACAAACGGCATCGCCGTAGCCATGGAATTGGCGCAAAAGAAAAACATCACCGTCAATATGGTCGGCGGACAGCTCATGCGGGATAATTTAAGCACCGCTTCGCCCGTCGCGGAAACGTACTTTTTCGATACCAACTTCGAGCTCGCCATCATGTCGGCGGCGGCGTTTACCGTGGAAAGCGGCTTTTCCTGCGGCTCGCCCGTGGAAGCCGATCTCTTAAAAGTCATCAGAAAAAAGGCAAAGAGCGTTTATATCATGCTCGACAGCAGCAAGATCGGGAAAATTATGCCCTATACCTTTGCCAGAATGGAAGATATCGACGTCCTCATTACCGATGAAAACTTCCCCGAGGATTTAAAGGAAGTTTTCAAAAATAACGATATCGTCGTTATGTGACCGCTTTATACCAATGACGAGAAACGCGCCGAGGGGGAATCCCTTCGACGCGTTCGCATTTTTATCCGTTTTTTATATCGAGCGAAGAATGAATTTAAAATCTTTTCGACTCTCGCGGGGAACCGCCTATTCCAAAACGGAAAAGAGTTCCTCCCACTCGTTTATCTCGTAATCGGGAATCATCTCCCCTCTCGGCAGCCGAAGGGGGTTAAACCAACAGCTCTTGATTCCGCACCCGTTCGCCCCCGCGACGTCCGAAGCGAGAGAGTCGCCGATCATCAGGCAATCCTCCGCTCTCGCGTTCAGCTCCTTCAGCACACAATCAAAAAAGGCTTTTTCCGGCTTGATATAACCGACCTGTTCGGAAACAAACGCCCGATCGAACAATCCCGAAAAGCAGGAAATTCTTTCCTTTTGCACGCGATGTAAACCGTTGGTTGCGATGCAAACGATATATTTTCCCTTTAATCGCTGCAAAACCGCTTCCGCGCCCTCCATCGCGTGTCCCGAAAGAGACAAATACGAATAAAATTTTTCGGTAATTTCTTCCAAATCCCTTTCCAGGCGCAAGGTCGACAGCAGATTCCTCAACATCTCCGAAACGTACGTCCGATAGATGCTGTGGAAATTTTTTTGTATGTATTCCGTATGAACGTCGTCCAACCCCAATCTTGCCCATTCCTCGTAGGAAAAATCGCGAAAGCGGCAAAGCTGCTCCTCCGTCAGGCAAACGCCGTAATCGGCAAAGGTGAGCGAAAAGGCTCTCTTCTCGTCCTCGTCGAATTTGAGCAAGGTTTGATCGACGTCGAAAATCAAGTATTTAAACATATTCGTATTATAACGCAAAACTGCGCCCTATGTCAATCAAACGCGCCTTCGCAAGCGCGGAGCTCGTCGTTTTTTATGCTCGTTTCGGGAAATAGGATACGGGAGAGGAAGCCGAGGGCGTTCCTTTCGACGAATCTCTCTCGTCATCGTCGCCTTCCCCCAAAAAAAAGGAATTTTTCACCGGTTCGGAAAAATTCCTTTCTTTCTCATCGAGAAAATCTTTCGTTCGCTCCTTCGTCGGGCGAGAGCGGATCCATGATATCGGGAAGATCCGTGATATCGGGCGTTTCCCCGCCTTCGGATTCTTCCGTCCCGTCGGAATTCCCTTCCGGGGTTCCGTCAGACGATCCCCCTATGCTCTCCACCGTTTTATTCGTAACGGTTGCGCTTTCCGCATTGACGTATACGATATGACGTTCCCCGTCCTTATAATAAGAGACTTCGAACACATTTTCGCCGTTAAAAAAAGTCTGCTTCGTTTTCAAGTCGGTAACCTCCTGTTCGGTAACGCCGTTGTTTGCCAAAGCGAGCTGCTCGGCATACGTCGCGCCGATTCCGGATACGGCGCTGTTATACGTGATCATGACGGCGGCAAAAATCATAATCGTCACCAACAAAAAAGAACACAGCATATACAGCCAAAAAACCTTCTTCGATACGGAAATTCTCTTTCCGCCGTTTTCTTCTTCCATATACTACCTCCGATATCCGAAGTATGTGAAAAAAGAAGGATTTTATCCGTATCATCTTCTTTTAACCGCTAATTTAAGCCGATTTTTCTCCCCTTTAAGCGAAAAAACGGGGAGTCTTTTGTTCCCCTCGATCGAAAAAATTTTCGGTTAAAGGCTAAAAAAGAGGCTGAAAGTCCTCTTTACCAATCCTGTTTTTTCAAGCTTTTATCCTTGACGTCGTCGTAAAAGGCAAAATACCTCTCTTTGATCTCCTTCGCCGTGAGCTCCCTTCCCGATTCGTTCAGGTATTCGTCCATCATTTCCCGCAGCTCGTCGGGCGAAAAATCCGAAAAATCGATATCGTCCTCATATTGCGAAAAAAATTTCATGATATCTAATTTTGAAGCCATTTTCTCTCCTTTCTCCCTTTCTTCTCGGTAAAAAAGGGCCGCTCGTTCCGCCTCTAAAAATCGTATTTTTTTCTCGTTTCTCTGTCGCGGTATTCATGCTTTTCGTAATATCCGATCAGCTTTCCCTCCGCGTCCCGAAGGGCAATCATATAATCGTCTTTATTTTCTTTTTCGTTATAGGAAATATAAACGCGGTTATTCTCGACGCTTTGACGAAACCAACCGACGACTTTCTCGATTTTTTCGTTGGAAGTCGGATTATGGCAATCCAAAAGATTTTTGCCGATCAGCTCGTCCCCTCCGCGCTTTGCATAGCGTTTGACCGCCTGCGGATTCATGTAAAGAATTTCATGCTCTAAATTGCAAACGACCACCGCGCAAACGTCCTGATCGACGATACTCTTAAAATAAGCGGCCAAATCCATATCGCAACTCCTTTCTTCCTTTTTATTATATTATACCGAAAATATCGCTTCTTGTAAAGCGATCTCGCTTTTTTCCGTCCTTTCATTCCCCATTCGCACAATAGCTTTCCGTAGGCTGCGTCGCCTCAATATCTCGGCATTCTATTTTATATCTTATATTTTGCCTTTCAACCCGTCAATTTTTGACGGGTTTTTCCTTTTTCCATACCCCGACATTTGACAATGAGCC
>CAYWKM010000065.1:0-6140 GCA_964459165.1 uncultured Clostridia bacterium
CCGTTTGGAAGCCTTTGAATGCGCGTTATATCTTCAAAATAGGGATTGACATATAAAAAAATTCGTGATATAATGATTCAAAGGAGAGAAAGGAATGAAATATGTTTGCAACGTTTGCGGATATGTGTACGATGAAGACAAGGGGGACAAAGCGGAAGGGATTGACGCCGGTACGAAATGGGCGGATATTCCGGAGGATTGGGTTTGCCCTCTTTGCGGCGTGAGTAAAAAAGAATTTTCAAAAGAAGAATGACATTCGGCTGTTCCCGCGCCGAGCTCGGGAACCCTCCAAGCTGCGGATAAAAATTGAAATCGAATTTTTGAATTCGGGATGGAAGGACGATCTGTCTTTACGGAATCGGCAAAAAAATAAGCGGAGATCATCGTAACGACCGGATTTATCGCTATCTTTTGAAAAATGTTATATTTTATTATAAGGTATTTTTCAAAAAATACAATAAACGGCTATTTATGACGTCATCCGAAAAGAGGAGAGATAGTATGAAGAAAATAAATTTCGAAAAAAAAGATAAAAAATTACCTAAAATACTAAAAAAAGTTGCCTCTATAGCTCTTGCAGGCTCTTTAACCACACTGCCTGTTTTCGCCCTTTCCTCCTGTTCTAACCCATTTACCACAATCTATGAAGTCATCACATACCTGGATAAGGTTGAAGACGGCGTCTATAAACTATCGCAACTGAGTCAATTTTCCCCCATATCCAACCCTCAAAATGCTCAACAGTATTATGACAATTTAGTAGAAAACAATACCACGTATGATGGCAGAAATATCGTTTCCGATGAAACCTTTGCCGAGATGAAAGAGCTTGTTCATAATCATTCTGCTGAATTTGTCAAAGATTTATTTACAGTTAATGACCAAAATGTCAATATTTATAACAACGATATTAGTCTATTAAAAACTCTTCTTAAAAATAAGTGGATTAAGATTAATTATGATGTAGGGATGACTTGTAACTTCGGAACATACGTTAATAAAATTTTGAGCGATTATTCATCAAATATCCAGCTGACTGAAAAAATGCTCTATGAGATGTATTTAGATTTTACAGATTTATACCTCAATTATGGTTCGGAGGTTTTATATTCACAATTCACATACCTTTCGGATTTGACAGACGAAGAATTAGATAGTTTAAAAGCCTTCTTAAAGGAAACGGCTATAGCGTCATTTGATTGCTACTTTCAAAAATATAAAGATAGACTATCAGGACATTCTGTACCGTTTTCACTAAACAATTTCGCTTACGCATGCGACCCATTATACAAAGGCGCAAATACTTCTTTTGAAGAAATGGTTAACGACATATTTAACGAGCGAATCACCCCTGACGACATAGAAGTTTTGGATGGAATTTACACGAAATATTGGATAGAGGCCGGCGATGAAGTATTCTTAGAAAACTTCGGCTATAAATATTCAGACTGCTTAGCCCTGACAACAAATCAGGAAGTTGATTTTTACCAACAGTAGATTCGGATAGTTGTATCTTTATACAAATACAAACGAAGATGTTTGTTGTTAAAAAAGTTTATATTTTTTGCGGAAGATTTTATATTCCCATACTTTCCGACGCTTTCGTGATCTTATAGACGGCGTTCGCGTACGCTTGGTCTATCATGAATTTTTAAATTTTATCGAATCGTTTTTTTGATTCCGGTTTTCCGTTTAAAAATGCGTCTCTGAAAGCGTTTGACGGTCGGAGCGCGTTTTACGGGGGCTCGGGAACCGTCGTCTTTGATAGGTTCATAAAGCGCGGCTTAAAAAAATCCGACGCAGGATAGAAGGAAAAAATATACGATGGGTTCATCGTAATGATGATAAAGGAGTAAGATAATATGGCAAGAATTGTATTGAATGAAACGTCTTATCACGGAGCGGGCTGTATCGGCGAGCTCGTCGGCGAAGTGGAGAGGAGGGGCTTTCAAAAGGCCTTCGTATGTTCCGACCCCGATCTTGTAAAATTCGGCGTGACGAAGAAGGTCCTCGATCTTCTCGACGCCGCCGGCGCCGCGTACGAGCTCTATTCCAACATCAAGCCCAATCCCACGATTGAAAACGTGCAGTCGGGCGTAGCGGCGTTCAAGGCGAGCGGCGCGGATTATATCGTTGCAATCGGCGGCGGATCGTCTATGGATACGGCGAAGGCCATAGGGATCATCATCGCAAATCCCGAGTTTGAAGACGTGCGGTCGCTCGAGGGCGTGGCTCCCACGAAAAAGCCTTGCGTTCCCATTTTCGCGGCGCCTACGACGGCGGGAACCGCGGCGGAGGTTACCATTAACTATGTCATCACCGACGTGGAAAAACGCAGAAAATTCGTCTGCGTAGATACGCACGATATTCCCGTCGTGGCGTTTATCGATCCGGAGTTGATGTCTACGATGCCGAAGGGACTTACCGCCGCAACCGGCATGGACGCGCTCACGCACGCGATCGAAGGCTATACGACCAAAGCGGCGTGGGAAATGACGGATATGTTCCATCTCGAAGCGATTCGCTTGATTTCGGCGAACCTTCGCGGAGCGGTCGCCAATACGAAAGAAGGCAGAGAGGGCATGGCTTTGGGACAGTATATCGCCGGAATGGGTTTTTCGAACGTGGGACTCGGCGTCGTTCATTCGATGGCTCATGCGCTCGGCGCGGTGTACGACACGCCTCACGGCGTCGCCAATGCGATTTTGCTCCCCACCGTTATGGAGTATAATGCGGAGACGACGGGCGAAAAATACAGAGAAATCGCGAGAGCCATGGGCGTGAAGAACGTCGACGATATGTCTCAGGAAGAATACAGAAGAGCCGCCGTCGAAGCCGTAAGGCAGTTGTCGAAGGACGTGGGAATCCCGCAGGATTTAAAAGCCATCGTAAAAGAGGAGGACGTCGATTTCCTTGCGCAGTCGGCTATGGACGACGCTTGCCGCCCGGGAAATCCCAAGAATCCCACCAAAGAAGATATTATCGCTCTGTACAGATCCTTAATGTAAATTTTGTAAACAAAGAAATTTCCGCACGGAGCGTTTAAAATCGAGAATGAGTCCTGTATCCGACAGGGCTCATTTTTTTATCGGAGGAGGTTTGAGGAGGGGACCCTTCGCGTCGCGGATTTTCGCGCGTTTTCGTTCCGAAAAGGCTTTTTGGAAATCCTTCGCGAAGGTCTTTAAAATTTCTTCTAATCCCTGCGCCCGTTTCATATAATACCTTGTAAAAAGAACGGGGGTCATAGATGAAATTTTACTGTGAAAAAAAGGAAGACGTTTTAAAGGAGGTCAAAAGTTCCTCCTTGGGGCTCTCCTCCGCGGAAGCGGAAAAAAGGCTCAAAAGATACGGCGACAACGTATTGGAAGAAAAAAAGAAAGCAAGTCCCTTCCTTCTGTTTCTCGCTCAATTTAAGGATTTTATGACGATTCTTTTGATCGTGGCGGCGGCGATTTCCGCCGTCGTCGCCTTTATCACGAAAGATAAAAACGAAATGGCGGACACCTTTATTCTCCTGTTTATCATTTTGCTCAATAATCTCGTCGGATTTATTCAGCAGTACCGTGCGGATAACGCAATCCGCAAAATGAAGCGGCTTTCAAAGAGCTATACGAAGGTTTTGCGCGACGGAAAAATAATTTCCGTCGAAGGGGATAAGCTGACCGTAGGGGATATCGCGGTTTTCGAAGAGGGCGACAAGGTGACCGCCGACTGTCGGATTTTATCGGAGAAAAGCTGCAAGTGCAACGAGTCTTCTTTGACGGGAGAATCGGAGCAAGCGGAAAAGAGGGATTGTCGTCTTTCCGAGGACGTTCCTCTCGCCGAACGCGTCAATATGCTTTATTCCTCCACATTCGTCACGCACGGGCATGCGGAAGCGGTCGTCGTGGGGACGGGTATGCAGACGGAAATCGGAAAAATCGCAAAGCTCATCGATCAGGCGGAGGTTCTGTCTACGCCCTTACAGAACGCGCTCGACAAGCTCGGAAAGGTCATTTCTTACGTCGTCGTCGCCATCGCCGCTTTTCTATTCGTTTTCGGCATATTTTTTCGCTCTGCGGGATTACTTTCCAATTTTATGTCCTCCGTGGCGATTGCGGTCGCGGCGATTCCCGAAGGGCTTCCCGCCGTCGTAACGATCCTCATGGCTTTGGGAGTTCAGCGCATGAGCGCGCAAAAGGCGGTGATACGAAAATTGCAGGCGGTGGAAACGCTCGGCAGCTGCGATACCCTATGCTCGGATAAAACGGGAACGCTCACGCAAAACAAGATGTACGTGCAGGAGGCGGAATTGTTCGGGAACGAAGAGGTCGCCTGCGTCTGTATGAAGGTTTGCAATAGCGTCAAAAGCATGGATTCCGGCGACGCCACCGAGCTCGCTTTGATTCATTATGTCGATTCGCTTTCCCGTAGGATATCCGAATGGAGAAAGACGGACGAAATTCCGTTTGATTCCGAGCGGAAGATGATGAGCGTTCTCGCAACCTGTGACGGACAAAGGAGGATTTACAGCAAGGGAGGAGTAGAGATACTTCTGAAAAAATGTACGTATTTTTCCGATCGCGGAAAGATACGGCGGTTAAACGAAAACGATCGAAAGAGGATTTCCGATCTTTCGTCGGATATGGCGGGAAGAGCCTTGCGCGTGCTCGGCTTCGCCTTCAAAGATTTTAACGGCGTATTCGACGAAGAGGATCTCGTCTTTTGCGGCTTCTGCGGCATGATGGATCCGCCCAAAGAGAGCGCGTACGGCGCGATTGAAAAATGCGGAAAAGCGGGGATTACGTTCATCATGATTACGGGAGATCAGAAGAATACCGCTTTAGCCGTCGCGAAGAGATTGAAAATCGCCTCTTCCGAACGGGAAGTCATGACGGGCGAAGAATTAGACGCTTTGCGGGGGCGGGCGCTGGAGGACAGAATTTGCGCTTCGCGCGTGTTTGCGCGGGTAAGTCCGAACCATAAGGAGCTCATCGTCCGTATCCTTCAAAAGCACGGGAAAACGGTGGCGATGACGGGCGACGGCGTAAACGACGCGCCCGCTCTGAAAAGAGCGGATATCGGCGTCGCTATGGGATCGGGCACGGACGTGGCGAAAAGCGTGTCCGATATGGTCGTCGCCGACGACGATCTTTCCACGATCGTTTCCGCTGTAAAAGAGGGACGGAGAATTTTCTCGAATATCGGCAAGACGGTTGCTTTCTATCTCGCCACCAATTTAGGCGAAGTACTCGCTATCCTTTTCGTTACCCTGACGACGCCCCGATCCTTCTTCCTCAATTCCACGCAGCTTTTGTGGATTAATTTGATAACCGACAGCTTTCCCGTTTTGGCTTTGGGCGCGGAAAAAGCGGAAAAGGACAGTATGTCTCGCCCGCCGATAAGGGCGGAAAAGAAAATGTTTTCCTTTTCCTTCTTTTTTCCCGTCGTATTTTTCGGGATTTTACAAAGTATGACGACGATCGGAGTTTTTGTTTTCTTCCTGCGGAGAGAAGGAAACGAGGTCGCGAGCGGAGCGGCTATGCTCGCAATGTCTTTTACCGAACTTTTCCATTCGTTTAACGTTCGTACGGAAAAGAAATCCGTACTCGGGAAAAATTTGTTCGAAAATAAAATTTTGCTTCTCACGGTCTTTTGCGCCGCGTTCATCAGCGTTCTTCTCTTTGTCGTTCCGCCGCTCAGGAAGATATTTTCGCTCGCACCCTTATCGATCGAACAATTTTTACTCGTCGCCGTTGCGTCGTTGCTGATTCTCCCGGCAGGGGAATTCTATAAATTCGCGATACGAAGCAGAGGAGAAAATAAAAAAGATAAAAAATCAACGCGCTTAAAATTTTTGAAGAAATCTCCGAAAAATACTTGACAAATCCCACAGGATAAAATATACTATATAGGCTGCCCATCGGAGATAAGGCGGTTGGCAGGTTAAAATGCAGAATCAGAGGAGGAAAATCTTCTTTCTGCTCATTTATTGAGGCATAGCGCAGTTTGGTAGCGCGCTTGGTTAGGGACCAAGAGGTCGTGGGTTCAAGTCCCGTTGCCTCAACCAAAATAGGGGTTTTGAAATAAAATCCCTATTTTTTTCGGCTTTTTTTCAAATGTCGGGGGGATAGAAAGATAAAAGACGTTGCCGTAAAAAC
>CAYWKM010000066.1:0-5973 GCA_964459165.1 uncultured Clostridia bacterium
TTGCAAAATATTCTTATCCTTATTCTGATAATATCCCCCTCCATTTATAAAAACAAACGAAGGGTAATAAATTACAGGAAAAACCGCGCAATAGGATTTTTATGATCATTTAAGCAATGCGGCGCTCATTGCTTGAAACGTTATATAAAAAAATCGAACGTGCATTTCGTACTCCCGAAAAATAAATCTTTTCGTTTTATTTTTGCACATTCGATTTTTTCTTGACAGGTTTTATTTGCCGATATTTTTTGAAGGATTATTTTGCCCCCCTGATTTTTACATTCAATTTTGTCTTGCATTTCGGACAATAGATTTTTATGCTTGAGCCGCCGCCGACCTTGAACTGTTACACGCCGTCGGAACATACAGTGCAGTAGGTTCATCCGCGCTTACCTTTGAATTCTTAATAAGCTCTTCAAAAAGGAGGGCTTCGTCCTTAGAATGAAGCCCTCCTTATTTTCGCTCATAGCCTAATTTACGGCAAAAAAACGTACAAAAGCCCGCCGAAAACAATCTGTTTTCGGCGGGCTTTTATATCGGCGTCCTTTTCAGGTACCGAAGATGGTGTGAAGGATGGGACTTGAACCCACACGGAATAATCCATACGCACCTCAAACGTATGCGTCTGCCAATTTCGCCACCCTCACGAATGCAATGCTTTCAAAGAAAGCTTTTATATAATACAATAAACCGGCCGTGAAGTCAAGTATTTTTGTAAAAAAAATTATAAAATTTATAATTTTTCTGAACTTTCTTTACATAGTTCTTCGTTTCGATAAACGGGATATTGTCCAGCTGTTTCCCGTCGGAAGAGTAATTTTTATCGGCAAGCCATCTGGACACATTTCCCTCTCCCGCGTTATACGCCGCCAACACCGTCGTCCGATTCTCAAATTTATTTTCAAGATAACGAATATATTGGATTCCTATATAAATATTGTAATCCGGATCTGTCAGCGCGCCGCCTTCCAATTGATAGAGATCGACCAAAAAATCTGCCGTCGAAGGCATAATCTGCATTAATCCGACGGCTCCGCTCGTACTGAAAGCCTGTTCTTCAAAGGAGCTTTCGGTTTTTATAACCGCATAGATGAGATTTTCATCCGAATATCCCCTCTTACGGATTAGTTCGTTATACGGCTTCGGATAAACCTCCGTATAAATGTATCCAACGCAGAAAAACAACCCGAAAAGCAGACAGGAAGCCGATAACCAATATTTAAATTTCATGCAAAATTTTTTCGATATTCCTCTTTAATGCGGCGATATCGCCGTCGTTATAAATAATGAAATCGTTTTGTTTGATCTTCTCTTCATAATCGACCTGATGATTGATTCTACTCAACGCTTCTTCTTCTGCTATCCCGTCTCTTTCCATTATTGACAGTATACGCTTTTGAAGCGGACGATATACTATGATTATTTTATCGAAAAGATTCTCATAATTTCCCTCGAACAAAAGAGGAACTTCGGCAAAGACGACGCCCTCCTCCCCGTCCATTTTTTTCATCAGTTCCGACATAATCATGGGGTGAGATAAACCGTTTAGTTTTTTCAGGCTTTCTTTGTCATGAAAAACCAGATCGGAGAGATATTTTCTGTTGATTTTTCCGTTTTTTATCGCTTCATTCCCAAATAATTCGGACAATTTTTTCAAATATTCCCGATTGTCGCATATTTCCTTATAAATTTTATCGCAGGAAAAAACCGGATATCCTTTATCCGACAAATATTTCGATACGAGGGATTTTCCGCTTCCGATTCCTCCGGTAATCGCTATTTTCATTCTTTCGCCTCATACCAGTTATTTCCGCTGCAAACTTCCGCGACGAGAGGAACCCGAAATTTAACTGCGTTCTCCATTTCCTCTTTTAAAATGGAAGAAGCGACTTCCTTCTCCTCCAAAGGGCAATCGATAATGAGTTCGTCGTGTACTTGGAGAATCAACTTTGCGCGCAAGCCCTTCTCTTTCAGTTTTCTATATACGTGAATCATAGCAATTTTTATGACGTCTGCGCTGGAACCTTGCAAAGGCATATTCATAGCGGCGCGTTCGCCGAACGATCGAACGGCATAGTTGGAAGATTTCAGCTCGTTGATAATTCGTTTACGCCCCGTAAAGGTCGTAGTATAGCCGTCTTTTTTCGCCTTTTCCACATTCTCTTCCATATATTTTTTCACGTCGGAATACCGTTCAAAATATCGATCGATGTACTCTTTTGCTTCGGAAACGCCGGAGCCGATTTTCTGGGAAAGACCGAAAGCGCTCATCCCGTATAGAATCCCGAAATTGATCGCCTTGGCTCTTCTGCGATTCTCCGGCGTAACGTCTTTCAAGGGAATATCAAAAACCTGAGAAGCGGTCAGCGCGTGAATATCCTGCCCTTCATTGTACGCCTGAATGAGTTCTTTACATCCTGAAAAATGAGCGAGAAGCCGAAGCTCGATCTGAGAATAATCCGCATCGAGGAGGACGTTTCCCTTACTCGCGACAAAGAGCTTTCTCAGTTCCCTCCCCTCCGAAGTGCGGACGGGTATATTCTGCAAATTCGGATTGACGCTGGAAAGTCGTCCGGTAGAAGTTACCGTCTGCGTGTAAGTCGTGTGAATTTTCCCGTCGACGATCAGAGGAAACATCCCGTCTAAATAAGTCGATTTTAATTTTTGAACCTGACGATAACGCAAGACGAGGCGCACAAATTCGCTCTCGGGAGCTAATTTTTCAAGAACTTCGGCTCCCGTCGAATATTTTCCGTTTCTGCCTTTCTTTCCCCCCTTTAATTTCATCTTATCGAAAAGAATGCTTCCGAGTTGCGCCGGCGAATTGATATTAAAGGTTTCTCCTGCCATCTCGAAAATAGCGGCCGAAAGATCTTTTAATTCTTTATCATATTTGGAGGATAGTGCATGAATGACGCTTTCCTCCACGCAAACGCCTTCCTCTTCCATAGAATATAAAACTTCGGTTAAAGGAAGCTCGATTTCGCGATATAAAGACAGACAATTTTCCTCTTCCATTCTCTTCGAATAAAGGGAATAAAGTCTGCTCAAAGAATACGCTTTTTTATCCTTCGGCAAATGTTCGAAAGCGATCAGGTCGTCGATATCCTCTTCTTTGTCCGTCGAATCGACGAGATATCTCATAAGAGAGACGTCTTCAAAATGAGCGGAAAAATCCGAAACGGCAAAATTTACTTCGTGCATCAGCTCTTTCGCGCCATAGGTTACGACGGTCTTTCGAGCGTCCCCGAATAGCAGTTTAAAGAGCGGAGCGAAATCTTCTATAAAAAAACCTGTTTCGAGTAAGTTCTTTTTGATCGGAAAAATATGTTCTCTCCCGTCGACAAAAAGATACAGAGCGTCCTTTAAAACGACATAAATTATTTCCGTTTGTTCAATTCTGTCATAAAAAGAATCTCGCTCGTCGGTATTCTTATAGATAATTGCATCAATCTCGTCGTTCACGACGTTATCGACGTTTGTCTCCGATTGTGCGACAAAAAGATCCATGCCGAGGAACGTTTTAAATTCGAGCTCTTCAAATTTATGTTTTACTTGCAGAGAAAATTTTTCGGGGACTCTGCAATCGTCCAGAGAAACGGCTATCGGAACGTTTACATCGATCGTTGCAAGCTTTTTCGACATAAAAGCGGATTCCCTTCCGTTTGTCAACTTTTTATTCGTTGCGCCGGTTATTTCGTCGAGATGAGCGTAAACGTTATCGAGATCATGATAATTCGCCAACAATTCCTTCGCCGTTTTCTCTCCGATTCCGGGCACGCCGGGAATATTATCCGATTGATCGCCCATTAAAGATTTTAAATCGATAATTTGCGACGGAGACAAACCCGTCTCGGATGAAAAATTTTCGCTTGTCAGCTGTAAGAGATCCGTTACTCCCCTCTTGGTAAAATATACGTCGGTATTCTCGTTTACCAACTGATAGGAGTCTCTGTCCCCCGTATATATAATAGAATGAACGTTGAATTTTCTAGATAAAGTCCCAATAATATCGTCCGCTTCATATCCTTCTAATTCGCAGATTTTTATATTCATTAAAGAGAGGCAATCTTTTAAGACGGGAACCTGTACCCGCAGCTCTTCCGGCATTCCCTTTCGCCCTGCTTTGTAGCTATCGTACATCAAATGCCGAAAAGTCGGAGCATGCAGGTCGAATGCAACGGCCATATATTTGGGCTTTAAGTCAGAGATAATCTTTGTCGTCAATTTTATAAATCCGAAAACGCCGTTGGTTGGCAAGCCGTTCCTTGTCGTGAATACCGGAGTTGCAAAAAACGCTCTGTTCAAAAGGCTGTTTCCGTCAATCAGAATCATCTTATCCCTCTTGTTATCTTTCACCATAAATCTCAAACCTCAAAAGAAGAATATCTATATTCAGTATAGCATGCTAACGAGAAAAAAGCAATACAAAAATAATTTTTGTAAAATCAAAAAAACGGCGATAAATCGATTGATTTTTTTTTCAAGTTATAATATAATGTACGTGCATTGAAAGCCGGTGTGGTGAAATTGGCAGACGCGCGGGACTCAAAATCCCGTGTTGGCGACAACGTGTGGGTCCGAGTCCCACCACCGGCACCAAAAAACGGGGGTATACGTCCTCCCCCCCCACTCGAAGAAATAACCACGCGCATAGCACGTGGCAGACCGAGGACAAACGCGGTTTTGAGCGAAAGTTCAAAGTCGCGTTTGTTATTTGGGCTCTTTTTCAAATGTTGGGGGTAGAGGCAGAAGGAAAAAGATAAAAATTTTATGGCTTGCCAAAAAATGGCAGGTCATAAAAAGGAATCAACTGTATGATATGATATTGAGGCGAATATCATGCAGAAGATAAAAAAGCAAGAAAAAATAATCCGTAATGCGATTCGCAACGGAGATCTTATAACAATCATCGCGGTTGAAAAAGCATTGGAAAGATTCTCGGACGAAGATATTTTGCTCGGCGGGAAGAAGGGCGCTATTTTTCGGAGTATCTATTACGGAAAACCGCAAGAAAATTGGAAACTATCGGTCGGTGGATTTGTCGGAGAGAGAACATTATACGTCCGAAAGATTAAGGAATGGTTAATCACGGAAGAGCATACCGTGGAGCCATTGGGATGCGGGCATTATAAAAGCGACGTTTTCGAGTACGGCGGAGGATACAGAGCACATTTCGAAAAAGACGGATTACTGCCGTATCATCCGAAAGAATGGAACAGACACGGCGGGGAATACTTCAAGATTGCAACAGGAAAAGGATGGGTAAAACGCTATGACAGAAGAGGAAACAAGAAAAAAGATTAAGGAACGGGTAAAATGGCTCGAAGAACGATTTGCGAAAGTTTTTAAGAAAATATTCTGCATAGACGGGCAACAGTGTTTTTTTACCAACAAAGGCGATTATATCCGCATTACGGGGATAACCTCTTTCGACGCAATTGTTATCGAGTACGCTATGTCGGAGCGCGATGCGAAAAGTTATATGTTTGACGACGGAGATCTCTTTTACATGGATGAATACGAGGACGCGCAGAAGATGTACGAAGCGATGTTCGCGGAAACGCAGGAAGATCCGTTTATTCCTTAAAACAAATTTCAACTCACGCGCTCCTCGCGGAGCGCGACCTACGGCGTATCCCCCGATTACGAAGGTCAGTACATTTCAACTCACGCGCTCCTCGCGGAGCGCGACGTGTCATTTTGCTTTTAATACATATCCTTGAAGCTTAAGTTCCTTTCCCGAGTCCGATTAAGATGATTTTATAAAAATCGATGAAAAAGGAACGTCGCGATATTTTCGCAAATGCTTGTTTTCGCTGTCCCGTCTATGGACAACCGAGATTTGCCTTCCGGCTTTCGCTTCCTCGTATTTTTTTAATGATACGCAATCGGATTTATTTTGTCTATGGCTTTAGCCTCGACGAAACCCCGCTATAGCGGCGGGGTTTTCGTTTCCAATATAAAAGGGAG
>CAYWKM010000067.1:0-5672 GCA_964459165.1 uncultured Clostridia bacterium
GAGCTCCGTATTGTGCGGGGCTCGTTCCTTTTCGTTTGAGAGAAAATTCTCTCATTCTTGTAGCGGTAAATATATTGTAAATTGCACTATCCCGCGATAAAACACGCTCGTCGGGCGTTTAAAGCATTTCTTTGTTTTGCCGTCAATCCGTATCTCCCTTCATCGTTTCCATGATATTCTGTCTCTTAATCAATGTGATCGGCTTTATCATACTCAAAGCAAAAACGGCAAACAAGCAGCCTGCTGCAATCAGCAGATTTTTCCACGGAAAGACGAAGATACGGTTCGCAACGGGGAAGCTGAAAGAGAGTATCGCAGAAACGGCGGGCGTAAAAAATAAAGTAACGGCAAGGACGATTCCGCACAGCGTAAAACACTCATAAAACATAATCTTATAAAAGCTTTCGTTTGACAATCCTATCGATTGCAAAACCGCAAATTCGCGTCTGCGTTTTAAGAGATTTGACGAAACGGCGTTGAAGGCGTTGACAACGGCGACCAACGAGATCAGCAAAGTGAAAATCATGGCGAATATTTCATACATTGCATAGGCGCTCTTTTCCTTTTCAAAGCTTTCGGCAACGTCGGTTACGGATAAATTCCAGCCGTTTTCTTCGCCGAGCCGTTTTATCTTTTGGACGGCGGAAGAATGATCGTCGGCGGAAAAGTACATCTGCAAGCCCGTGGGCGTTTCGTCGGTAAATTCGTCGATTCTGCCGATAGGAATCACCAAGAAAAATCCGTTGCCGTCGGCAATCGCTTCAAGTTCTATGGGCAAGCTCCGATTTTCGGCTCTGCACAGCGTTATACCGATTGGCGTGGAATTTCCCTCTAAAACGCCCGTTTCATAATAGGCTTTTCTCTGTTCTTCGTTCATAGAATAGAGGGTTACTTCCGCACCGTCGTCTTGAAGCAGGTTACAACGATATTCTTCCCCGTTAAAATAATAGGAAATTTGATCGAAGCAATAAACCTCGTTTGCCGTCGCTCCCGATAAAGCAAAAAAACTTTCGTCGCTGACAAAAACATAGGAGACAGCCATCGTCGTTATTTCTTTCTTTTGGGCGTAAACGCCGTAAGCTTCGTCAATATTCAAACCTTCGAGCGAGAGATATCCCGCGTCCATGGTACACAGCCAGCCGCTTTCGTTCACCTCGTCAAGAGCCGAAAGGCTATTGTACTGCGTATCGACGGTTTCCGATAGAGTGTTTCCGCGGGAGACGACCGTAATATCGTAGGTCGCCGTCGGCATGATCTCTTTTATATAATAATCCGCATAGTTTCCGAACAATCCCGAAGCGACGAACAAAACGGCGCTCAGCGACAGAGAAATCATGACGTAACGGTATTTTTTGTTATATCGTTTGAAACTGCTCCAAACGATATTCCATTCCGCCGAAGCTCCGCTTGCCCTTTTAGGTTTCCGCCGACCTGTTTTGCATTGTTTGATATCGGAGTTTTTTCTGATTTTTGAAATAACCGTACCCTTCGTTTGTCCGCGCGCGGTCAACAGCGCCGAAAGAATCAAAATGACAAGGGATATCAAAACGACGACGGCAAGATAGGTTCCGTTCACGCTTACCGTCAGAGAAAGCGTGAGGTAACTTGTTTTTGCGATAAGAGAGCCGATGGCGCGAAAGCTCGAAAAAGAGAATAAGACGCCTATGGCGAGACCGACCGCTATGGATATTATTCCCGTTGCAAGCGTTTCGATCAAATACATGAGAAGGATTTGACGGCGCGTCGTTCCGACGGAAAAGAGAACGCCGAATTGTTTGCTCCGTTCGTCGGAGGCCGTCATAAGGGAATTATGAATCAGCACGAACGCCGCCACGCCGACGATCGCGAGCAAAACGCCGACGATCGGTTGAAGAACGCTCTGCAAATTTTCCCCGCCGTTCACGCCGAGGTCGCTTAGCAGTTCCGTATTATAAATAATCTTATCTTCCGAAAGATACTCGCCGAGTTTGGAAAGATTTGAAGACAGCCGATTCAGCTTGATATAAACCTTAGCGTTCTCTTCGACTTGTTTGATTCCGCAGGTCAAAAACGTATACCCGGGAGAAAATCGATATTCCAAAGCTCCGACGCTCTCTATGACTCCTACGACCGTATAGGAAAGTTCTTCCCCCGTCGGTTGGATATGCTCCTGATCCGCGCCGAGGTAGCTTGCGTTCTGCCAAAGCGTTTCGCCCGTATCGTCGGAGACTCTCAGTCCTATCTTTAACTTGATAACGGAATGAAGGGAAACTTCGGGATAGCCTTGTAAATATTGCTTTGTTACGGCAATTTCGCCGCCGTTTTGCGGCATTCTTCCCTCTGTGACGGCGCAGGGAAGAAAATCGGGAAACGAGGACGAAACGTCTGCGATATGAATATAGGGTTTAGAGGAATCGACGGGCGAATCAATCCGAGCGTAACCGTAATTGCGTACCAAACACGCCGATTCTATCATCCCGTCCGTCTGCATCTTTTCAAATTGAGATTGCGTTATATCCTCGCTCATGATATGCCAAGCCCCGTATTTTTCGATTGCGCCTGCAATCATGGAAGCGGAAACGCTCGTCGCAAGAATAACGACGACCGTCGTCAAAGCAACGGCAAGCGCAACCCCGACGGAAGCGGAAAACGTACGTATCTTGTTTTTCCGCAGGGAGAGAAAGGCAAGTTTTGTTAAAATACCGTTCATTTTAATTGCACGTCCTCAATGATCTTTCCGTCCGATAACGTAATTTTGCGCGTCGCGGCGTTCGCTATCTGCTCGTCGTGCGTTACGAGGAGAATCGTCCGACCGTGCGTTTCGTTTAGCGCTTTCAGGTAGTTGATTACTTCGTCGCCGTTTTTTCTGTCCAAATTTCCCGTGGGTTCGTCCGCAAGAATCAAAGACGGAGAGATGATCAGCGCCCTGCCGATCGCCGTCCTCTGTTGTTGCCCGCCCGATAATTGGTTGGGCAGATAGTTTCTTCGATTTTTCAAATCGAGCATATCGAGGATTTCTTCCACCTTACGGGCATCGGGTTTTTTGCCGTCCAAACGAACGGGCAGCGTTATATTTTCTTCTACCGTTAAAACGGGCATTAAGTTATAAAACTGATAAATCACGCCTATTTTTCGCCTTCTGAACTTTGCAAGTTTATCGGAATTCATCAAACAAATATCTTCTCCGTCATAGAGAATTTCTCCGCTTGTAGGCTTGTCAAGCCCCGCGAGCAAATGCAGTAAGGTAGATTTTCCGCATCCGGATTTTCCCGTTACCGCTATAAATTCTCCGTCCTGCACGGTAAAAGCGAGGTGATTCACAGCGATGACCTCGCTCGTTCCGCTTCCGTAAATTTTGGTAAGATTTTTGATTTCCAACATAAACTCAGTTGACCTCGTATTGGGACTTGTAGCGAGTTCTTTCGGATACGATTTCGTTTTCATAAGCGTCAAGAATATCGAGGTAGTTCCGTTCGTTTTGATAATCCGACGAGTTTTCTATTTTCAAGGTATAATTTTGCCCGCACGCGCGGATTGCCCCGCTCGATTGCCCGTACAGGCAAAAAATGTACGTTTTGCCTATCTGCGGTAAAAAATCGTTCTCGTAGACGATAAAGGCGGAATGTTTTTTATTGAGGCCGCCTTCTTTGATTAAATCGATTTCCGTTGTCGTATCCAACTTCCCCTTGATATTTTCGACGACCTGCACGGAATATTCCGTTAAAGGCAGTCCCGTTACGGAATAAGACGTATCGACGTAATCTTTTACTTCGGCGACGATCACGTAATCGCTGTCGCCGACGACCTGCTTGAAATCGGTAACGTCGACGGAATAAGTCCCGTCGATTGTTTCTATGGGGGTACCGTCGCCGCCGATCAGCCGAGAAATTTCTTCCTTGCTTAACTTAGCGGACGAACAACCGGTCAGACATAGCCCTATCGCCGCCGCAAGCATAAGAGACGTGAAAAAAATTTTTGATGAAAGATGTTTTTTGTTCATATAAACCTCCGAAAAATAATTCATGAATAACTACCGTTTTTTTCGAGCTTTTGTCCAAATAAAGCGCAAAAAAAATCGGCAAAAAGCCGATTTTTTCTAAAATAGATTTTTAACGTAACAGAAAAGTTTATGATACCAGCTCGCGCACATATTGCAAGAACGTTTCTTCTTCCGTTCCGCTTACAGATAAAAGGTATTCATAACTTCCGTATACGCATTTTGCGCGATATTCGTTATTGACAAATCCGTAACGGACGGCGGCTCCCTCTATCACCGTACTTTCGGAAAGATTTTCAAATTGATCCATGATAGAAATTTCCGTCTGCGTTTCGGTCAGTATCGCAACCAGCGAAATTTCCGTTTCGCCGTCGGCGTACGTCTCGCAAAGATAGATCGGCGTTTGTTCCGAATCCGAATATAGCGTGCAATTGACCACGGTATAATCCAGGTAAAGGACGGCATTCCCCGTACTTTCGTTATAGGATCGAAGGGAAGTTAAGGCAGTCGGCGTTAGCTCTTCATCGCCGATGGTTTGTCCGCGGTGAAGCAGGAAAGGAATACAACAAATTAACGCAACCGCCACGGCTATACAGGGAGTTAAAACCGCAACCAGCTTTTTTACGTTAAAGGGCTTCTTCGGCGATTCGCCGTTTTGTCGGGTTAACATCCATTTCTCCGCTTCCCGAATTACGCCCGAATCGGGCTTATCCGAATTAAGGGTTTCAACAATTAAATTTTCTATTTCTTTTTCCGTCTTTTTCATTTTAATCGAATATTTCCTAATTTTAACTACGACGGTTTATGGTTCTTTGTCCATAAACGCTGCGATTTTTTTCAACGATTGCTCGAGAACATATTGCACGGTGGACTTCGGTTTTCGGATTCTCTTTGCAATCTCGCGCACGGTCAAACCTTCCCAAAATTTCAGATAAAGAATTTCGTTTTCCTCGTCCGTCAGCGTTTTCAGCGCAGAATAGAGATCGATATTTTCTATGTTGTTTTCGGGCGAATTTACAATATCGGTTAAATCGAATGGCTCCTCAACGTTTACGGTCGGGATTCTCGCTTCCCGCTTGTTTTTGTCTAAACAGGTATGCTTTATAATCTTAAATATCCAATTCAAGCCGTTTTTATGCTTATGAAACGATTTGGCGTTTTTGACAAGTTTACAGAATACTTCGCCGAGGACTTCTTCCGCAAGGGATTTGTCGATCAGATACTTTTTCGCCATTGCATAGAGAAGACCTCCGTACCCGTCATAAATCTCGTCGAGCGCGGAAATATCGCCTTGCGCTATCCTTTCGACAAGCGCATTGAATTGCTTTACCCTTTCATCCAATTCCATAGCCGTATCATTATACCATAAACGATCGATATTGACAAGCGGAAGGATCTGTATTCCGATTATCGACCCATGAAGATAGGCGCATCGTCCGATACGCCTATTGAAATACATTGAATTGACCGCTTTTATTCCGATTATTCGCCGATGGGAACGTTTTGCTCCGTGATGAAACCGACCCGGAAAATTATTTTAAGTCGCGCTTGCGAAACCTATAAAGCCCTAACCCCGTCAAAAGAACGGAAAGCGCAAAGCCCGATAAAAGGAGGAAAAGGATTGTAAAATTCGTCGCGCCCTCCGCGAAAAACGCAAAGGGAAAGCCGCCGAGCAAAACCGACAGAAACGGGGAAA
>CAYWKM010000068.1:0-5522 GCA_964459165.1 uncultured Clostridia bacterium
AAAATCAATGGGTTATATAAATAAATTCACATACTTTTGCACTATCGTTTTTATCTCCGCTTTCAAATTTTAAGGGAATCACGGTACAATGTTCTCCTATGGCTATGAGATCTCTCTTATATCTCTTAATCAATCTTTCCGGAATTTCCGTTTTTATTTCATAAACTTCGCCGTCTCCGTTATAATCGAGTATTTTTTCAAAAAGGACCTTGCTTCCGATCTTCGCCTTTATAGATTTTCCGTTATCCGCCTTGCGGAAATAACAAACGAGATAATTCGTTCTTTCAGCCTCCACTTTCATACGGTAAGTAAAGAAGCCGCCTTCCTTTACATAGCGGTAGGTCCCGTCGGAAGCACAGCCGACCGATTTTCTCTCTTTCATGTTATGCAGGGCGTCGTTTTCGTATTGTCCGTATCCGGGCTGAACGGTATCGATAATTTCCCGCGTTTCTTCAACGTTGGATTCGGGCTCAGACGCATCCTTAAAATACCAGTAAATTCCGTATCTGTTTTGATACTCGGAATAATAGGGAACAAATATATATTTACGATCGCATCCGTTAAGGAAAAAGCTCGTCTTATCTTTCTTTGTGAAATATTTCTCGGGCGAAGCGATCAATTCGGTTTTCGACATATCGACGCACCGAATCGTCTTGCTCGCGAGAATCGCGCGCTTCGGCACGGAAACCTGCACGCCCGTCGTTCCTATATCCATTCTGTCTCGTCCCAATTGTGCGCATAGAACAATCGGTCCGTATTTAAAAGAAAAAACGTTCTCGTTATCCTTTAATCCGTAAGCCTTGATCGAGAAAGGAATCGTCATGCAAATTTCCGACTCGGAGGTGAATACGCCTTTCACAACCGCATAATCGTTTTCTACGGAATAATTAAAAGACTTTTCGTTGAGAGTAATTTTCGGAGAATCCGTCGCCCAGTCGGGAATACGGATTTTTACGGTAAATTCTTTCGGGTTCTCCGTTTCAAAAGACAGCCGCATTTCGTTGGAAAAAGGAATATCCGTCTCCTGGGTTATAGTAATATTTTTTTCTTTCCAAAATACAGAGGAAGAAATAAAAGCGTTTATGTAGAGGCTTTCGTCGTCTTTAAAGTAGATGCTGTCGCCGAGTTTCGTAAAATCTTCCATGCCTGTTCCCGTACAGCACCAAAAGGAATCAAAGGGAGAAGAAAAGACTTTGAAAAATCCCGTCGCCATAGGTTGGAAATACATCGCCATACCCGATTCCGGATTCTGCGCCGCCAATATGGTATTGAAATAAGTGTTTTCGTAATAATCCGCATACTTCTTCTCTTTTGTAATCATAAAAAGAAGTTTTGCTATCATTAACATGTTATAAGCAGCGCATGTTTCACAATTATACTGTGTTCTTTCCCCGTCGAGAATATTATCTTTTCCGAAATGTTCCCATTCGCTTACGTCTCCTGTCACATAAGCATGTTTATCTACGACCATATCGAAAAAGGCTTTGACATATTCAAGATATCTTTCATCTCCTACGGTAACGTAACGGTTTAACGCGCCCAAAAATTTGGGAATCGTCGTATTTGAATGAAGGTTATTTAATACATTTTCCTTATTTGACAACGCCGTTTCGAATAATTTTTCTTCATCGAAAACGTGAGCGGCGGTAAGATGCTCTTTTTTACCCGTTATTTTGTAGGCGTCGTATAGGCAATCGTTCATGCCGCCGTATTCAATGTTTAAAACCGTTTCTCTCGTTTTTTCGTCCCATTGAGAAACTCGTCTGTAAACCCAATCGCATAGTTCCGTAAGCACGGTTTTCGCCGTAGCGTTCGGGGTAAAATTACATACGGAAACCAATCCTGCGATGATTTTATGCAGCGTGTACCAAGGGACCCACGCTTGCTTTACAATGTTTGTTTTATTTTTTTCGACGTTATCGAATTGAATCTCGACATTCCTTTTGCTGACGACGGTTGCTCCCCATAAGAATCCTTTTTCGCCTTTGCTGTTTTTCTGGCATTCGAACAATCCATCGGTGATAACGGAAATTTTTTTTAAAAATTTCTCCTTCCTTTCCTTCGAAGTAAGAGGGTTGGCGTAGCATTGTGCGACAGCCGTAAGGTAGTGCCCGAGGGAATGCCCTGCAATTAACGAATTTTCCCACCCGTTATATCGGATAAAATGCGTCTTAATGCCCGCGTTTTCATAAAATCCGACAAGGAGTCTGTTTTCATCTATGCTTAAAAGGTACTCGGCCTCCTTATTGTAAGCGTTGATTTGATAGCTATCTCTCATTACGATTTCCGTTATGTCGAATTTTCTCAAAGCCATAGTATTTACCATCATCATACTCCTTTCGCAATTTTCTTTTTTATTTTAGCACGATGCTTCTTGGAAGTCAATAGAAGATTCAAGCGTTCTCTCATAAAAACTGGTTCCTTTATTCCGAAGGAAGGATCGTATGACCTTTGCGCGTCCCTTTTGTCCGAGCGCTTCGGAACAGAAGCGCCTAGCGGGAAACTCTTTCTTCGGTTCTTATATCACGGGGCAAATACATTCGTTTCTTGTCTTCATCGATAAGATTTTCCTCTGTTCCTTCAGCTGAATCTTCCGACTCCGATTATTTTTAAAAAACAAAAAAATGAACGACGTCTCCCTCCCGATATTTTTTTCTATAATAATATCAGTATTTAAAACATTATAATGATATAATATATAAAAATATAGAATATTTTTATCGAGCAATCCTCGTTCGACGCCCCGTTTCAGAGCCGATCGCAGTTCCGTGCAAAAATTATTTTCCATAAGCGAATTTTTCCCTTGCTTTTTTTATTATTTATGATAAAATAATTATAGCCGCATCGGCAAGAAAGCAAATATCGTTTTGTAGGTCGGAAGCGCAAAAAGTCAGATGTTACAGCTTTATTTCGACAGTCCCTTGCGTATGCGTCTGTTCGGAGGATTTGTTTCATCGAGAAAAAGAGGATTATTGGTAAGGATTATCTGTCTTTATATGATGGAAAGAAAATTGTATCGATTAAATTTTGAAATGGTACCGGAGGAATGCTGGTATAAAAATTTAAGAAGCTTTTTATCGCCGAAAGATTGGGATATCGTCCGCAAAGACGCTTATCGCCGAGCGGAAAGCCGATGTATGATATGCAAAAGAAAGGTATCCCGCTTGGAAGCGCATGAGAAATGGTGTTATGACGAAACGCGTGCAATACAAAAGCTCGAAGACGTCGTCGCTCTATGCCATGCTTGCCATAGCGTCGTTCATATCAGCCGTACTCAACTGATCGGTCGCGGAGACGAAGCTATGGAACATTTCATGAAAGTCAATCATTGCAGTCAAAGCGATTATCATACGGCTTTGGCGGAAGCGAATAACGAGTATTTAAAGCGGAACAAAATCGAAGGCTGGCAGACGGATATTTCATGGCTGAAAGATAAAATTGATTTGAATAAATATTTTTTAGGATAAAGAAATTTTATTGATTCGATCAGGGAAATATATCGGAGCAAAGCGGTATTTGATAAGGAAGGATTTTTTATGAATTTTGTAAAGGAAGTTGACGGGAAATTATTGTTTAAGAGAAGAAAAGAACTTCTCGAAATTTCGGCATATGGAAAGGGACTGAGAATCCGTTCCACGCAAAACGTTAAATTCGGCGAAAAAAACTGGATTTTAACCGAGAAATCGGGCGTCGCCGATATTGTCGTCGGAGAAAAGAAAGCGGAAATCCGCAACGGAAAAATAAAAGCCGTCGTCACCGATTTCGGCAAGATTTGTTTTTTTAACGACAAAGGAGAACTGATATTAAAGGAATTTTATCGCTCGTGGGATTTCGGTACGGAAAATTTTGAAGACGTCGATCAAATCGTCATGGTGAGAACGCCCGCAAGAAGATATGTTGCCGTCGGCGGGAATCTTTATCGGACGACCGTCAGCTTTGAGGCGAATAAAGAAGAAAAAATATTCGGTATGGGACAATATCAAAACGCTCTTCTTAATTTAAAGGGGAGCTCGTTGGAACTTGCTCAAAAAAATACGCAGGCGAGCGTACCGTTTTATATTTCTTCCCTCGGCTACGGATTCATGTGGAATAATCCGTCGATCGGGAAAGCCGTCTTTGCCGAAAATATCACCGAATGGACTTCCGAAGGATGCTATCAAGTGGATTATTGGATAACGGCGGAAGATACTCCTGCTGAAATCCTATCCGATTATACCGAAATTTCCGGAAGAGTTCCTATGATGCCCGATTATGCTATGGGATTTTGGCAATGTAAGCTCCGCTATCAGACGCAGGAAGAATTGCTGAGCGTAGCGAGAGAATATTATAGGAGAAATATTCCCGTCGGCGTCATGGTAGCGGACTTCTTCCATTGGCCTCAGCAAGGCGATTGGCGTTTCGACGAAAAGTATTGGCCGGACGTAAAAAGCATGACTGCGGAACTTCAAGCGATGAATATGAAGCTTATGGTTTCCGTATGGCCTACGGTTGACAGAAACTCGCTTCATTATCAGGAAATGTACGAAAACGATTATTTGGTGCGTTGCGATAAAGGAATCGCCGTTACAATGGACTGTTTTGGTTTCGAACAGTTTATAGACGTAACCAATCCCGACGCGAGGGAATATCTTTTCGATATCTGTAAAGAAAACTATCTCGATCAAGGAGTGGAACTCTTTTGGCTTGACGAAGCCGAACCGGAATATACGAATCAAGATTTCGATATTTATCGCTATTACGACGGCCCCGTCGTCGAGTGCGCCAACGAATATCCCATGCAATATTCCAAAGCATATTATGAGGGTATGCAGAAGATAGGAATAGAAAATCCGATCAATCTCGTCCGCTGCGCATGGCTCGGTTCGCAAAAGTACGGGGCTTTGGTTTGGTCCGGCGACGTTCCTTCCACCTTTACGCAACTGAAAAATCAATATACGGCAGGGCTAAATATGGGGTTAGCCGGCGTCGCATGGTGGACGGCGGATATCGGCGGCTTTCACGGAGGAAATATCCATGATCCCGCCTTTTGGGAGCTACTCTGCCGTTGGTTCGAATTCGGTTGTTTTTTACCCGTTATGCGCCTTCACGGCGATAGAGAGCCGCACGATAAAAAGCCGTTGGGAACAGTCGGCGGCGGAATGGTCGGAAGCGGCGCCGACAATGAAATCTGGTCTTATTCTCCGGAAGTCGAAAAAATTCTCACGAAATATATCGACATAAGAAACTTATTAAAACCCTATACGAAACGGACGATGGAAGAAGCCCATTTGTTTGGAAAACCCGTAATCCGAACGCTCTTTTACGAATTTCCTGACGATAAAGAGTGTTGGGAGGATCACGAAGAGTATTTGTATGGAGCAGATATTCTTGTCGCTCCCGTTTTATATGCGGGAATGCGGGAACGAAAGGTATATTTGCCCAAAGGCTCCGATTGGGTCTACTCTTCCAACGGGCAAACGCTCAAAGGCGGTACAACCGTAAAAGTAAAAGCGGAAATCGATAGAATTCCCGTGTTTTTCAAA
>CAYWKM010000069.1:0-5401 GCA_964459165.1 uncultured Clostridia bacterium
AAAACTTCGGGCGTTTTTTCGCGGAATCATAACCCTTATATAAATTGCAAAATATCTACCAAAATAGCAAAACCGAAAATCGCTACAAACCCGACGACGTTAATGACGGCTTCCACCTTTCTGTTCAACGGTTTTTTCCTGATCCATTCGATCGCCGTCAGAATAATCTTGCTCCCGTCGAGCGCGGGAATGGGTAGGAGATTGAACACCGCGAGATTCACGCCGATGTACGCCGCGATTTCAAGAAAGGACTGAACGCTCTGCGACGCGACCTGCGACGTTATCTTGATCGTCGTGATCGGTCCGCCGACGGCGGTCAAGGCAAGCTTGCCCGTCAAAAGCTCGCCCAATGTCTGTAAAATCGTTCCGCCGATGCGGAAAGAATAAGCGAAACTTCGCCCGATCATGGAAAAGAAGCCGAAACGCACGGGAACGCCTCCCATAGAAGTGACGCCGATCGCATAGAGAAGCGTATTGGTATCCGAAAGGTTGACGAAGTCCGCGTCCGCCTGCAACATGATTTTTACCGTCGCGCTCTCGCCTTCGCGGATCAGAGAGACTTCCACGAGGTCTCCCTGCTTCTTTCCGTTAATCGCGGAGATATAATCGGTAAGCACATAAGTGTTCTTTCCTTCGATTTTCGTGACGATATCCCCTTCCTTTAAACAATATTCGGCGGGGACGGAGGGCTCCTCCGCAACGGAATACACTTGATATTCGTACTGACCGAACCCGAAAAAAAGCCCGAAAACGAGCAGGAGAGCCAAAAGATAGTTCATCAGAGGACCGGCGAAAAGCACGACGATCCTCTTCCACGGCGCACGGTTGGAAAAGAGATAGGGATTGTCTTGATCCGCGTTATCGTCGTCTTCTCCGGCGAAGGCGCAATAGCCGCCGAGCGGGAGGAGGCGTACGGAAAATTGTTCGTCGGAGCTTTCGTTCTTTTTCTTAAAGAGAGCGGGTCCGAACCCGATGGAAAATTCGTTTACTTTAAATTTAAGAATTTTGCCCGCCGCGTAATGCCCGAATTCATGGACGGTGACCATGACGAGCAGAATGGCGACGGCGAGGAGAACGGCTCCTATATTCTTCATGACGGATACAAAGCTTAATAAATTAATCATGTTTATCCTTTACGCGATATGCAGTCGAGAGCGTATTTTCTTGCGAGGAAATCGGTTTCCTTCAACGTTTCGTAATCGACGACCTTCTCCCCCCGAATGCGGTTTAACGTCCCCTCGATAGTTTCGGCAATCGCGGGAAAAGATATTCTTCCGTTTAAAAACGCCTTTACCGCAACCTCGCCCGCGCCGTTTAACGCGCACGGGTAATTGTCGCCGCGTTCGATCGACTGCAAAGCGAGATCGTAACAGGGAAAACGCTTCCTTTCGAGCGGAAGAAAGCGAATCGCGCCGAGCTTGACGAAATCCACGCTCTCCACGTCGCTTGCAAAGCGTTCGGGATAGGTGAGCGCGAGCTGAATGGGGATCTCCATAGAAGGATAGCTCATTTGAGCGAGAATCGCGCCGTCGTCGAATTCCACCATGGAGTGAATGATGCTCTCCGGTTGGACAATCGTCTGGATTTTTTCCAGCGGCGCGCGATACAGCCATTTCGCTTCGATCACTTCGAATCCCTTATTGAGAAGGGTCGCGCTGTCGATCGTTATCTTAGCCCCCATCTTCCACGTCGGATGCTTCAACGCGCTTTCGGCGGTAACCGTCTTTAAACGCTCCTCGTCGTAAGAATAAAAAGGACCGCCGCTCGCCGTGATGATGAGCTTCTTATACCTTCCGTGCGCGTTAAAATGAAGCGCTTGCCATAGAGCGGAATGTTCGCTGTCGATGGGAGAAAGAGCGATCCCCTCTTTTTCGACGGCGGGCATGACGATTTCGCCGCCGCAGACGAGCGTCTCTTTGTTTGCGAGAGCAATTTCCTTTTTCTCCTTGATTGCCCGCAGCGTATAACGCAATCCGGCAAAGCCCGTCGCGGCGATCAAAGCGACGTCGCCGTATTCCACGGCGGACAGGGAAGCCTCCTCTCCGAAGGAAAAGGACGTCCCGTCGGGAATTTCTTCTTTTATTCCTTTTGCGGCTTTCTCGTCCGCGAGAGCGGCATATTCCGGACGGAACTCCCGGATTTGACGTAAAAAGCGTTCGGCGTTGCTTCCGGCTACCATGGATACGATTTTGAATTTTTCGGGATAGCGGCGCACGACGTTACACACCTGCATACCGATAGAACCCGTAGAACCAATCAGAGCAATATTTTTCATGAAAGTATTTCCTCTATAGAAAACGCCTGCATCTGTTACGGCAGGCGTCTTACGTATTCTTTTTTTATACTTATTAAGCAATATCAATAATTATGACAAAAACCACATAAACGAACGCCGCCGTAAACATCGTGCCGTCGATACGATCGAGAATGCCGCCGTGCCCGGGCAGAAGCCTGCCCATATCCTTGATCCCCGCCTTACGTTTGATACAGCTTTCCACCAGATCGCCGATTTCCGTCATAAACGCCGCGACGATCCCGACGACGAAAATAACGGCGAGATCGATTGCGAGAGAGTCGCTCACGAACGAAAACGATCTGACAATCAAGCGATAGACGAGAAGATAGACGACTGCGCCGACGCCGCCGCCGAGCAGTCCGCCAAGCCCGCCGATCATCGTCTTTTTCGGACTGATCGTCGGAGCCATTTTCTTAGGGAAAAACTTGCCGAGATATTTGCCGAATAAATAGGCGAAGCAGTCGGAACAAGGAGAGGCGACGAACACGAACAATACGGCAAAGGCGGAATAGGAAGGGAGGTGATTCGTCATGAGAAGAAAGCCGAGAATTGCCGTGGGGTAGAAACAGGCAAAGATAGCGCAGCCCGTTCCGCCGAGCGTAACGCCCTCATACTGTATCACGAGGAGCAAAACCAAAGCCAAGGATACGCCGATAAAGCAAATAAAGACGGATTGCAGACCGAAGCTCAAAAAGGTTTCCGTAAGGACATAAGCGGGAGTAAAGAGAATCGCATACGCCCACACGGCGATTTTTTGCGCCCGCGTAATCCCCGTGGACGGCTCCGCGCCGTTTTCTCTGTCCGTATTCGCTTTAAAATCGAACGCGTGAAGCATTTCGTAGGTGCCGAAGAGCGAAAACGCGTAAATGGGAATATCAAAGAAAAAGTCGAGCTTTAACAGTACCTTTAAAACATAAAAGGCGACGAGTGTGATGAGATAACACGCGCCCGTGATCAATCTTTGAATTGGCGTAGGTAAACCTTTCATTGAAAAACTCCTATCGTTATGATTTCTTCCCGTCTATTTGTTCCTGCGTTTTTCCGTATCTTCTTTTTCTCGTCGAATAATTGTCGATTGCCTTTAATAATTCGTCCTTACCGAAATCGGGAAACAATACGTCGCTGAAATACAGTTCCGAATACGCCGCCTGCCATAAGAGGAAATTGGAGAGCCGACATTCTCCTCCCGTCCGGATAATGAGGTCGGGATCGGGCTGTCCGTTCGTGTAGAGAAGAGAAGAAAAACTTGTCTCCGTTATCCTTTCTCCCCTTTCGATCGCTCTGTTCACCGCTCGGACGATTTCGGCGCGAGAGCCGTAATTTAACGCCATATTCATGATTCTGTCCGTAAAACGGGAAGAGCGCTCCTCCGCGTCGAGAATCAGCTTTTGAATATCCTTCGGAAGGACGGAAATATCTCCGATCGCCCGAAAGCCGACGCCGTTTTTGATCAAACGGTCGATGTTCTTCGTAAAATACAGGCGGAACAGACGGAATAATCCGTCGATCTCCTCGCGCGGACGGGCAAGGTTCTCGGTGGAGAGCGCGTAAACGGTAAAATATTTTACGCCCAGCTCGAAAGCCGCGTCCGCAAGTTCTATCATGGTATTTACGCCGTTCTGATGGCCGACGGAACGGAGAAAGCCGCGATTTTTCGCCCATCTTCCGTTGCCGTCCATAATGACGCCGATATGAACGGGAATCTTTCGTTGATTGCTATCCATAATCTCAGACGGTCATAAGATCCTTTTCTTTTGCCGCGATCACTCTTTCGATCTTATCCATGTAGGATTTGATTTCCTTTTCGACGTCGTCCTCGGTCTGCGCCGCTTCGTCTTCGGAAAGCTCTTTCGACGCCTTCATCTTTTTGACGACGTCCATACTGTCTCTTCGGATGTTGCGAATCGCCACTTTTCCCTCTTCGCCCAATCTCTTGCAACGCTTTGCAAGATCTCTTCTGGTTTCCTCCGTAAGTTCGGGAAAGGTGAGACGAATGATTTTTCCGTCGTTGGTTGGCGTAATGCCGATATTCGACTGTAAAATCGCTTTTTCGACCGCCTTTAAGAGGGATTTATCCCAAACGGAAATGATGAGGTTCCTTGCGTCCTGAACGGTAACGTTGCCCAATTCGATGAGGCGGCTGCTCCCGCCGTAAGCCTCGACCGTCAATTTGTCGAGAATATGGGGGTTGGCTCTGCCCGCGCGAATGCTTGCAAATTCTTCTTCGAGGGAAGCGATGCTTTTTTCACATTTGTCGTCGAGGTCTAAAAACATCTCCTCGATCTTTTCGTTCTCTATCATAGGATTTTTCCTCCAAATTAATTTTCAATCAAAGTGCCGATTTCCTCTCCGCACACGGCGCGGAGCAGCGCGTCCTTTTCAAAGAGCGCGAAACAGAGCACGGGAATATCGTTATCCTTACACATGGCGGCCGCCGTGGAATCCATCGCCTTTAAATCTTCTTTTAAAATCTCTTTATAAGAAAGATGCGAATATTTCTTTGCGTTCGCGTTCTTTTTGGGATCGGAATCGTAAACGCCGTCCACGTTTTTCGCCATAAGGAGGACGTCCGCCTTAATTTCGCAGGCGCGTTGAGCCGCAGCGGTATCTGTGGAGCAATAAGGATTGCCCGTCCCGCAAGCCATAATGACGATTCTGCCCTTTTCGAAATGACGAATCGCCTTCCTTAAAACGTAAGGCTCCGCAACCTGAATCATGCTCAACGCGGACTGAACGCGGCAGGGAATCCCCCTCTGTTCAATCGCATCCATCATGGCGAGAGAATTCATCATAGTGGCGAGCATTCCCATATGATCTGCCGTCGTCCTTTCCATATTCGTACCCTGTTTTCCGCGCCAGAAGTTGCCTGCGCCGATGACGAGAGCAATCTGCACGCCCATTTCATGGATTTGAACGATCTGATCGACGACCGAATTGACCACGGCGGCGTTGATGCCGAATTTCTGATCTCCGGCAAGCGCTTCGCCCGAGAGCTTCAAGAGGACTCTTTTATACTTAGGTTCCATATACTTCTCCATTGAATATCCTTTTTATAGCCGCATTGATAGCCGCAGCTTCGTTGAAAGATAGCAAACTTCGCACTGC
>CAYWKM010000070.1:0-5375 GCA_964459165.1 uncultured Clostridia bacterium
AACCGCTAACGGCAATAGCGTTTCCGTCTTTGTCGGTCGTGCTCGCTCCACTCATGATCGCGCCCAAAACGGTATCTTCCAAGTCGCAATAGGTTGCGGGAGACGTAACATGACCATCACCATCTTTCACTTCCGCAGTTTTTACGGTTTGGAAATCCCAAGCCCAACTCAACTTATAGTACAAGTTCTCCACCGTATTCGGGTCGATATTGGCTACGCTTAAATCTCCGAGCGCGTCAATCATATCCGAATACGTTTTGCCGTCCTCCCAACCGTCAACAGGCGTATAGGTATTCCCTCCGTCGCTGTTTTCGCCCAGCGTCCAACGGATGGGCTCGTAAGTTTTGTCTTCGTCGTTTTCCTTCCAAGTCAACCGAACCGTCGTGCCGTCCGTAGGAGCCTCAATCGTGATTTTGCTCCGCACCTCCGCGCTTCCCGTAATGGAAAAAGTCACATACCCTTCCGTCCCCGGGGCGACTAAGAGGTTTTTGGCTTCCGTTCCCTTTGTACTTGCCAGCACGCCTACGGAAGCGGTAACGTCATCGGGATAATCGATAACCGTCTGATTCGTTACAGTATCGTCGCTGTCAGCAGCTGTCTTTTCATAAGCTTCGCCGAATAGCTTCGACGAATCGACGCTGACAACGTAGCCCCATTTGGCGACGTTCGCCGTCGTAGACGATACCGACTTACTCGATACGTACTTCGCGTAGGTAAAACCGCCCATACCGAGTACGACCGCCGCGCAAAGAAGGATAACGACCAAAAGCACGAGCAAAGAGATTCCTTTTTTCTTGTTAGTCTTGTTTGTTTTTTCCATTTTTGCTTTACTTCTTTGATAAATGATAAGTTTTTATTGCAGCTTCCGTCCCTTACTTACGGAAGATATTGCTGAAATGTTAGCTCGCGCGTTTCTCGGCAAAATGCGCCTTATCCGTCGCGAAGCGACATAATCGAGCGGGCGGAGGATTTCTTGTCGTCCCCCTTATTCTCAAGAGGGCGAGCCTTGATTTCTCCAAACGGCACAGTGGGTTGTTTAGCAGGGCGAACTGAGATTTTTGCATAATACCGCAAAAATCGCGCCCGAGCGGGAGGTTTTCTTTGCTACCCGCGAGACAATGCCGAATGAAACGAGGCAAAAAAGGGATTCCCGCCTAAACAGCGCAAAAAAAGCCTACCGCACCCTGCATAACGCAGGAAGCGATAAGCTCCCTTCTATGTATCCTATTCAATTGGTTGCGGTCGTTATTCGGGCACGCTAAAATAAGGGTACTATACCCCCCCCCACGTTGCTTGCTAATAGCATTGTACTCAACCTCTTCCATTCCGTCAACCCTTCTTTCGTTGCTTTCCGGATTTTTCTCTTACAGCCGAATTTTTGTTCTATAATGTTTCAGTTTACCATATATCCTCGAAAATGTCAAGCGAAAATAACAAACGAATTCTACCTAACTCTCGTTAAAATTTAATTTCCGATAAATAATCCGTCGATGTTCGTTTATATACTCCCCATAACGGATCGTTTTCATTCAACGATAACCGTTCCGTTTACCGTATCGCCCCATACTTCTATCATCGACAGATCTTCCTTTACGACAATAATCTGTTCGATCGCAAGCTCCACCGTACAAGACTGCTTCGCGTTCACAAAAAATTCGATAATATTCCCTTCCTCCTCATGAAGAGAAAGCGACGTATAAACGATATAGACGGTTCCGCCTACGTCGTTTACCGTGCTTGAATACGGTTTTGTCTCGCTGTAACCGGTAATCGTCATCGCCTCCGCGTCGTACGAAAGAACGAGGATAAAGCTCGAAAAAGCGACTGTGCCGTTTACGGAAACAATCAGCGAATTTTCGGAATACACCGCGGAAAAAATATTGAGCGGTTGCTTCTCTCCGCAGACAATGCAAATATAATCTTCATAATGGTGCCCGTTCGGCGGAAGAAAATCGTCGTAATACTCGTCGTCTCCGTCTATGCAGGTATATTTTGTATACCCCTCCTCCGTACAGGTGGAGGCAACCGTTTCCGTTATGTACGAATGAACGTGCGCTTCCGGCTCGACCTCCCTTTGAGAAAAAAACAGAATAAGAGCGACGACTATACATACTATCAACGCAAAAATGATGAGGATAATCCATAAATGTTTCTTTTTCATATCTTTCCCTCTTATCCGATTATTCGGTCTTATAAAGATACGTTAAGGACTCCGTCAAGTTTTCCGCATTCGTAGACGCATTCGACAAATCGATCTTACTGCCGTTTACATAGGCGGAATCCTCCGTTACGTACCAACCGCTCGTATCCTCGAAAGATATGCTTGTCAATCCGGACAGGAAGAACGCTGCCGCCGCTATTTTCTTAACGCTTGCGGGAATGACCAACTCAGTTAAACCCGTACAACTGCCGAAAGCATTTTTTCCTATCGAGATTACATTTCCTCCTATCGTTACAGATTGAATCGATTCTTTTGTATAGAACACCTTATCCGCAATTTCCGTTACGGGCAATCCCTCATACTGATCGGGAATCAGCACGTTGACGTCGCTTCCGGTATAACCGCTCACGGAATACGACGCTCCGTCGGCGTTCAACGTAAAGACAAGTCCTTCCGTGTATACGCCGGAAGACCCTTGCTCGATCACTGTTTTTCCGTATGTATCGTGAATTGTCAGATCCGTCCACACTTCCTTGATTTCGCTGAGTGTAAACGCCGTTATTTGGACGGAGGAGGAAAGTCGGAACGTGATTACGGTCTTCTCTTCCTTAACGCCCTTCGCGTCGGAATAAAGCGCTTTCAGTCCGTCGGCTGTGACTCCCACGCTTATATTCGATAAGTCGCCGCTTTCTTTCCCGAGATAATCGTCTGAGGTAACCCCCTCCAAAATAAGCAAAAATCCCGCCGTATCCACCGCGCCCGAAAGCGTTATCACCGCCGTCGTTTCGCCGCTTCCCCGCGTGAGCGTAAGAGTGAAAATATTTTCCGGTTGTCTTTCGCCGCACACCGCGCACTCGCCGTTAACAAACGTATGTCCGGATCCGTTGAACGACTCCGCTCTGTCTACATACCCGCATTCCGAACAGGCATATACTCTCGTCCCGCCCTCGCATGCGGAATCAGACGCCTCTTCGTCGAGGACGAAATGATGTCCCGTCGGCGGAATCGTCTCTTCAAAGGATATGCTTTGCCCGTCTCTTTCATAAACATAGACCGCCGTCCCCTCTTCCCCGCAGGTAGCCGGAAGGGATACCGTATAAACATAGTCTGTCTCGTTCAATTCAGGCAAAACAACCGTTTCGGTATAGGAAGGATCTCTTTTGCAAGTTCGAATAAGAATCCCTTCGGTCGTCGACGTCGGAGAGGCGGAAATCTCCCATTCGCCGTAATCATGCCCTAAGGCGGGAATCACGACGCTAAAGATAAACGTCTGCCCGTCGATCGTAATAGCATACCGCGCCGAACCGTCGCTTTCGCAGGCAGCCGCCTGCGTTTCCGTGTAGACGTAATCCGTCTTGTTCAGAGCGGGCAATCGATAGATTTCCGTATGCGCGGAATCGTGAGAGCATACGCGCTTTAAGGTACAGGAAAACTCATCCTCCGTATAACCGTATATCTCCCAAGCCCCGTAGCTGTGCCCTAACGCCTCCGTATAGTCGGAAACATAGCTGTCGCCGCACACCGAGCAGGTGTATACCGTATAACCTCCTTCCGTACAGGTAGGTAAAGTCGTTACAGCAACGTAATCGTGCACAAAACAACCGATGAGTCCGAGAAGCTTTTCTTCCATTCGAGCAACGTCGAAAAGATCCGTCGCCCCGTCGCAAACGCTCTCCGGAGCGTATACATCGAAAGCTTCCAACTGTTCGTCCGTCAACGAAATCATTCGCGCGAGATATTGTCTCATCATGATCAGATCCGTCATGTCGATATTTCCGTCGCCGCTCACGTCGCCCTTTATCACCATCGATTCGCTTTCCGTCGCGCTTGCCTCTTTTACTTCGATTTTTTCTCTCGTTAAAAAAAAGCATATGCAAGCAAGTCCCATTGAAAAGATAAAGAGAAAAAGAAAAAATTTACCGCCCCTTTTCATAGTCGTCGCTCCATATGTCGTTTTTTTTGATCAAAATAATTTTCAAGCCGCTAAGCGTTGAATCGATAAAATAGCGCTTATTTCCTCCTGACGAAAAACGCCGCTTATCCTGCGGTTTACTTCGTATCGCTTCGCGTAAAATACAACCCGTCCTAATTCCGTAAGCCAGACTCAGAGGAATCCTCCGGATTCTTTACCGAAAAAACCGTCGTTTTATTCTTCGAACGGGAGAAGAGTGCAAATCGGCGCGTTCCCGAAAACGATAGGCGTTCCCTTTATCGTAGGTCGGCGAGCAATATTCGTGCGGAGTGAAAAAATTCCCTTGAACCGATTTTACCGTATTGCCGAAATCGCCCCTCGAACGAATTCGGAAAAACAGAAAAACAATTCGACGATTCATAAAAAATTTCCAATGAATAATAGCGCGAATCCCAAGCAAATATCCGCCGACTTTTATGAACGTTTCACAGATTTTTTATTTGCGCTTTCGCCAAAACGTCGACCGTTCTTACAAAGCGCGGCTTTTCTTTATCATGCTTTTCCGTTTATCAAAAACTGTTTCTATTCATGATTTTTATAAACAATAAAAATAAAAGTTAATTGAAAATACAGTCTGCTTATTTTAATTTATCGTCCATTTCGCCCTTCGTTTTTCATCGTTTCCTCTATCCCGAAAGCCGTCCTGTTTCATTTTATGTTGAAACTCTGTTTCCATATTCGTCGAACAAGGCTGCGTCCGTGTATGTTTCCTGCCAATCTTTTGAATCAATCTTATAATATATCCGCGCCGTCCACCAAAGCTGCTCTCCGTTTGTGGAAGCATAAACGGTCAACGATTTTCCCATGTTCAAATCGCCGACGATATCTCTGGCGGCCAATGTCATATCGGTATATGAATATTGATAATTCGGAGAATAATATAAATCTAAAATCACTTGAACCGTCGAAGGTAAAAGTGTAAAAGCGTTTTTTACCGTCGCATACACTTCCCCGTCCGAACCGTCTATGGAAAGAGAAAGCTCCGTAAAAAACCCACACGGCGAAGCTTCTTCCTCTATATGCGTTTGCGAGACAACCTCCTCTGTTTCCTCCGCATCGGCTAAAACTGCGTTCCCTCCTACAAACATTAAATCGGCAAACAGCAGCGCACCCGCTATCACAGCAAAACTCTTCAATTTCATCGGAAACCCCTCTTTTTTTATTTTTCTTACGTTACTGCAGGGAGACGAAAATAAAATTTTATCTGAATTTTCCGCTTCCTTGCTTTGTATCCCGCAGCCG
>CAYWKM010000071.1:0-5365 GCA_964459165.1 uncultured Clostridia bacterium
AAAGCGGCTTTTTTGACGATGGGGGCGATGCTTGCGTCCGTTTTTCGTTCCTCGTAAGAAAGCGCGGCGAGAACAGAGGCGATTTCTTCGTCGGAAAGAGTGATCTGTTGTACGCGCACCTGATAGGCGGGCGTTTTATAGATGAGGTCGCCGTCTCCCGAAAGACGTCCTGCGTGGCAGGCGCATCCTTCGCGGCGGAATACCGCTTTGCAGTCATACGAATGTGCGTCGACGAGGTCGAAACAGGCGGAAAGAATGACGTAAATTCCGTAAGGAGCGAGAGAAGAGAGGCGTTCGGCTTTCGCTTTGGCGAGAGGAAGCATATCCCTGTAAGATTCATTCAGACCGCTTGCGACAACGACGACGTAGGGGAGGAACTCCTCTTTGTCCGCGACGGCGTTGTACGCGGCGAGGTTGGAAATTTCCTTTCCTTCCTCGGAGGCTAAAATAAAGAGCTGTCTTCTCTTGTCGGCTTCCGCCGCCGCCCAATCTAAAACGGAAAGCGCTTTGCATTTTTCCGCGACGGAATTTGTTTTATTTTCGATAAATCCAACCGTATTCGGAAGATCTTTGATCTCTTCTAAGGAGCCGTCTCCGTCGGCGACGACGATATTCAGCTCTTCGCGGGGGAATTTTGCCGCGAGCGAGAGGACGGCTGCCTTCACAAACATATCTCTTTCGTCGTCCGTTCCGCCGGTGACGAGCAACCTCTTTGCCTTTTCCAGATCGGCGAAAATACAATTTTCATTTACGTCTTTTCCCGCAGGAAGCAGGAAAGAAGGAGAAGAAAGATAAGCTTCCTCTTTCAGAAAGTCGGAAAGACGGATTGTTTCCTTCTCGGCGAGAGGAATATCGACGACGACGCCGTCGCCCTCCTCGGCGGCGTACACGTCCGACGAGCGGGAAAGTTCGTTATCGATCGAGGATCTTACGCTCGCGAGAATTTCGCTCGATATCGGTTTATCCACATTAAAAATATAGCGCGTAAAAGCGGGACCGCCCGTCACGAGCGACATTTCGCTCGTAACGCCGGATTCGCCGAACGATCTCGCAATGATTTCTTCCGCTTCGGCGATGGCTACGTAATCGGTTTCTCGCGCCGCCTCTCCGCAGGGCAGAACGGCGAGAACGCTCTCCGCTCTTTTTCTGTCGAATGCGGCGATCCTTTCGGAAAGGACGCTCGGCTGTTCAGAGACGACCTCCTCTCGAGGAATCGGCGTATCGTCTATGAGAGGAGCGATAGATTCCTCCATATTTTTATCGCAGTCTTTCTTTTCGGCGTATTTTTTCAATTCGGCGGAAAGGCTGTTCAATACGGACAGATCGTTTTCAAATCCCGTCGCGTCTATCAAGGATACGTCGCTCAAATAATATTCGAGCTTTTCCGAAAGAGAAATTCTTCCCTTGGCGACGGCGACGACGGGGACGGAATATTTGTCCGCCAGATGCAATTCTCTTGAAAGCTGTCTCGATTCGCTTGATTTTTCGGAAAGGAGAAGGAGCAGCGCGCACGCGTTCCGTATTTTTTCGGGAATCACTTCGCTCGGGTCGATTCCGTAGGGAATATCGTCGGCCGGACACCACGTTTCAAAGGAAAATTTCAAAAATTGTTTTATTTGAAGGGGCGCCGAATCGTCTCCTTCGCAATGACTGATATAAATATAACTCATTCGCGTAACCATATCCTTTTTTTTCTCATTATACCATAGGGAATCCTTAAAATCAATCGTCAACATAAAAAAATAAACGAAATTTTACAAAAATATTCTTTTTAGGTATTGTAAAAAATTTTTTTATGTGATATACTTGTATTCGAAGTATAACGGCTTTATCCGGCTCCTTCGACGGGCGGAAAAGGCTGTAAAATAATTAAAGGAGCTTATCAATATGGCATCTCTTAAAATCGTAAAAGTAGTCGGCCGCGAGATTCTCGATTCCCGCGCAAATCCTACTGTTGAAGCAGAAGTATGGTTGGAAGACGGCACTGTCGGCCGCGGTATGGCGCCCTCCGGCGCGTCCACCGGCGAATTTGAAGCGTTGGAGCTTCGCGACGGCAATAAAAACCGTTATCTCGGCAAGGGAACCTTAAAAGCGGTTGAAAATATTAATACGACGATTCAAACGGCTCTCCTCGGAAAAGACGCAAGCGACGTCTACGCCGTAGACGCGGCAATGCTCGCCGCAGACGGAACGAAGGATAAATCCAATTTAGGCGCGAATGCGATTCTCGCCGTTTCCATTGCGGCTGCACGCGCGGCGGCTGCCAGCCTGAACATTCCTCTTTACCGTTTCCTCGGCGGCGTAAACGCGAATCGTTTGCCCGTTCCCATGATGAACATTCTCAACGGCGGAGCTCACGCTACCAATACCGTCGACACGCAGGAATTCATGATCATGCCTGTCGGCGCTCCCTCGTTCAGAGAAGCTCTCCGTTGGTGCGCGGAAGTATTCCATAAACTCGCCGCTATCTTGAAGAAGAGAGGACTTGCCACCTCCGTCGGCGACGAGGGCGGTTTTGCGCCGAATCTTTCCAGCGACGAAGAGACCATCGAGACGATTCTCGAAGCGATTCAGGCTGCCGGATATGTCCCCGGTAAAGATTTCATGCTCGCTATGGACGCCGCTTCTTCCGAATGGAAGAGCCCCAAGGGCAAGGGCTTCTATAAGCTTCCCAAAGCCGGTACTGAATTTACTTCCGCAGAACTCGTGGCTCATTGGAAGAGCCTCGTAGAAAAATATCCTATCATCTCCATCGAAGACGGTTTGGATGAAGAGGATTGGGAAGGCTGGAAGATCATGACCGAGGAGCTCGGAGGCAAGGTTCAGCTCGTCGGAGACGACCTGTTCGTCACCAATACCGAGCGTCTCTCTAAGGGGATTTCTCTCGGCTGCGGCAACGCGATTCTTATCAAACTGAATCAGATCGGTTCCGTTTCCGAAACGCTCGAAGCGATTAAGATGGCTCATAAAGCGGGCTATACCGCCGTTACCTCCCATCGTTCCGGCGAAACGGAGGATACGACGATCGCGGATCTCGCAGTCGCTCTCAACACCTGCCAGATTAAGACGGGCGCTCCCAGCCGTACGGAACGCGTTGCGAAGTACAATCAGCTTCTCCGCATCGAAGAAGAGCTCGGCGCGGCGGCTGTCTATCCCGGTATGGCGGCGTTCAACGTCAAGAGATAATCCCGCGTTCGCATAAATGAAAAATTTCCGTCCGAAGGAAAGATCTTCTTTCGGGCGGTTTTTTCGTTTATGCGAAATTTTGTCGATCTGTCCGATCGGTATTTTACTTCGGATTAAATTGACTTAGCCGCTTGTTTGTGCTAAGATATCCGGTGAAAACATCTTTTCGCTTTGATTGGGAGACAAAAATTCATGATATATCTTGATTACGCGGCGAACGTTCCCGTAAAGGAAGAGGTTCTTCAAGAGTTTCTTCGCGTGGAAAGGACGTTTCGCGGAAACACGAATTCTCTGCACGGAGAGGGAAGGGCGGCAAAGGCGGAATTTGACCGCTTGAATGAAAAATTTTTATCCCTTCTGAAACTTGATAAAGAAGAGTATGAAATCATCTATACTTCTTCGGCTACGGAAGCCAATAATCTTGCCGTCAAAGGGTTAGCGAAGGCGTATTCCGGCTACGGGAATAAAATACTCGTGAGCGAATTTGAGCATAATTCCGTAAACGCCTGCCTGTCTTTTTTGAAGAGCGAGGGCGTGGAGGTTGAATTTATCTCCTCTTTGCCGAACGGGAAAATCGATTTGAACGATTTAAAAACAAAACTTTCTTCTTCCGTCCTCCTCGTATGCGTCGCCCTCGTCGAAGGAGAAACGGGCAGCGTGCAGGATGATAGAGCGATAAGAGACGTTTTAAAAAACTATCCCGATTGCCGCTTCTTCACCGACGCTACGCAGGCGGTAGGAAAGATAGATATTGATTTTTCCGTGCCGGATTTGATTTCCTTCGCTCCGCATAAATTCGGCGGACTCGCCGGCACGGGCGTGCTGATAAAGAAAAAAAGCGTCGTTTTGACGCCCCTTATCCACGGGGGAAACAGCGTTTCCGTTTATCGAAGCGGCTCGGCTCCGTTGGGGCTGATCGCTTCCACGGTCAAGGCGGCGGAGCTTTCTTTCGCTTCGCTAAAAGAAAATTACGCTTATGTCAAAGAGCTTTCCGATCGCTTAAAGGAAGAGGCGGGGAAGATGAAAAACGTAACGGTCAATTCCTTCGATAATCCGTATATCGTCAATTTTTCCGTGTCGGGAAAGCGCGCGGCGGAAACGGTAAAATATTTTGACGCGAACGGCTTTTGCGTCAGTCAAAAATCCGCTTGCTCCCTCGCGAATACGCCGTCTAAGACGATTATGTCCATTTATCGCGATAAGGCGAGGGCATTGTCTTCTTTTCGCGTTTCGCTTTGCGAGAGGACGACAAAAGAAGAAATTTCCCGTTTCTTACAGAAATTAAAGGAGTACGTCGATGACTGATTGTCAAACGGTAGAAAGGAGTATCATCACGACCTATCGAGGGAAGCTTTGGACGAAATTCGTCAAGGCTTTAAAGGAATACGAACTCGTCTTGCCGGGCGATAAGGTCTGCGTGTGTATTTCGGGCGGAAAGGATTCCATGCTCATGGCAAAACTGTTTCAGGAATTGAAACGCCATTCGGATTTCGGCTTTGAAGTAAAATATCTCGTCATGAATCCCGGATATAACGAGATCAATTTGCAGGTCATAAAAAACAATTTAAAAATCCTCGAAATTCCCGCGGAGATCAGGGAGACGAATATTTTTGACGTCGCAAACAGTCAGGAACGAAGTCCTTGTTATCTCTGCGCGAGAATGCGCAGGGGAGCTCTTTATAGCCTCGCTCGGGAAATGGGATGCAATAAGATTGCGCTCGGACATCATTACGACGACGTAATCGAAACGATTTTGATGAGTATTTTTCATTCAGGCTCTTTTCAGACGATGCTCCCTAAGCTCAGAAGTCGGAATTACGAGGGCATGGAGCTCATTCGTCCCCTGTATTTGATCAGAGAAGAGGATATCGTCGCTTGGAAGAACTTCAATCAATTAAAATTTATTCAGTGCGCTTGCCGCTTTACCGAAAATTGCGCGATTTGCGACAACGGCGGCAGCGGATCCGAGCGTTACAATACCAAGCAGCTGATTAAAAAGCTTGCACAGACGAATCCTTTTATCGAGAAGAATATCTTTGCCAGCGCGTCAAACGTCTATCTGGATAAGATCGTCGGCTATAAAAAGGGCGATAAAAGAGTGACTTTTAACGAATTGTATCGTTCGTCGTCCGACGAAAAAACAGAGGAATAAAAATTTTATAAAGAGAAAATATCCCCC
>CAYWKM010000072.1:0-5363 GCA_964459165.1 uncultured Clostridia bacterium
GTCGCCGAAAGGGAATTGTCGCTCAATCCGTAAGCGGAAATATATTCTCTTGCGTTGAAGAAAGCGTTTCCGAAATGGGAGGCGAGAGCAAATTCTTCCTCCGCTCTTTCCGTCGCGCTGCCCGAAGGTCTTCCGATGACGAGGTAATTTTGATTGCCGTTATAAGAAATCATCGCTTCTATGACGTTGATAAGATCTTCTGCGGTTCCGCCCTCCCATCCGTTCTCGCCGATGCAGACGAGCATCGTGTGGTATTTGCCCCGACCTTCGGCGATCATTCTTAAAGGGCGGGTATAGGTCTTTTCCAATCCGTGCTCCACCGCGTAAATGGCGGCTTTTCCGCCCGCTCTCGCAAAGTAAAATTTGTCTCCGTCGATATAGACGTAATCGTTGCCGTTATATTCAAGCCCTTGACTCAAGCCGTCGAGCGACGCGCCGTTTACGCATTTGAAGACGGGGCGAATTCTTGAAAAGGAATCGTCGTCGACGACCGTCGTGAAGGGTTCGACGATCGCCTGCAAGCCTCCTTGCCGAAAGGCGATTTCCTCCGCCGTTTCTCCCGTTTGCGCGTAATTGTTCACCGTATAGCTTTCGCCCAACAGCTCCTGTAACACGGAAGGCATCGTCGTGCCGTTTCCGCCCGTTCCTAAAATAAAATCGTCGCCCCAGCAGTCGATGAGAGACGCTTCGGGCTTTGCGCTCGCCAGCAGCTCCTTAACGTCGTCGGCGAGCTTATCGTAAGAAAGGGTTCCCTCCTCGATCAGGCTTCCGTCGATTTCCTTGATGATTTCGACGTAATCGAGGACGGAGGAATAGGCTTCCTTGCGAATCACGCTTAAGCAGGAAGAGTCTGCGTCCTTGAACAGGTACAGTTTCTCCACGTTGAAGGAAAAGAAGAAGTCGTCGCTTTCGTAATTTTCGGCGATCAGCGACGCTGTCAGGGAGTCTGCGGAAGAGACGGTAAAGCTGCCGTACAGCTCCAGCTCGTTTCCCGTGGAGAGGGAGGTCCCTTCCGCGCAAGCCTCTCGGCAAACGTATTCGTTGGTTCCCTTCCACCGTAAGGCTACCGTTCCGTGACGGTAATTCGTGACGCCGGTAATTTTGATTTTGACGTATCCGAAGTACGATCCGTCGGCTTCCACAGCCGTTCCCGAAGAAAGCGCGGCGTTCGACGCTTCAAGCTCGGTATCGTATCCTTTTCCCGTGCCGACGCTCGTCTGCGCGCTCAGATCGAAGAGGCGTTTCACGCTGTTTAAATCGAGTTTATCCGCCGTGACGGCGTTTGCGGCGATTTTTTCGTTCGTGACGCTGCCTTGCCCTAATTCCACCGCGTTGTACGCGCCGCCGCTCGCCCAGCCGGAATCGGTATGATAGTACCAATTTCCGTAGGTATAACCGCTTTCGTTTCCCACGTAGACGTAAATTTTCCCCTCGTCCGTCATGTCGGCGGCGGTCGCCGCGGCGAGGACTCCCGAGGAGGCGCTTGACGCGATCGCTGCGTCGAGGGCGAGATACGCTCCCCTCACCGCTTCTCCGAGCGTGGCGTACGTCTTGCCGCCGATCGTTCTCGCGTCGATGACTTCGACGTCGTATCTCGTCGCTTCGATTACCTGCGGCAAAAGGAGATCCGCAAGGTCGAAAGTAATGACGTTCGCATTCAGTGCGCTCATGTTATATCACCTCGTTTTTGATGACGTCTAAAACGTCGACGCTGAGAATGGGCGAAGCGTACGCCTGCCCGCCCGCACGCAGCCTCACTTGCAGCTCCGCCCTCCCGCCGTATAGAGCCAACGTGTCCGTTTGGGAAAGGGGAACGACGACGGAGTAAGAGGCGATCGAACAGTCCTTCAGTTGTTTTTCGAGAAGGATTCCCGATTTTTCTTCCTGACGAAAAGAGAGGTAAAAGGCCGATACCTCGCTCGCCGCAAACGGAAGCGTAAAGTTTAATGTGGGGGAAGTCCCCCTGACAATAGAATTTGTCCGCATTTTTTACCTGTCGTATACGCGTATTGTTTTTTATTTTGAGCTCATAATTATTATAACACGGTATTTTTTTCGCTTTCGCCGTATTTGTCAACAAATTTTAAAAAATTCGGAATATTTTGCTAAATGCTATTGAATTATTTTTTTTGCTATGATATAATATGCAAAGGCGTGGTTTTTTATCGACAGCGGAAACGCGCGATAAAAAATTGTTTTTTTTAGCGGCGTATGGAAGGAAAAGGCTGCGCCTTATCATAAAAGCACACGAGATTACTATGGATAATATATTGTCGTTTTATAAAGGGAAGAGGGTTTTTATCACAGGACATACGGGTTTTAAGGGAAGCTGGCTCGCTGCGATTTTAAAAAATCACGGCGCGGTCGTTACGGGTTACTCCCTCGATCCTCCCACGAAGCCCTCTTTGTATGAGCTCGCCCGTATCGGGGAGGGGATTACTTCCGTCAAAGGGGATATTCGGGATTATGCCTCCCTCAAAAAGGCCTTCGACGAAGCGAAGCCCGAAATTGTGTTTCATCTTGCGGCGCAGCCGATCGTGAGAGAAAGCTATAAAAATCCCGCGTATACTTACGAAACCAACGTCATGGGCACGGTAAATATCTTAGAATGCGTGAGAGCTTCGGATTGCGTAAAATCTTTTTTGAACGTCACGACGGACAAGGTTTATCATAATAACGAATGGAGATGGGGATATCGCGAAAACGATCCCTTGGACGGATTCGATCCTTATTCCAATTCCAAGAGCTGCTCCGAGCTCGTCACGCACAGCTATAAAAATTCTTTCTTTTATAAAGAGAATTCTCCCGCCGTTTCGACGGCGCGCGCGGGCAACGTCATCGGCGGAGGAGATTTTGCCGCCGACCGCATTATTCCCGATTGCGTGCGTTCCGCTTTTGCCGGCGCAGACATCGTCGTCCGCAATCCGTATTCGATCCGTCCCTATCAGCACGTCTTAGAGCCCTTATATGCGTATATGTTGATTGCCATGAAGCAGTATCAGGATAGGAGCTATGCCGATTATTATAACGTCGGTCCCGACGATTCCGATTGTTGGAAAACGGAGTGTCTGGTAAACGAATTTGTCGACCTTTGGGGAGAAGGGCTTAAGTGGATCAATAAAAGCGATCCGGACGCTCCTCATGAAGCAAATTTTTTAAAGCTCGATTGCTCTAAGCTCAAAGGCAGACTCGGTTGGCGGCCCCGTTGGGATATCAAACAGGCGGTGAGAAAGACGGTGGAGTTTTCTAAAATTTATTATAAAGGGAAAGACGTTACCGCAAAGATGAACGAACAGATAGAGGAGTTTTTTAACGTATGACGCAGCAGGAGAAGGATAAACAACAAATTCTCGACCTTGTAAAAGAATATTATCATCATTATCATAGAAAGCCCGAATACAAAGAGGGCGATAAGATCAATTATGCTTCAAGATATTATGATTCCGAGGAGATGCTCAATCTCACCGACGCCGCGCTCGAATTCTGGCTGACGTCCGGCAGATATACGAAGGAGTTTGAAAGCTCTTTTGCAGAATTTCTCGGCGTTAAGACGGTCGCCCTGGTCAACAGCGGCTCGTCTGCCAATCTCCTCGCTTTTATGGCGCTCACGTCCCCTCTGCTCGGCGATAGGAAGGTCAAGCGGGGCGACGAGGTCATCACCGTGGCGGCGGGCTTCCCCACGACGGTAACGCCCGTCATTCAGTACGGCGCGGTTCCCGTATTCGTGGATATCGATATTCCCCAATATAACATAGACGTAAGCAAGCTCGAGGACGCGCTTTCTCCCAAGACGAAAGCCGTCATGATCGCCCATACGTTGGGCAATCCTTTCGATCTCGCGTCGGTAAAGGCGTTCTGCGACCGGCATAATCTTTGGCTGATCGAGGACAATTGCGACGCGCTCGGCTCCAAATATATTTACAACGGCGAGGAAAAGTATACCGGTACCATAGGCGATATCGGAACGTCCAGTTTTTATCCTCCCCACCACATCACGATGGGCGAGGGAGGAGCCGTCTATACGAATAACGCCTTGCTTGGAAAGATCGTCAAATCCTTCCGCGATTGGGGAAGAGACTGCGTTTGTCCTTCCGGCGTGGATAATTTTTGCGGTCATCGTTTTGAAAAACAGTACGGCGAGCTTCCTTTCGGATACGACCATAAGTACGTATACTCCCATTTCGGCTATAATCTGAAGGCGACCGATCTGCAAGCGGCGATCGGCTGCGCGCAGATGAAGAAGATTGATTTCTTCGCCGAGAGGAGAAGGCATAATCACGCCCGTTTGGCGGAAGGATTAAAGGATTGCGCCGATAAGATCATTCTGCCCGAAAAATGTCCCTCCTCCAATCCCTCGTGGTTCGGCTTCGCCATCACCTGTAAAGGGGGCGTAGGCAGCAAGAAAATCGTCGATTACCTCGAGGCAAACAAAATTCAGACGCGCCGCGTGTTCGCCGGAAATTTGATCAGGCATCCCTGCTTTGACGAAATGCGGGCGAGCGGCGAAGGCTATCGCGTAGTCGGCGGGCTCTCCAATACCGATTACGTCATGGAGAACACCTTTTGGATCGGCGTTTATCCCGGCATGACGGACGCCATGATCGATAGGATGATCGCCGTCGTCAGGGAAGCTCTTTCCCTTTAAAACGAGCGAAAAGACGACATTTGACAAAGGATAAAACGATCGGGAAACACTTCCGATCGTTTTCGTCCCATAAAACTTGTTGATAAATTTGTTTTCTTATGCTATTATATAAAATAATGACGACAGGCGGGGAATCCGCTCATGTTTTTTATAAAGGGAGATGGAAAGATGAATATTGTTCTTTGCGGCATGATGGGAGTGGGAAAGACGAGCGTCGGCATAAAGATTGCGGAGCTTACCGGCAGATGTTGGTATGACACCGACGATCTGATCGTCGTAAAACACGGAAAAATTATGGATATCTTCGAGTTTTACGGCGAAGAATATTTTCGCAACCTCGAGACGCAGACGATCAAAGAGATATCCAAGGAGGATAATCTCGTCGTCTCCACGGGAGGCGGAGCCGTTCTCAAAAAAGAAAACGTCAGCGTTTTAAAGAAGAACGGCAGTAAAATCGTCTATCTGAGGGCGAACGCGGACACGCTCATGGAGCGCGTTTCTCCCGAGGACAATACGCGGCCGTTGCTCGCTAAAAACTCGAAGGAGAATATGCGAAACCGTTTGGAACAGCTGCTCGTCGCCCGTTCGGATATTTATTCGCGCATAGCCGATTACGTCGTCGATACCGACGGGAAGACGGTCGAGGAGGTGGCGAACGAGATCCTCGTCAACGTTCCCGGAAGCATTTTTAAGAAATCGGCAGAAAACACGGCGGAGG
>CAYWKM010000073.1:0-4954 GCA_964459165.1 uncultured Clostridia bacterium
GACCACGTCGGTAAGTTTGGGCTTGACGGTTTCCGTCGCTCAGATTCAGGGCACGAAGACTGCCTAAAAATTTCATCTCTTCGCCAAATATCGCGACCGAGCGGGCGTTTCCTTTTAGCGTCTGCGGCGCGACGTTTCGTTGCGGCGAAAGGCGGTTTGCCTACTCCAATTACGCGCCTCTTTCGTTGCAGTTAGAATCCTCTCCCTGCCTTTTCCATGGGGAGAGGATATTTTTTGCCCTTTTTCGCCCCTTCGCTTCGGAAAAGGGGTTTTTACCGCTTTTTTTCGCTCCCGCGCTCGTTTCGATATTTATTTAAAAAGTTGCGTTTTTGATTGAATTTGGTAGTTGCAAAAGGGCGTTGAATATGGTATAATAAGCTTGTCGAATCAATGGAGCGTCAAAGATGAACCTGAAAGCAAAAATGAGGAAGCTGAAGCCGCTATGCCAGATTTTTTACGGCCGCAGATCCGTCAAAAAGAATACTTTTTTATTTTATAGCTTTTTTGGAATGTATAACGATAATCCGAAATATATTTCCATAAAATTGCACGAGCGTTATCCCGACGCCAAAATCATATGGGTCCGTTCGGCGAGGAGTCATGAAAAATTCCCCGATTATATCGAGACGGTGGAATATGCTTCCGCAGAGTTTTATCAATGGACCTATCGCGCGCAGGTCGTAATCGATAATATGCTCGGAATCAGACCTCACGACGAGACTTCCTCCACGGGAAAGAGACTTCTCAAATTTTTTGTAAGATCCCTTGCCCCCAGAAGAAAGAAGCGTCAATACAATATATCCACCTGGCACGGCACGCCGTTAAAAAGATTGGGGGCGGACAGATTTGACGCAAAAAAACCGAAGCGCAAGCGCATTCAAGGCAGCTGCGACAGTATGCCCGTAGGCTGTTACTTTACAAGGGACGTCATCAAGCGAGCGTATTTTAAGGAATTTGACGTACCGCTCAATCTGTACGGTACGCCGAGAAACGATATCTTGTTTGATAAAACCATCGACGTAAAGGTCTTGAAGAAAAAATTAAAGCTGCCGATCGATAAAAAGATTATTCTTTTTGCTCCGACCTTTCGGGACGACAGCGTGGACGAGAGCGGCGTCGCTCAGATGAATGAAATCGATTTTAATCGCCTGTTCCGCTGTTTAGAGGAACGCTTCGGCGGCGACTGGCGGTTTGTTTTCCGAGTTCATCATTCGGTCATTACGCGGGTCGATACGGAGAGATTGGCCGCAGAATGCGGCGATCGCATCATTGACGGCAACGTCGGCGACGATATGGCGGAATATATGGTTTGCGCCGACGTATTGCTGACGGACTATTCGAGCTCCATGTTTGATTTTGCGCTGACAAAAAAGCCCTGTCTGCTGTTCTGCCCCGATCGGGAGCATTACGAAAACGACGTGCGCGGGGTTTATCTTTCCATAGATGAGCTGCCTTTTCCGATTTCATACGATAACGAAGGTCTGCAAAGCTGCATACAAACGTTCGATCGGGAAAAATATACGCGAGGGGTGGAAGAGCTTCTGGTAAAAATCGGCAACGTCGAGGACGGGCGCGCCTCGGAAAGAGTCGTTGAAGATATAAAATATTTTTTGGACACGGGGATAAAGAGATAGGCACATGAAACGAATCATCACATACGGAACATTTGACTTATTGCATTACGGTCATATCAACTTTTTGAGAAGAGCGAGGGCTTTGGGCGATTATCTTGTCGTATGCCTGTCTACCGATGAATTTAATTGGAGGGAAAAGCAAAAAAAATGTTACTTTTCGTACGAGCATAGAAAGACCTTGCTCGAAGCGATACGATACGTCGATTTGGTCATCCCCGAAAGCAGTTGGGAGCAAAAGCGATCCGACGTTCGCGAATATCATATCGATACGTTTGTCATCGGCGACGATTGGAAAGGCAGGTTCGATTTTTTGAAGGAGGAGGGATGCGAGGTCGTCTATCTGCCCCGTACGCCCGAAATCAGCACCACGCAAATTAAACAGGATTTAAACGATCGCTCCGACGGAAGGTAAAGGAAAGAGACGCGGCTTGCGCTCTTTGGAAAACCGCGCCGCTCTCGCTAAGAGCGCGGAAAATTCCGAATCTATCCCTTCCGCCAAAATACAAAATTTTTTAACGCTCGATCGGGTTGCAGGCGTTAAGACGATTTTCGCAACGGAAGGGCTTTTCTTTTAACGATCGGCATAAGTTTTTTTCATCGTGTCAAAATGAATTTTTATGCGAAAAATCGGCGAAGGATTTTCTCTTTCGCCGATTGAATTTTACGGTTTATCTACCGTTTTTCGTTTTTTATTTCGTGAATGTGATGAAAATGCTTCCTACCTCCGTGCGAAGTTGCAACTGCTTCGCTGTATTTCCTATCCTGTCGTTGAGATTGCAGCTTCCTAACTCCTGTACGATCGATATGCTGTATTCGCTCTCAACGCCCGCGATCGTTCCCTTGATGGATCCTGCTTCTGTCGAGAGAATGATTTTATCCGATTGAATTTCTTCTATGTTCAGACTGCCGGCTTCCGTTTCCGCCTGTATCGAGCCTGCCGATAGGTCGGCAAGCGTCACCTTTCCCGCATCCGTTTCGACGTTTAAGCTGTTGAACGCGCCGTTTCTTATGCTTACGTTGCCCGCGTCCGCCGATACGACCGCATTGTATGCGGTTACGTCGCTGATATCGACGTTGCCCGCGTCGGAGTCGACCTCCAATCTTCCGCTCAGCGAAAGGGCTTCCAGCGTGACGCCGCCCGCGTCCGTTTGCGCTTCAAGCGCGTTTAAGGAGGCGATTCCTTTCGCCGTTACCGTTATCGAGCCGCAATCCGTTTCGAGCGAAAGGGAACATTCCGGGGCGTTTTCCGGAACGACGAGAATGACTTCGGGAACGAAGAAGCTGAAAGGGAAGGAAAACCATTTTTCCTCTTGTCGAACGGATACCGTCGTTCCGTCTGCGCTCTGCGTTACGGAGAATTGAAGCTGTTCGGGTAGCGTATAGGAGTATTCCGTTCCTTCCTGTTTCACCGTTATATCGGCTAAGGAACATTCGATGCTGATAAAGCGATAAGACGATTCGGGTAACGTCGTCGTTCTGTATGTATAGGATCCGCCCGAAAAGAAATTCCAACCGTCCTTTGCGTTTACGCCCGCCATGGTGGCTCCTGCGATGATGAATACGAGCCCGATACAAAGAGGAACGAGAAGCTTGGCGAGGGAAAATTTTATTTTTTTCCTGCATGACGACACGATGATTGCAACGACGGCTGCAATCGCGGCGACGGCGCAGACGCTTACGATGATCGTACCGATAACAGCAATATAGTAGGCTTTCGTCGTCGTCATATTATAAGCCCTCCGTGAATTGCGTTTTTACGATATGTAAAAGTCGACGGATCCCGTAGAACATCCATTTGCTTCCGTATAGAATCGGATAAAAGACCGCCAAGCCGATTCCGATAAAAATGTGGCATACGCCGATAAACGCATATTCCGCCGAGGCGATGCTCGCAATGATTCCGACGACGCCTCCGAGCATACAGGAAAAGCTCACGCAAAGAAAGAAGAAGGCGAGTGAAAAAGCGGAGGGGTACAAAAGGATTCCAAAGAGAATCGCGAGAAGCGTTCCTCCCGTTCCTCCGCTCTGCGTCTCTTTTGCCGTCGGCTCTTTTTTGGGGAAGGTTTGCGTCGCCGCGTTTCCCGTGGAGACGTCGTATGCGGGGCGACGCCAATCCGGATTATCCTCCTGATAAACCTTGATGATATCGTTCGCCGCTTCATAGGGTTCGCCGAAGCCGGCGATAATGTCTTTTTCGCTCATGCCGGAGTCGAACTTATCGTCGAAGATTTCCGTGTAATATTCGACGGCTTTGCTTTGTTCCTTTTGCGGCAAAATGGAAATATAGCGTTTTAATTCCGCCATCCATTCACTTCTGGTCATTGTCATTTTTTTCTCCTTTCTCTTTTTCTTCGTTTTTTCGGTTTCGTTCAATAAAGGCAAGAATGCGGTGAAATTCCTTTGTACCGGCAAGGAATTCGTCGATTTTTTCCCTTCCGTAGGGAGTAATCATATAATACTTTCTCAGCCGTCCGTTTTCCTCCTGCGTCTTTGTCGAAAGACATTCGTTCGCTTCGAGTCTCTTTAATATCGTATACAGGGTCGATTCCGATATGTCTACCACGCCCGACAGGGTATTGATGATCTTATACCCGTAACTCGGTTCGTCGCTGAGGGAGGATAACACGCATATCTCAAGGAAGCCTTTCTTTAACTGCGAGTCCACAATGCGCACCTCATACTATGTAATCAATAATACTTCGTATTGCGTAGTATTATACAATACGAGGTATACTTTGTCAACAGTTTTTACAAAAAAAGTAAAAAAATTTTTTTGGATTTTAGGGAAAAAGTCGTTTAAAACGCTTGCTTTATTTTCTCGGATATGATATATTATAAAGGCTCTTTGGGGAGCGGAAAAATCAAAAATGGAAGTTTAGCTCAGTTGGGAGAGCATCTGCCTTACAAGCAGAGGGTCATAGGTTCGAGCCCTATAACTTCCACCAATAAACAGTGCGGACAGAATAATATGCGGGAATGGCTCAGTGGTAGAGCGTCACCTTGCCAAGGTGAATGTCGCGGGTTCGAATCTCGTTTCCCGCTCCAAACGATCGGTGTTCGCACTGTTTTTGTTGGCGCTATAGCCAAGTGGTAAGGCCAAGGTCTGCAAAACCTTTATGCCCCGGTTCAAATCCGGGTGGCGCCTCCAATAAGCTCTACCGAGAAGGTAGAGCTTAAAAAATAAATAAAGTTTTAACGGCGAATCGTCGGGCGCGAGGGCTTTAAGGACCTGCGGATCAAAAAAACAAATAAAAACTGAATACAACACGCCGCTGTGGTGGAATAGGCAGACGCAAGGGACTTAAAAACCGCCCGTACAG
>CAYWKM010000074.1:0-4784 GCA_964459165.1 uncultured Clostridia bacterium
TTTGTTGACGGAATAGCCCTGACCGATTTGATCGAGTTCTTTTTTCACCGATTTCGCGACCGTTTTCGAAAAATAAGTGTATCCTCCGAACGGCGAATCGCCGAGATAGGCGAAGTTCATATACTTTTCCAAAGAGGAACGAACGCTCAGGAGCGTATCCTGAGGAGTATCCGTCGTATAAAAGCATTCTTTCTCGAACTCTACGGGAGAAAACATTTCATACGATACCGCAAAGCTGATCGCGCACAAGGAGGCAAAAATCAACAGAAAGGAAAGAATTACCTGAATCGGACGTCTGAAAAAATTTTTAAACCCGAAGCGGTATAGCATTACTGTTCTCTCCTTGATAGTTCGGCAAGGCAAAATGCCGGCGCGCCGACGAGTAACGTGGAAACAATGGAAGTTTTTTTCATAAAAATCTTCCTCCTTTGAATTTTTTTAGGCGGCGTTTTCCGTCCATGCTCGAAGACGGGCGTTCGCCGTAGCGATAAGAAAATTCGCCGAAACGTCGACGTTTTCTCATTCGACTTTATTATATCGCTGTTTTTTTAAAAATTCAAGGATAAATGGAAAAAATATTTTTATTTTTTCAAAAAAATTTACTGATGAATTTTTATTTCGACGTTCGTTTCCTTCGTCGCGGCTTCTTTTTTATAATGATACCGTCATTTATTGCTTTTGCGTACGATTCCATGCCTTTGCGCCTGTCGTTTCCTTTTGTCCGTTTTTTATTCCTTCGCCTTTCGCAGGATGACGACGGGTTCTTTTTTCAGAATTTTTACGGAGGGAAGAAGTCCCGAAAGGATAGAGACGAGCAGGCAGATAAGGAGAAGCGCGAGCGTGTTCAAGGGCGAAAAGTATAAGACGACGCAGCCGAAAGCCGCGTTGACGACGCTTGTCACAACGCTGCTCGCTATCATCGAAAGGATAAAGACGATGACGCCGAAAGCGGTCAATTCCATAATAAATATGGAAAATACCGAGCCCTTATTCGCGCCTAACGCGCGGAAAATGCCGATCATTCCCTTCTTTTTCGCGATGCTTTGCGTCTGGAACCAAGACAGCAGTCCCAAGGAAAAAATCGTCAGCGCGACGGATATGACAAGGAAGGAGGTCTTTAAATCGGAAATACCCGAAATTATTTGATCCTGACTGTTGCAAGAGGGAAAATGAAATGCGAATTTTACGGCGTTTTGGCCGACGTCGTAGTAATTTTTATAGATGTAGCGCACGGCTTCTCTTGCGTTCTTCGACACGGGCGCAAAAATGATTTTATACTTTTCAAGGGGCGCTCCGTCCTCGTCCTTCTCCCCGTAAAGGAGAAGATTGTTTTGAGTGACAAAGATCCATGCGTGCGGAGAATTTTCCAGTTCGTCCTGCAAATTATTCACAAGAGTCACCGCTTTTTTCGCCTGTCGCTCCGTAAGCGAATCTTCGCTTAATCCGTTCAGGAATCGATACTTGTTTTGCCGAAAATTCGTATTCACGATTCCGCAGACGGTATAGGGGATTCCGTCCAGCTCGATTTGACGATCCAAAAGGGATTCCGCCGTCGTCTCGTTTCCGTAGGCGATACATTCGGCGAGGTATTCCGTCAGCACGATTTCTCCGTCCGTTTCGGGAAGCTTCCCCGTAAGCTTCCAGGAAGAATTTTCCAATTGGTTTTGCGTGAGAACGCCGATTCCGTGCGCATAAGCGGTATAAGGGCAAAGGGGAGAGTCGAACGCTTCTTTCTTCTCCAAAGAGGAATAAAAGCTGACGGTATTTTTCACGCCGACGGAAAATTCGTATTGCGGAAGATTGTTTATTTCCGAATTCTTAAAATACGCGGCGGACGCATTGTCCCTTTGCGATCTCGTCAGCATGATATAGGTTTCCTTCTGAACGGTGCGGGCGAAAATTTCTTCCGCGTCGTAGGCGTACAAATTTTGCATGGAGAAGGCGGCGGTCGTCGCAACCAGACATAAGATTAAAGACAAGACGGCGTAAAAGGGTCTTCCGAGAAGCAAGGAAAGAGCCGTTTTGAGAAGATTTTTAAAACGAATTTGACGAGTCATAATTCCCTCCCTTTTTTGATTACGTTAACGGGCGGATTCCGCCTAATCTGGACAAGCTGAACGAGCGACAGCAGGAGCGACAGCGCGAAGCCCAATCCGAGTACGGTCAGGCAAACGGGCGCGTTTATCGTTACTACCGGCGAAAAATAATGTAAAAGCTCGAACACGGGCGAGGAGGAAACGGCGGAAATCTTCCATATCGCCGCCGCGCAGCAAAGCCCAATTATACTTGCGCTCATGCAAAGAATCAACGCTTGCATAAAGAGAATCCAGGCAATCTCTTTTCGTCCGACTCCCGTCGCGTAGAGGATTCCCATACTCGTAAGCCTCTTTTCGTAGTTGGAGACGAGAAAAGTAGAAAGCAATATTACGATAAAAATTCCCATCAGGACGGAAGCGACCGACGTATACCGTTTTATCATCGCTAATGTGGTGATTATCAAAGAATAATCATTCCCGAACGGACTGCTGTTCGTCGATTCGAAGCCGTTTTCGTTTAAAAATTCGGAGAGGGCTACCAGCTCGTCAAAGTCCTGCGGAAGCAGGATGATGCAAGAGGAGTAAATTCCGCGGTAATAGGGATACAGCAGCTCGTAGAAGGAATCGCTCGTAAAGACGCTGTCCTCCTCCCCGTAAACAAACCCTCCGAGCCGCAGCGTATCCTTCGTTTCAACGGGCGTCGTGTGGACGATCTCTATCTGTTGCAGATAGGTAGCCAAGCCGTATCGGTCGCAAAGCTCTTTTCCGACGAGAAAGCTCTCATGGGCGGACAAGCCCTCCGTTTTCTCGTAGAACAGCTCGCCGTAATCGGAATAGCTCTTCCCGTCGATCGCCGCGCGGCACGGAATCGTGGAATAAACCTCGCCGATCAGGGAGGCGGGGAGTAAAAACATATCGGAAGAAAGATTTCCGCTCCCCGTAAAATACTCCGTCTGACTTGCCCGCTTCAGCGTTGAAAAGAAATACTGCTCTTCGCCGACGGTCACGCCGGTGTAAAAAGCCAATTCTCCCTCTGCGGGCGCGGGCGAGGCGAACGCGTCGGAAGAACGGTATACCGCATGAGCGAGCTTCGAATCTTCGCTCTTCGTTTCCCCGTTGTGACCGGCGCAATGCGTATCGATTACGCCGGTTATCGTCAATCCTTCGAGGTACGATTTTCCGATGATATCGGAAAAGGAGGAAATCGCCGTTTCCGTCTCTTCGTCCAGAAAATAGCCTAAATTCTCGAACAACTCAAACAGGCAGAGGGAAATCGCCGCCTCGTCCGCGCTCTGCGGAAGCCGCCCCGCCTTCACCGTATAGCCGAGATATTCCAGACCTTCTTCCGTCATCTCCAAATAGGTGTTAGCGGCCCAAGCCTTTTGGAGATTCTCCCAATCCCAATTCTGAGAGTTGGCTGCAATACTCGGTACAGTCGCGCTGTCGCAGCGCAGCGTCAATAGGGAATGATCGCCTATTTCCGCATATTCTTCTTCCGTGATTTTTACGATTACTTCCTCCTCCCCGTTGGACAAGCTCATCGCCTTATCGAGGAGGGACTCCTCGTCGTAGGAGGAGTCGTGCGTGATATAATATTTTTTCGCGTCCGTATAAGTATAGCCTTTCATCGCCGTGCGGGCGAAAACCTTGTTTTCGTCGTAAAATACCGTCGTGAGCAGGATGGTGATCAGGACGAAGGTGAAGGCGGCGAGCAGTATCGAGGAAATCAACCGACCTTTTGATTTCTTGATAAAGACAAACGCGATTTTTGAGGATAATTTGAAGAACATAAGCCCCCCTTTAAATGATTGCGTAAACGACTAATCGCTTATGCCAAACGCAAAATAATTCGAAGTCGTATTGCAGGTAATCGATTTGCTTGCTTTTATGGAAACCTTGCTTGGACCGCAACGAAGCTGAAACTCAACCCCGCCCACAGTTACTATTTCTGATTTATGGGTGGAAAGAAGAGGGATTTCTACTTGAATATTCTTTGCTTCGCCGTTATAAGCGATCGTACCGCGGATGGTTTGTCCCGACTTTCCGCCGTGCGTCCATACGTTGCCGCTTTGATCCCAGGAAGTATCGATGACTTCTCCGCCGTTTGAATAATTAACAATGGAAATAGGAACGGCTTGGGGGGAATATTGTATGGCTGAATAGGTGGCGCCGGTCGTTTTATTCGTGACATAGCCGTATTGATAGGTGGCGGAAGTTATATTACTGCCGATTGCCGGGCTGGCAAATTCGACGACGGTCGTCGAGGTCTGTTGAGTAAATCGCAGTCCGTCGTTCGACAAATACAGAGAATAATTAGACGATGTTTTCCACGTATACTTTACCATACAATCCAACGTTATATATTTTTCCTCTCCACTAGAATCTGTTTCCGTATAATAGTTACATGAGGAAATTGTCAGAGGATTTGTCTCTAAGGGAGTAGCAATCCCGGGAGCTGCATCGAAGTCCGACCTTTCTGATTGAAGATCTGTCGATTGCGCCTCGGTTTCTTCTGCCGTTGCCGTTAGGGACAGTCCGTTCGAAATGCCGACACAGCCGATTGCCAGCGCGCCGGCGAGTACCATAGATACAAATAATTTCTTTGTCATAAAAATGACCTCCGTTATAAAAATTTTTTAGGCGGCGTTTTACGTCCCTGCCCAAGGACGGGCTCTGCCCGAAGACGGGCGTTCGCCGTACCGTAAGGGAAAGCGTTTTCCGACGAAAATCGACTTCCCTTACGGATTT
>CAYWKM010000075.1:0-4714 GCA_964459165.1 uncultured Clostridia bacterium
AAAAAACGGTTCATTATTTTTTATTCTACATACATATACCTCTTCTTTATTTTGTTCTTTATAAATAATTCTATATAATTCAAATCCCTCTAAATGTACATCATTAAGAATTTCCATCAGAATACCATTTTTGAAACGAATTAATATATCTCCATATTGTTTTAACGATATATTGTAAATTTTTGAATTTTTTAGACATCTATTTATTTCATCATAAAAATCAAAACGTTAGAAAAGGCATAGCTCCACGCTATGCCCGATTCTCTTCCCTCTGCGGTTTACCTATCAATCTCTATAGAAACGATTTAAGCCACAGCCTCTTTGAATTTCAATTCGATCAATCAGTCCTTTTTGGCTTCCTGAGGAACGACTTCGTTCCCGTCATAATAGCCGCACTTCGCGCAAACCTTATGCGCTTCTTTCAGTTCGTGACAATGAGGACACTCGACCAAAGTTGCCGCATGAGCCTTGAAGTTAGCATATCTCGTATTGGTTCTCTGTTTGGACTGTTTTCTTTTAGGTACTGCCATTTCTATACACCTCTTTTATACTTTTATTGTCTGAATAAAATCGATTTACGACCGATACGCTATTCCCGTACAGGATTCATCGCAGAGAAGAACATACGGCATACTGAAAATTATCGTATCATCCACGCATTCGGTGAGATCGACGACTCCGTTCTTATAAGTATAGTCGTCCTCGTCGTACCTTTTCTTCCCTTCCGGAACGAAATAAGCGTTAATTTCTCCTTCCAATTCCGACGCCGTTTCCTTCAAACATCTGGAGCATTTCCCCTTTAACGAGTAAGTAACCTTACCCTTGATCTCGACAGAATCGTCTTCGAGAATCCAAAAGGAAACGTCGATCCTTGCCTCGCCGGAAAATTCCGTCAACGGAATCGAATTTAACCTTGCGGGCGGATGGTAAGAAAAATGACGTTCGCCCGAATATTCGCTTTGAGAAATGAGTTTGCGGATATCGATAACCATCGTAAAATCGACTATAAAATTATATTATATTAAAATTCTTTTGTCAACCTATTTTGAAGGGAAAAGAAAGCTTTCGGAAAAGAATTTACAGCAACTCAGCCGTTTCCCTTGCAATGACGAGCTCTTCGTTCGTGGGAATAACGAGTATTTTCACCTTTGAATCGGAAGCGGAAATTTCACGGATAGAACCGTCGTTCTTCCGAGCGTTCTTTTCGTCGTCGAGCTTTACGCCGAAAAATTCGAGATTTTCGCAAACCTGCTTGCGAACGAAAACGGTGTTTTCCCCTACTCCTGCCGTAAATACAATGCAATCGAGACCGTTCATAGCGGCGGCATAAGAGCCGATGAACTTTTTTGTCTGATAGGTGAACATCTTGACGGCGAGAGCCGCCCTTTCGTTCCCCGCGTTGATCGCGGCTTCGAGATCCCTGAAATCGGAGGATATTCCGGAAACGCCGAGCATCCCGCACTTTTTATTTAGATACGTCGTGCATTCGCCGACGGTGAGGTTCTTCTTCTTGCAGAGATATTCTACCACAGCCGCGTCGATATCGCCGCTTCTCGTCCCCATGGGAACGCCCGCAAGCGGAGTAAAGCCCATAGTCGTATCCACGCATTTACCGCCGTCTACCGCGGCAATGGAGGATCCGTTGCCGAGATGACAGGTGACGATTTTGAGCTCTTCCGGTTTTTTGCCGAGATATTTTGCCGCTTCCTGCGAAACGAATTTATGACTCGTGCCGTGAAAACCGTACTTCCTTACGGCGTACTTCTTGTAATCCTCATACGCTACGCCGTACATATAGGCGTAATCGGGCATCGTAGAATGGAAAGCCGTATCGAAGACGACGGCGTTGGGCTTACCGGGCATAGCCGCCTGAGAAGCTTTGATTCCCGTAATGGCGGCAGGGTTATGCAAAGGAGCCAAATCCACGGTCTTTTCGAGCGTTTTCATCACCTCTTCGTCGACGAGCGTCGTCTTGGTGAACCACTCGCCGCTGGCGACGATTCTGTGACCCACGGCGTCGATCTCATCCATCGACTGAATCACGCCGACTTTTTCGTCCACCAAAGCTTTCAATACGAGTTGAATCGCCTCGAAATGAGTGGGCATGGGATCCGCAAATTCGGTGGAAACGCCGTTCGCCTTATGCGTGAGTTTACTGCCGTCCATGCCGATTCTTTCGCAAAGCCCTTTTGCTACGACTCCCTCGGTTTCCATATCGATGAGCTGATATTTGAGCGAAGAACTTCCTGTATTGATAACCAAAATTTTCATAATACACCTTTTTCCCTTATAAATATTCTTTTCATTTCCGTAAACCGACGAGAAGAGAAAACAAATCTCCCCCTTATTCTCGCTCCCCCCGCCGAAGCGTTTCTTATTTTGCCTGCAATGCGGTAATCGCAACCGTGGCGACGATATCCTCGGTGGAGCAGCCCCTCGAAAGATCGTTCAAAGGCTTTGCGAAGCCTTGACAAATAGGACCTACCGCCATAAAACCGCCGAGACGCTCCGCAATTTTATAGCCGATATTTCCGGCGTTGATGTCGGGGAAGATAAACACGTTGGCGCGCCCGGCGACGTCGCTTCCCGGCGCCTTGAGCGCGGCGACCTTGGGAACGATGGCGGCGTCAAACTGGAATTCTCCGTCAAGAGCCAATTCGGGCGCTTTTTCTTTCGCGAGAGCTACGCTCTGCTGCACCTTAGATACGGTATCGTAATATTTTTTATCGTTGCCGCTCCCCTTGGTAGAAAAAGAAAGCATGGCGACCTTCGGATCGAGTCCTGCGATTTCTCTTGCCGTTTCCGCAGAGGAAATTGCGATTTCGGCGAGTTCGTCCGCCGTAGGGCAAATTGTGAGCGCGCAATCGCCGAACACCAACGCGCCGTCGGGCGCGAAAGCGTTGCCGCCTTCCGGAGCAATGAGTACGAAACAGCTGGATACCATCTTCGTTCCGGGAGCGGTCTTGATTACCTGAAGTCCGGGGCGGAGCGTATTTGCGGTAGAGTGACAAGCGCCGGAAACATAGCCGTCTACGTCGCCCGCTTTCAGCATGAGCGCGCCGAACATCGTTCTGTCCTTCGCCTGTTCCAGAGCCTGCTCGCTCGTCATTCCCTTTGCCTTTCTGAGCTCATATAAGATCCGGGCGTAATCGGGAAGCTTCTCGCTTGTAGCGGGATCGACCAAAGTAACGCCGGTAAGATCGACCTCCGGAGCGACCCTGCCGCATTCCTCCGCGTTACCGATAAGGATGATGTTAGCGACGCCTTCGGCGGTAATCTTTGCCGCCGCTTCGACGACGCGCTTGTCCTCGCCTTCGCACAAGACAATAGTTCTGTTCTTAGCTTTTGCTCTTTCTTTGATTTGTTCAAGCAAATTTGACATAAATTTTCTCCTCTCAACGCTTTATTAATTTTGGAAAATCGTATATAATAGACGAATAGAACAATTTCCCTTATCTTTTATTTACCGTTTATTATACTCCCATCTTGAAAAATTGTAAAGTAAAAAAACAAACATACAGGTGATAATATGAAAATTTGTACGGTGGTCAGCGAATACAACCCTTTCCATAACGGACACAAATATTTATTGGATCGGGCGAGAGAGCTTTCCGGAGCAGACCTGCTTCTCGTCGTCATGAGCGGCAATTTCACTCAACGCGGGGAAGTCGCCCTTCTCGATAAATATACGCGGGCAAAGCACGCCGTTCTCGCCGGAGCCGACGCGGTGATAGAGCTTCCCACGGTCTTCGCTACCGCCCCCGCCGAGCTGTTTGCGGGAGGAGCGGTACGGCTCGTCGCCTCGATTCCGGACGTTACGGCGCTCGCTTTCGGATGCGAAGACGACGATGCGGCTTTATTAAACAACACGGCGAAAATCCTAACCGACGAGCCGAAGGGCTTTAAAAAAACGCTGAAGGAAAAGCTGAAAAGCGGAATGTCCTTCGTGAAGGTGAGAACGGAAACGTTGAGCGAAATGGGCGTGGCGGACGCGGAGATCCTATCCAAACCAAACAATATCCTCGGATTTGAATACGCGAAAGCGTTGGCGCGTTTCGGCTCGTCCATCAGGACGATTCCCGTAAAGAGGACGGGAAACGAACACAACGACGATTGTCTGTATGAAAATTTTACCTCCGCTTCCTCCATTCGCGCAAACGTCTTTTCGAAGGACAAAAAGACGATCAAGCTTTTAAAATCCGCTATGCCCGATTACGCCTATGCGGATTTGGCGAAGGTGAAAAAAAACGATTTCGAATCGCTCGTCATGTATTCTCTGCACGCCGCTTCCGCAAGCGATTTACGGAAGATTATCGGCTGCACGGAGGGATTGGAAAATCGTATAAAAGCTCTTTTAAAGGATTCCTTCGATTATCGCTCTCTCGTGGATAAAATGACGAGCAAGCGATACACCTCTTCTCGATTGAAGAGAATCATGGTATCGGCGTTTTTAGATATTCCCGAAAGCCTGATAAGAGACTGCGAGGAGAGCGATCTTTATTTGAAGGTTCTCGCGCTAAAAAAGGAGGACGCCGAGCGAATATTATCCGCTTTGAGCAAATCGGCATACCCTGTGATAACGAGAAAAAAGGATGCGGAAGCTTTGAGAGGTCGGGCGAAAAAGTGCTTTGAAAAGGACGTCTATGCAAACGATTTATTTAACCTTATAACAAAGACGGCGACAAACGAATATTATACGATGTTCGTATAAAAA
>CAYWKM010000076.1:0-4438 GCA_964459165.1 uncultured Clostridia bacterium
TCTTTTTCGTCTCCCCGCCGTCCGCTTCCTCCCGACGAGTATACTTCGTCCTATCCTGCTCAAAATAGACGTCCGCGGCGACGCCGAGCGATTTACACGCTACCGAAATCGCGTCGGTATAAGCCATTTTGTAAGCCTCGTCGTTGCTGACAAGCCGTCCCCTTTCCGCCTGAACGATCGTATTTCCGCCGATCCCTTCTATCGGTTCGCTCCATTCGCCGTTATATTTAACGTAAAGGTTGATTCTTATCGTTACGATTGCTTCTCCCCCGCTTCCCTCGTCGATCCAATGCTCCGTAATCGGAGCCTTCCAGCCGATTCCGCAGGGTCCGAACGCCTCCGTTAATTTTTTTATTCTCCACATGGGATTGATATCGGTTTTCCCGGACAGCTTTCCGCCGCCTATCGTACGCTTCGCTTCCCGAGGACAGCTCCGAAAACGTTCGTACAGCTCCATGTTTTCCCTTTCGTTCATCGTTTTCCCCCCCCCGATTTTCTACTTAGTTTATCCTTTCATGCAAAATAAATTCGCAATCCGAAAAACCGCCGCAGATTTTCCGAAAGAGGGAGAGAACTAAAAAAATTATTTCCCCGCGAACGCCGTCGACGTCGCGCAAAGAAGCTCAGAAAAGCTCCTGATCCGTTTCCCGGAACGCGCAAATAACCGATAGGTTTCCGTTGCGAAGCCGAATCGCGTCGATCAATTTTTTTTCGGAGAAAACGTCGTCGACGACGATATCGTAGGTCAATTCGTACAGCGTGCCCAATCCCGTCGTTTTCACTTTTTTTAATTCGTGCTTTTTGGTATATTCCGCAAAGATATCGTCGAATTCCGTCGTATAATCGAAATCTTCGGGAACGGTCACTTTCAGGCGTTTTGTCTTTACGTCTTCCTTGCAGAGGGGAATAAAAGACAGCGCGAGATAGACGGCGGCGAGAATCACAAGCATAACGCCGGCAAAATAAACGTATCCGGCTCCGGACGCAATCCCCAACGCCATGGCGCAAAACACCAAGGTAATCTCCTTGGCGGACGCGGGAGCGGAACGGAACCTCACCAGCGCAAACGTGCCGGCGACGGTAATCCCCACTCCCAAATTCCCGTTCACAACCATAATGACCGTCTGTACGGCGACGGGAAGCAGAATCAAAGAAAAGATCATGCTCCTGCTGAAATTTTTTGTCGTAAATCTGTATATCACTCCGAAAACGACGCCGATCGCCAAAGAGACGAGCGAGCAAATGAGAACGGTCGTTACGCTAAGCTGCGCCGAAGCTCCGAATATACTGGAAAAAATCGTCATATTATTCCTCTTTTATTCTTTAATATATCTATGTATACTCGACCGTATTTGGAAAACGAGATCGGGTAAGCCTTCAATTCGCTTAAAATTTTCGTCAGCCATATGGGAATCGCATGATCTGCCTTCAACTCCATCAGCCGTTCTCCGTCCTTCAACAAAGGCGCGCCCTCGTCTCCGTAATCAAAAGAAACGTCGTAGTCTCTGCCGCGGATATTCTCATCGAAGGTAATGCGAAAATCCTTGTCGTCCTTCGCTACCAGAGCCTCCCGTTCATAGGCGAGAAAGACCTTCGGCTTCAAACGGTTCGCCTTGTAAAAATAATCGATTTCGGCGAAGGTACGCTCCTCGTTCTCGGGAATATCCGGACGCGCGCCCCTTTCAAAATAATCCGTAATCCGGGAATAGGTCGATATGATTCTTCTTTTATAGACGATCCCCTTATATTTCTTTTTGATTTCAAGAAAGACTTCCTGATCGCGGGAAGGGATACCGTAGCTCCTTACTCTCAATTTTTCCTTAAAGACGGGTCTTTCCAGGGAATGACGGATTAAAGAATAGTCGTCCGTATCGTAATAGATATTACAGATCGAATACCGTCCGTAAATATCTTCAACCGTAAAATCCTTCAAACGCTCCCTCGTCTCGTCGTATTGAGCCTTCGTCAGTAAATATTTTTTTTCGGTTCTCTTAAAAAGTAGTATATTGTTTTCGCTCATAAACATTTATCATTATCCGACCGATATGTGAAAAAAACAAACCGCTATGTGAAAAGCCCGAGAAGCTTTTCGGTTTTTTTGTTGTAAAGTTTCTTAACAAAAGCCCGCGCTAAAAAGCGTCCTTGCTGATCTTACTCCAACGCTTTGCGATGAATTTTAATTTGAAAGACAACGGAACGAATTTCGTTCCGAAATTCATGAACTTATTCCAAAAGCCGGGAATAATCGTCCTCTTGTTCTTTTCGACCGCCGCTAAGCTCTTTCTCGCGACGAATTCGGGGGACTTCGCCGCCAGCTTTCCCCACAGCCCCTGACCCTTGATCTGCCGCTTTACGTCCTCTCGGGTGGGAATCGCCCCCGGCAGAACGGTGGTAACGTGAATGCCCTTGTCCTTCAGCTCTTCCCTGAGAGAAATGAAAAAAGAAGCGGTCGCTCCCTTTTCCGCGCTGTAAACGGCAAAATAAGGCATGGGATAAATTCCCGATACGCTGCCGATTGCGATAATCCTTAACCCTTCGTCGGCATGATCCAGCACGTATCTCGTCAACGAGACGGCGGCCTCGAAATTGCTTCTGATCTGAAAGGTCAGCTTTTCCTGCGTGTACTCCGTAAAGCCCTTCTGGATATCCGCCCCCGCGACGTTTATGAGTCGGGAAAAGGTTAAATGCAAAAACGTTAAATAAAAAAACATTTTTTCCCGCTCGTCCTCTTTGTCCAATCGACAGGGAAAATAGACGACGTCGAGATTCGGGTATTCGGACAACACTTCCCCCTTCAGCGATTTCAGCTTTTCCTCCGACCTGCCCGTGAGAAAGAGATTCTCTCCCCTCTTCGCGCACTCGAATACGAAAGCCCTGCCGAGTCCTCCGGTCGCGCCGGATATAAAAGAATAAGTCATTTTTAAGATTTTCCCTCGACGTTGCGCTCGATATTTAAAAAGAACAGGGAGTAATCGTCGTTCCAGCCCTCCGGCTCGATTTCTCCTCCCCCGTTCTGACTGCGAAGCATCGCCGCGCAGGATTCCTCGCCCAAAACGGCAAGCTCGCCGGGCGTTAAAAAAACGCCGTATTCCTCCGCTACGTCGCAAAAGGCCTGCATGGGATCGGAAGCCTTTAAGGTGGATTGAAATTTCTTGCGGGCCTCCTCGTCTCCGAATGCGATCGATTGTAATTTTGTCAGTCTGAAATCCATGGCTTCGCCTCCGATTATTTTAGCATAGAAGAAAAGAAAAAGCAATCGTTTTGCGCCCGACGCGAAGCGGTCCGTAAGGATCGTCGGACGGGCGCGCGACGTTTTTTTCCTACTCTACGAACGGCGGGGCTCCGACTTCTCTTCGCCGTGTCTCCGCTCGTCGCGGGATATCCCGTCGTCCGCCTCAAAAGCGGGCTGCTTCCCTTCCGCTTTTTTAATCCAATTCAGCACGTTGGCTTTGTTCATGTGGAAAAGCCTCCCCACCTGCCTCGCGCTCAAGCCCGAATAATACGCCTTGATCGCTTGCTCCTTGACCTCGTCGGGATACAGCGGCTGCGGCTTTTCCATGGTGTAGATTTTTCCGCATTTTTTGCACCGGAACCGCTGGATTCCCTTTAAGTTCCTTCCGAACATAATTTGTTCCGCTACGCTTCCGCACTTGGGGCAGCTTCTGCCCTCTACTTCCTTTGCTGTCTTCATATCTCTATTATAACGCAAAAATATTGTCTTGTCCACTCCTGTAAGGGAAGAATTTATGGGAAAATATAATTTTTTAACAAAATAGAAAGAGGGCAAAAACGCTTGATTTTTTTTGGAAAATCCTCTATAATAAGAAAGCTTGCAGAGATGGCGGAGCGGTCGATCGCGCACGACTCGAAATCGTGTAACCTTTTACGAGGTTCGGAGGTTCGAATCCTCTTCTCTGCGCCAAATCAATAAACCGCAATATATTGTGGTTTATTGATTTTTTTATACATTATATTGCGCTCTATTGTTTTATGGCACATTTTATGGCGCAATCTCCATATATTTTTTTGTCTTTTCCCGTCGTTTGTTTTTCAGCTCGTAAATCATGCTTTCAATCCGCGCGGTGAGCCGAACGAGTCTCATCCGAACGCTTTCGCGACGAAGAGCTTTGCGGCGCGGGCGGGTCGGATAGAAAAAAGCGACGATCATTCGTCGCTTTTTTTCTTATGGAATTTCCTGATCTTTCCTTTGCTCCGCTTTTTGCCGCGCCGTTTGAAGAGCGCAAGGCTCCTCCCGCCAAAGGCGAAACAGACGGGAGAAGAAGCGGGGGAACGAGCGAAGGCTTTCCTCCTTTGCCGCGCGTCGTCGGGGCGAGCGAAAGCCGCCGAGCTTTTTAGGCAATCGGCGGCAATCGTTATTGTTCACCCCCCTCAGTCGCCGTAGGCGACAGCTCCCCCCTTTTGTAAAAAGGGGGGAGCC
>CAYWKM010000077.1:0-4415 GCA_964459165.1 uncultured Clostridia bacterium
TCTGTCGCCGCACCGCGAACAAGTATAGACGACCTCCCCCTTTCCCGTACACGTCGCCTCGACGACGCTCGTCTTCTTGTAATCGTGTCCGAGCGCGGCAATTTCTTCGGTATAGCTGTCGCCGCAAACGGAACACACATAACGGATGTACCCGTCCGACGCGCAGGTTGCGAAAACAATCTCTGCGTCGTACTTATGACCGACCGCCGCAATCGTCTCCGTATAAGAATATCCGCAAACGCTGCAAAGATAGGTAACAGTTCCCTCTTCGGTACAAGCGGAGTCCGTTCTCACAGAGGTAAGCTCGTGCCCGTTAGCGGGAATGATTTCCGTAAAGGAATACCCGCATTCACGGCATAAAGCGAGCCGTTCGCCCTCTTCGGTGCAGGTAGGTTCGGTTACGACGTAAATGTAAGAATGAACGTGCTCCTTTCCCTCCTCTTTTGTCTCGTCCTCTTGTTCCTCGCCTTGGTTGTTCGGATCGACGATGACGGAAGAAGCTTCGGGATCTTCGATCTCCGACTCTTTTTTACAGGAAGCGAACGACGCCATGCAAGCGAGTGCGCAAACGAAAATTGCCGACCATAAAATTTTCTTTTTCATCTTTCGTATTCTCTCCCGTATCTGATTACACCGCAGTCTTGATAAAAGCCTCCGGATTTCTCAATTCAAACGATTTCTTATTTCCCTTAATACTTATGATAAAGTCCGGCAAGAAATAATCCTCAACTCAATTAAGCCGTATTTTCAAACCGTCATACGCAAAACGTACGCAATTTACGTTCTCTCCACTCCCTATAATCGTCGCAGAATTTACCCCAATCTTCCTCTAAATGCGCAATAATCGCTTCTTTGATTGCATGTTGCTTGCGCGGTTTTAAATGGAACGGAAAAATCCTCGCATTTGCAGCGAACTCATATAATATTTTTCTAATAATATCTCTCTAAATCGCTCCCATATCTTCTTCCATGTAAAATATATTTAGACAAACAGCTCTTTTACAATTCTTTCTGCACACTCTTCAGAAGTATATATGTTTGTATCCACCCTCATGCTATTACAATATACTCTTTTTCGTTAATAAGCAATTCATTACAAAGCGTAGATTTTCCGACACAGGAAGCCCCCCGTGACGATGAATAACGGTAATTTATTAGTAAGTCTCATAAAAGTTTCCGAAACTGACGATTGGATTTCTTCGATCTGATTAAAAAATACAGTCGTCGATTACCATTTCATTCCTCCGTAGAATTCTGATTCATACATGCTTTCAGACGAAACAGAAGCCTGAAATTTTCCAATACTGCATCTTTTCCTTATAGCTCCCATGATTTAAGTTCTTTATACGGATCAGTTCTTGCCAGTACAATCTTCTCTGCCGTTGCTCCAAACGCGCTAAACTTTTCCTGTACAATAGTAAATGCCTCTTTTAAAGCCTCCGGAGTCAATTTTACTGCAATTGCCGCATGAGGAATCCACTGATTCGGCAGATATCGTCCTCTATTTCCGGCATCGGCATACTTTAATAATCTTTCATTTACCGTCCTGCAAGTATTCTGTAAGAATTCATTCATCACCGGACCAAGGTAAATAACAAGCGGATTAAACACTCCGATGTTTGCAAACCAAATAAAATCTTTATTCATTGATTCCGCAATACTTTCCATTTCTGAAAGCAGCGCGGCTTCATGATCGCTAACAAGAGCAGACACAGTTACATGGGGTGGAATTTTTAACTGTTTCATATAATCGCATCCTGTGACCTTTGCAACTTCATCAATCATCCCTTGAATCTTATTTTCCGTCTCCCGATCAAATTCCAATACTACCGCGTAGTTCATATTATTGAGTTCCTTACAACATTGAATTTTTCTCTCAGACAGGCAATCCCTCGCATCAATGCTTTTTGCCATATCCTTTTTTTGATACTGTTTATCTATCAGAAATTCCCATATTGACGATACTAATTTATTTTAATATTCAAACATCTGCAAATTTCATACATCGTCAAGATGAACCGATGTAATCTTTCTAAGTTCAATCATAATGCTATTCCTGATTCGCATCCATCCTTTATAACGACGATTCCTCCGTCGCTATGATGATATTATTCCCACTCGATGGTCGCGGGCGGTTTGCTCGTGATATCGTAAACGATTCTGTTCGCATGCTTAACCTCGTTGACGATGCGAACGGATATTTTTTCCAGTATATCGTAAGGGATTCTCGCCCAATCGGCGGTCATGGCGTCTACGCTCGTCACCGCGCGGAGCGCAATGACGTTTTCATATGTTCGGAAATCCCCCATCACGCCCACCGTGGGACTGTTCGTAATGACGGCAAAATATTGCCAGATCTCCTTATTCAACCCCGCTTTCGCGATTTCGTCGCGGAAAATATAGTCCGCGTCGCGCAGCGTTTCGAGCTTTTCCCTCGTAACTTCGCCCATAATGCGAATGGCGAGTCCGGGACCGGGAAAAGGCTGACGCTCTACGACTTCGGCGGGAAGTCCGAGCTCAAAGCCGACCTTGCGCACTTCGTCCTTAAAAAGATCGCGCAAAGGCTCGATGATCTCGTCGAAATCGACCACGTCGGGAAGTCCGCCCACGTTATGATGACTCTTGATGACGGCGGATTTCCCCTTGCCGCTCTCGATCACGTCGGGATAAATCGTCCCCTGTACGAGGTAATTTACTTTACCGATTCGCTTTGCAATCCTTTCAAAGGCTCTGATAAATTCTTCGCCGATGATGCGACGCTTTTTTTCGGGATCGGAAACCCCTTCCAGCCGATTCAAGAAGTTTTCGCTTTCGTCCGCTTTTATCAGATTCATCCCCAGCCCGTCCTTAAAGACGGACATCACCTGTTCGGCCTCGTATTTTCTCAATAATCCGTGATCGACGAATACGCAAGTAAGATTCTTGCCTACCGCCCGATAGACGAGCGTAGCCGCGACCGCGCTGTCTACGCCGCCGCTCATGGCGCAAAGGACCTTTTTATCCCCCACTTTTTCCTTGATCTTGGAAACCTGCTCGGAAACGAAATTGCTCATCGTCCAGTCTCCCTTGGCATGGCAGACCTCGTAGAGGAAATTCTTCATCATGACGTTTCCGTACTCGGAATGAACGACTTCGGGGTGAAACTGTAATCCGTAAATCCGCCGCTCCTCGTTCTCCATGACGGCGACGGGACAAGTGCCTTCGGAAGTATCGGCGACGATCTTAAATCCCTCCGGCACGGCGGAGACGTAATCGGTATGGCTCATCCAGCTGACGCTCTTATCGGGTACGTCCTTAAAGAGGACGCTGGGAGCGATGCGAGTAATTTCGCGTTTGCCGTATTCGCTCGTCTCGGCGTGCGTCACGGCGCCTCCGAGGGTATAGGCGATTAGCTGACAGCCGTAACAGATGCCCAAAACGGGAATGCCCAAATCAAAGATTTCTTTGGGCACGCGAGGGGAGGCTTCATCGTAAACGCTGTTGGGACCGCCCGTAAAAATGATGCCGATCGGATCATACGCCTTAATTTCTTCTATCGTCATATCGCAGGGCTTTAAATCGCAATAAACCTTTAAATCTCTCACTCTTCTCGCGATAAGTTGATTGTACTGCCCTCCGAAATCGAGGACTAAAACTCTTTCGTGCTGCATTCTATTGACCTCCGTATTTCTTCCTTTATAAAAATTTAACGGTATTCCTTCGTAAATACCGTTATTTGTCGTATTATCGCTCCATTTATGACGCGGAAGAATCGATGACCGCATTGAGCCAACCGAGTACTCGCGTATAATCGGCGGAATTCCCTACTCCTATGGCGAAAAGCTCCTGCCGAATGAGTATGCACGTCTCTTTGTCCTTCGCGGAAAGCGCCTCGAGCGTAAGCGCGTAGACGGCGTTATTTGATTCAAACGTTTCCGGCAGGGCGGAAAACGCCGTTTCGACCGCTTTATCCGCCTGTCCGAGATGATAATAAGAGACGGACAGATGTCCGTATATATATTGTTTATAATCGGATCCGTACGTTTCGTTGCGAGAGGCGCAATATTCGTCAAATCCGTCCATGCGGATAAAGATACTGCCGTATTTTACGATTTGTTTTTCGTTTGAAGTATAAATGCACATCTCGGTGGCTTCGGCGAGATCGTCGAGATCTCCGGTGCGGACATACGAACTTGCCGCATACCAAGCGCTCACCTTGATCATACCCATATTTTTTGTCGGTTCGACCAAAAGCCCGGGAAAAGCGAGGGAAATGACGCCCCATATGAGAACGACGCCCGCAAGAATGCCGAGAAGGGTATTTAATATGGTTTTGGCTATTAGTTTAGACATACCGTCTCCCTGTCGATAAAGACATGATTTATAAATGCAATTATATCACACCGCAAAACAAAAATCAAGCGATTAAAAACAAA
>CAYWKM010000078.1:0-4311 GCA_964459165.1 uncultured Clostridia bacterium
TTTTCGTCTTTCCGTTGCTATGCAGTTGTTAATCTTCTCTTCTCCCCGCTTCCCCGGCGGGACCTCGCTTTCGCGTCAGGACTGTTTGTTTCAAAGCTCTCCTGAAACGACAGCTTTTATATATTAGCACTTATAAATTTTAATGTCAAGTATTTTTTTGAAAAATTTCTATTTTTTTATTTTTCCGTCCGCGGGAATATTTCTATTTTTTTTCGCTCCGTCTCTTCTTTTTAATCATTTTGGAGGGTTTCGTCTTGATCGAATTGGTATATTTGATCAGAAGCACGGCGACGACCGTCGTCAGGACTGCGCTGAAAAACACGACAAGCCAAAACTGCAATCCCCACGAATCGCCATTTACCTTGAGTCCGAAGGGCAGATCGAGGTTCATGCCGAAAAAGCCCGCGATGAGCGTGGGAACGGCTACGATAATCGTGATGATGGTGAGCGTCTTGACGATGTTATTCACGTTATTTGAAATGACCGAACTGAACGCGTCCATCGTAGTCTTTAAAATATCGCGGTAAATGTCGCACATCTCTTTCGCCTGCGTCGTTTCCACGATGACGTCGTCGTAAAGGTCCCGATAATCTTCATCGTTTCTGATTTCATACGATTTCGAAAGTCTGATATGCACGGCGCTGTTCGTATTCAAGGACGTAGAGAAATAAACGAGGGAATTTTCGAGGCTCAATAACTGAATGAGCTCCTTATTCTGCATGGAACGGTGGAGCTCCGCCTGCAAACGCAGGGACTTCTTTTCGATCTGTTTGAGCGAAAGCGAAAAACGTTTGGCGTTTGCAATGAGGAAGTGTAGGATAAATTTGACGGGTTCCGAAGTGGAAATTTTTTCTCCCCGATTGGAAATGAAATCCGCCAAAATGGCGTTCCCGTGCAAAGAAACCGTAACGATGCACTTTTTGTTGTAGATGAGCGCGATAGGGATCGTATTATAAAGGTCGCCGTCGTTCGTATCCATAATATACGGACTGTCGACAATATACATAAAATTTCCGTCCTCAAATTCGCAACGGGCGGATTCTTCCTCGTCGAGCGCCGCTTTCAGCATATCTTCCGGAATCCCCGTGATGGCGACGACGTCCTCGATTTCATCGTCGTTCGGATTGACGAGGTCAATCCAGCATTCTTCCTTATAGGAAGCGAGCTGCTTCATATTCAAGCTGTTGTCTGTTCTAAAATATTTTACCATAATCTGCCGCCTTTAAAATTCTTTTGTCTGATTGTTGACGCCAAAAAACGCACAGGAAAACATCTGTGCGTCAAAGGGTTTTATGGTAAAACATAAACGTACAGATTATCTTCTATGAAAATATGCGCATCGGTTGTCGGGAACTGCGTCCATCTTCCGCTCCTATATTCAAATTCATGAGTATCTTCATTATAATCAAACCGGAAAGGTTTTGCAACTGTTTTTTGAAACTTTTTTATAATTTACAGAATTGCCGCGCCGCGGATAAAGGAATCGAACAACCCGCCGACGTCCGTACCCGTCCGTTTAAAGCTTTTTATCATGTCGTCGGGCGTTGCGTTTTGATAGAGATAAGACGAAGCGTAATTTCTGAGCGCGTAAAAGAATTTATCCCTTCCCAATCCCGCGCAGACGGAATCAAACAGGATCATTCCCTTACAATAGGCGATATTGACGTATTCGTATTCGCTGATAAACGAAGAGAGGTTTCGGTTCATCGTCGTATCCGCCTCGTCGAAGAGCTGGCGATAAACGCTGTTGAAGGCGCGAAAGCTTTCTCTCGCCGCACCGACGACGCTCTCCTTGTCGATGCCGTATTCCGGATGGTTATCGAAGAAGAGCGCGGCGGAATATTCCGAGAGTCCTTCGTCCATCCAAGCGTATTCGCTTTGATTGTTTCCCACCATGGCATACCACCATTGATGCGCCGTCTCGTGCACGATGGCGCGCAAGCGATAGGATTCCTCCAAAGAGTCGCTCACGATCGAGAGAGCGGGATATTCCATTCCCCCGTAGCAAAAGCCCGACTCTACGACGCAATAGGTATCGTATACGTACTCGCCGAACCTATCGGAGAACCAGGAAAGCGAAAGGCAAGCCGCCTGCAAGGAAGCGGAGGGATTTTCGTCCGCGTAATGGTAATAGCTGACCGTCGTTTCTCCCACCGTCTGCGTCTCCACGGAAAATTCTTTGCTCATGACGACGGAAAAATCGCGCGTCTTTGAAGAGGAAAGGGTATACGTCGTCGTTTCCAACGTTCCCGTGCTCCCCTCGACGACGCCCGAGGACGCGACGACATACTCCTTAGGAACGGTCAAAGAGACCCGATAATCGGCGCAATCGGAGTAAAAGGGATCTCCGTCGGAATAGTAGACGCATTCGTAGAATCCCGTTCCCTTATCGTAGGCGCATAAGATCGGATAAAAATTATTCAGATTTACGGCGCGCTCGGCGATTCCGAGACGGTGATTTACCTTTGCCAGCGAGGTCTGAAAGGAAATACGGATCCGAGTTTTTTCGCCCGCTTTCAGGGGAGAAGCGAGGGTTACATAAAGAATGTTCCTGTCCTCGCCGCCGATTTCCCACATATAAGCTCCGTCAACGGCTTCTATGACGATTTCGCCGTAAGAGTCGCCGTCGTAATAAGCCGTCTTATGAATGGGAGAAACGGGGGAATACAGCGCGCCCTGACGATAGGCGTTCGGATAGAGATGAAACCACAGCGCGGACAATTCCTCTCCCGTCTTATTGACGAAGGTAAAATCGAGCGAACCGGAAAGGGTAGCAGTCTCCTCGTCGTAAGAGCAAGTCATATCGTACAGGGAATATTTTTCATTTTCCGAACAGGAAGAAAAAGGCAAGAGAAAAAACGACAGCAGCGCCGCGAAAAGCAGACTTATCCTTTTCATAAACAAAACCTCCGAAAAAAATACTTTCCGGAGATTATTGTATGAAATCCGCCCCCTCGCAAGAACTTTCTCCTTCTTTTTCTTGAAAAAACGGAAAAAGACGGAGGGACGGAATCAATCCTATTTCTCGGTGGACGAGAGATAGTTTTCGGGATCGACGACGCTTCCGTTTACATAGACCTCTACGTGAACGTGCGCTCCGTCCTTATACTCGCTTCCGTTTGCCGCGGAGACCGTACCGATGATTTCGCCCTTCTTTATTTTATCGCCCACGGAGAGCGTTTCGAGCGGATCGATAAAATCGTAGACGGTGACGATCCCTTCGCCGCCCGTGAGGACGACCTGATTGCCCAAAAGCACGTCGTCGGAATAAATGGCGGTAATCGTACCGTCGGTAGTGGCGTAAACCTCGTCGCCCGCCTCGGCGGCTACGTCGACGCCCCGATGCTCGTAATAGCAGTTCAGCGTGGAATTATAATAAAAGCCGAAGGTGTGCAAAATATTCATATTTTTTACCGGATCGGCAAACACGGTAATCGTTCCCGATACGGGAGCGTCCCCTTCGTCGTCGGGCTGAGAATCGACCGGATTGTCGTCCGCCGCTCCCCCGACGGGTCCGTCGTCGGGATCCGTGCCGACGTCGACCGGATCATCGTCTCCGTCGACGGGATTATCGATTTCCGTATTGAGCTCGTTGATTTTTTTGTTATGCGCGGTTACGAGAACCGTCGTCACGACGGCGCCCGCCACGACGAGCGAGCATACCGGCGTCAAAATCATGAGTAACTTCTTTCTTTTGCTTAGTGTTTTGTGCGTTGAATTTTCTTTCATATCGCTCCTCCATATTGATATGTAGATTGTTGACCTTCTCTTTTGTTTTTATACGAAAAAAATCAAACCTTTTTTTTCTTTTTCAATATCCGCCGAAGATGATCGGCGTGCCGATGCAGACGCTCCCTTCCCGCTGAGCGATATGCAGATTGATCCTTATTCCGCCGACGGTAATCGCGGTCGTAAAATACGGGGAATAATAATAGCGATTGATGACGTCTCCGCAAGTTTCTTCGAGCAGGAGAATCGCCCGATACCGCTCTTCGAGCTCCTTCACGCTCTTATCGGTATAGACGACGCTTTCGCCGCGCACGTCGGAAAGCGTCGGCTTCACGGCTCCCGCGTTTCCCATGCAGACGACGATTTCCGCATTGGACGAAACGCTTCCGCAATAAAAGGTGTAAACTTCGCCGTCCTCGAAAGCGGTATTCTCTCCGCCGAGCGAAGAAAAGAAGGCGATGATCGCCGCAGAAAGGAACAGATAAAAAACCGTCTTAATCAATTTAAACATAAAATAACCTCCCTTGCCTAAGACAAGAGAGATTATTGACCCGATTCCGAATTTTAAACGAAGAAAAGATT
>CAYWKM010000079.1:0-4086 GCA_964459165.1 uncultured Clostridia bacterium
AAATTTTATATCGGAATACACCCTTTGGGCGAGTCAAGACGAAAGGCAAGGGAAATGTGCGCTTGCCATAGGGAATAAAAAAACTAAAATTTTATAAGAGTTGCACTTTTAAGCGAGTACCGTATTTTATTGCTTAATAGCTTGAAAAGTGATATAATTTATTTGCTCAAATAGAGCGATAAACAGTAATTTATGGAGGAATATTATGGCATATTCATTTAAGAGCGTAACGATACGCACAGACAATTCCGAAAGCGGAATGGCAAAAATCAACGAGCTTTGGGCAGACATTATGCAAGGTAAAATTCCGCTTGATTTTATCGAAAAAGGCGTACCCGTCAAAGGTCTTTCGCCGATTTCGGCATACAGTGACTATGAAAGCAACGAAAAAGGCAAGTATAATTTGTCTATAATGACCGTAACGGCTGACTTCTTTGCGAAAATGGAAGAATTAGTTGCACAGGGTAAGTATATCAAGATAGACGAAATCGGCGAAACGATAGCAGACTGCGCAAACAAGGCGTGGTCGAAGGTTTGGCAACTTACGGCAAACGGAGAAATAAAACGAGCTTTTACTATCGACTACGAAAGCACCGTTCCCGCCGCATACACGAAAGACGGTAAAACCCATTGCTATTTATACATAGCGATAAAATAAGGATAACTGCGATAAATTACAATTTATCGGACAGGTCAAAATAATTTCAATATATCTATATCTCACTAAGCTACAAGTAGCATAGTTCGTCCACAAACAGATAAGAGAAACGGCGTGGCTTAAAGCCACGCCTTATTTTCTATACCTTTTTTTACCTATAAATTCCCTATGGGAACTATGGTAAACGTCTCCCCCTCTTTTTTTGATTTTTTATTAAAAATTTTGCAACCGCCTTTGCCCTCGTTTCTCTTAAAACCGCCTACCTGACGCTCGTCAGGCTGCCGTACACGCTGTTGCGGAAACGGTGATGGCAATATTCCTCGTTGTTGGGAACCGTCTGATGTCCGTAGAACATCGCAAGCTTCTCTTCGGGATCGATTGCCACATAAGTACCGCCGTAGCCCGTCCAACCGAATTCTCCCACGCTTCCGTTGGAGGTTTTGGATGGATCGATCATCGTCCTTACCCCTAATCCGTAGCCGTAACCGCGATTATAGGAGCAATCGAAGTCCTTCCTCTGCGCCTCGTTCAAACGATCCGTGCGCATCAGGTCGATCGTCTTACGGGAAATAATCTTTTCCCCTTTCCACGTTCCGCCGTTTGCGAGCATCGTCGCAAATTTGATGTAATCGTTGACGGAAGAGAGCAACCCTCCGCCGCCGAGGTCCAACGGACAGTCCTGCGCGTGCGCAAAAGAGAATACGCTAAATTCGTTATGCGCCTTGAAGCTTTCCCCCTCTTTCGCCATAAAATCGACGAGCCGTCCCTCATGCGTGGGCAGGTAACGATAGGAAGAGCTCGTCATGCCGAGAGGGTCGAAGATTTCCCTTTTGATAAACTCCCCCGTCTCCATGCCGGAGGTTACTTTAATGAGAGCGGAGACGAGCTCATGCCCGTAACCGTACATCCAATGCGTGCCCGGCTCGAACATGACGGGAACCTTCGCCATTTCGCTCGCTTCCGTAAGAATGTCGTATTTTCCGTTATATTTTTCAATGAGAGCCTTCCTCGTCTTTCCCTGCCCCAGCGCCGTGGGACAGGAGGCAAAAATCTTCGCGTTCTCCTCTTCGCTGTCCGCGACGAAACCGTAGGGCATACCGCAAGCCATATGGAAACAATGTTCTATAAGAATGGGATTTTCAAGCGGCTCCACTTCCCATTTGCCCTCTTTTAGGACGTACTTATTCATATTTTTGTAAGCGGGAAGATATTCGGAAATCGGCTCCTGCAACAAAAACTTTCCCCTCTCGAACAGTATGAGGGCCGCCGTCATAACGATTACTTTGCTTGCGGAACACAGCTCGAAAATACTGTCCGTCGTCATGGGAGCGTCCCCCTCTCCCTGCCTGCCGTACGCGCCACGATAAACGATTTCGCCGTTCAGGGAAACCGCCGCCGCGCACCCCGGCACGACGTTGTCTTTTACCAATTTTTTTAGCGCTTCATCGGTGTATTTGAAGTTCATCCTCTTTTCCTCCTTCGCTCCCCCCCTTCAAGGGAACGACAACAGTGTAACACGGTTTATTTTCATTGTCAAGGGGGAAAGAAAAAAATCCGTCGCTTGCGAAGCATTTTTTCCTATCGCCGCCGATAAAGAAGCGTTTTCGCGCCTCCCGTCCGCTTCTCTCTATTTTTTTATCAAGAAACGTCGCGGAGGAAAGAGCCGCCCTTCCCGAACGGGAAGGGCGGCTCTTTTCTTTATTCTGCCGTGTAGTTATAATGGACCGTCGCCTTATAAGTAATTTTAGAGCGGCTCTTATCGATTGCGTTCCATTGCGCTTCCGTCCCCGCATAATAGATATCGGCGAGATTCTCACATTCAGCGAACGCATCGCTCTCGATACTCGTCACGCTGTTCGGAACGACAATGCTCGTCAGTTCGCTGCAAGCGTAAAACGCCTTTTCGCCGATAATCCTTACCCCCCGGGGAATAACGCTGTTCCGACAACCTAAGATCAACGTATTCGTCTCTCTTTCGATTAAACAGTTGCCTTCGCCAAAATAAGTTTCATTTCCTTCATCGACCGCAATGCTCTTTAATCCTACGCATCCCTCGAACGCTCCCCTTTCGATGTTCGCGACGTTCTTCCCGATCGTTACGCTTTCAAGTCCGTCGCAAGCATAGAACGCCCTTTCCCCGATACTCGTCACGCTGTCGGGAATATCGACGTTTGTAAGTCCGTCGCAAGCATAAAACGCCCTGCCCTCGACGCTCGTCACGCTGTTCGGAACGACGCTGTTTTGACAGCCTTGCAGCAACGCGCCCGTCGCCCTTTCGATTAAACAGTTGCCTTCGCCGGAATAAGTTTTATTCGCTTCGCTGACCGTTATGCTCTTTAATTGGGTACAAGAATAAAACGCGCCGCCGCCGATGCTCGTTACGCCGCTCCCGATCGTTAAGTTTTCAAGTCCGCTGCACCATAAGAACGCACTATTGCCGATACTTGTCACGCTGTCGGGAATAACAACGCTCGTTAATTCGTCGTTTCCCGAAAACGCAGCGTCCGCAATCAGCTTCGTGCCCTCGGCGACCTCATATTCTCCGGATACCGAGCTTGAGCTCGCATTCAATAAATATAAGGTTTTTCCGTCCTTTGCGGTGAGATAAAACGCGCCGCCGATCCAATTGTCAACGTCGTAATAAAAAGGGGTATCGCTGAACGCTTGAGAGCCGATGCTCGATATATCCTTCCCGAACGTTAATTTTTTAAGCGATTCGCAGCTGTAAAACGCCTGAGAACCGATGCTTGCGACGTTCTTCCCGATCTTTACGCTTTCAAGCCCGCGGCAATGCCAAAAAGCTTGTTGCCCGATGCTCGTCACGCTGTTCGGAACGACGACGCTCCTGATCAACGAATTTCCGGAAAACGCGTTCGCTTCGATTGAAGTCACGGGCTTCCCTTTGTATGCGGAAGGAATGACGACACGCGTATCCTTGCAGGTTCCTATTCCCGTCACGCTGTACGAACCCGCCGTATAATCATACAGAAAGGAAAGTCCTTCGCTGCCGCAAGCCGTCAGCCCCAACGCGCAAAAGATAAAAACGAACGCCGTAAGCGTTATTAAAAATTTTTTCTTCATAAAAATCCCCTTTTATATCCTTGTATGTTTTTATATACTTATATTTTACATCGTTTAATCATTCAAGTCAATATCTTTTTTTGATTTTTATATAGCTCTTCAAGCGGTAGGCGTTTAAAAGTTCGAAATTATACATTTCTTATTACAACAACGAGAGAATTTTTCTCAAACGAACGGAATGAGTCCTGTGCAATACAGAACTCATTCCCAAATCTAATTTATTGAATTCTTTGTCCAAACTTTGGGGTCCGCGTCGCGCCGCTTGCCTTTTGTCTTATCAATCCTTCATTTGAGACTCTTAATAAACCGATAAGCCTCCTCCTGATTATCTTTAAAGACGAAGCCGT
>CAYWKM010000080.1:0-4084 GCA_964459165.1 uncultured Clostridia bacterium
CTTGCGTGGAAATTTTGCCTTTCCTTTGCCGTGCCGTACCGATACAGCCATGGGAAACAGAAGTTGATTCAATGCCCTTGCCCTCGGAAGATAAATAAGTATGGAAAAATGCGCTTTTGAAACGGCAACTTCTTTTATTTATGTTTTTTCGGGATATTTGCGTCTTCGATGGTAAATCCTCTGCCCCGTACCTCGGAAACCTCGCTGATCATAATAAAGGCGCAATCGTCGATTTCGTCGATGATCTTTCTCAGCTTTGCGACTTCCCTTCTCGACATGACGCTCACCAGCATATGCAGGGGCTCGTGCAGGTAACCCGTCTCTCCGTAGAGAACCGTTACCCCTCTGTCCACCTTTTCGATAATGGCCTTTCGTATTTCTTCCTGCTTTTGAGAAATGATTTTCATCTGTATTTTCTTTTGTCCCGCCAGCAGAATTTTATCCATGGTAAACGAGGAGATTAACAACATCAGCGCTGCGTAAAGAAAGCTTTCTGCCGGATGAGAAAAGGCTTGAAGGACGAGTATGATGAAATCGAAGACATAAACGAGAAAGGATACGGGAATAGAAGTATATTTGTGTACGATGAGCACGGGAATATCCAATCCGCCCGTCGAGGCGCCTTGCCTGATAATCAATCCCATCGAAAGTCCCGTGAGCAGACCCGCAAAAATAGCGGAAAGCAAGCTGTTTTCCGTGAGGACCATCCCTTTGAAGGTAAATTCCATGACCGCCATGGCGGCGGGGTAGCATACGGAACTTAACGTCGTCGTCAAAGTAAAATTCTTCCCCAAAAAGAAAAATCCGACGACGAGCAACAGAAGATTCACGATAAAAGTAAACAGGGAAAGGCTCATCGTGGGGAAAAGGGTCTGAACGAATAAGCCTATGCCGGCTACGCCGCCCGACATAAGGTCGTTGGGTACGATAAAAAATTCGACGCCGGCGGCGAGTCCGACGTTCCCGACGAGGAGGATCGATACGCCGGAGAGTCTTTTTAACGTTTTTTGATTTTTGAAAGCTTTCATGATTTTCCATTATAAGGGAATGAAAAGGAAAAAGTCAAGCGGTTGCCGAAGGAGAATCGTTGGTTTTATATCGGCCGTTCGGCGAGGCTCCCTTCGCTCTCGCATTCCTTTTCCTTGATATTGTCTATTTTTCCGTCCTTGTATTCCGCCGTATAATAATCCACGCGAAAGACGTTTTCTTTTATTTGGTAGGTCAGTCCGACGACTTCGGGCGTAACGAACAGGACGGAAAGATAATCCCCTAAAAATTTTTTTAACGAACGGATTTTTTCGTATAACGAAGGGGTTACGAAGGCTTTTACGTCCGCGTCGATTAAAAGGGATTCCGTCAGCGCGTAGAGGAGCATATTCTCCTTCGGAGGGAGGCGGCAGGCGATCTTATATTCGATCAGCTCCGTCCGGTCGGTCAGCTTCCATTTGCATTCGGCGTAATGGTTCATGCTGTCCGCAAAGGGAACGACGGCTTCGAGAGCTTCGTCCAATCGGGCGGAAATCGTCTCCTTCGTCAAAAGAAGCTCTCCCGCCGCGTTCAATACCGCGATTTCCCCCTCGCCGAAAAGGACGATGCAGTTTTCTTTTCTCTCGATACGGCAGCTTTCAAACGAATCGGAAAGGACGTGCGTGAAAATATCCCGCTCGTTCTCTATGCTGACCTGCACTCTTCCTTGAACGAATACGCTCACCGTGCAATCCGAAAAATTTTCCTGTAAGAGGAGCTTTAACGTGGAATCCCGGCGGATGAAATCCTCGGCGTACAGCGCGACGGCGTTCGGGAATAGATACTCCTTTATGCCTTCGGGCGGAAGAAAGCTTTCGTCGATCTCGAAGGAACAGGGCAGATATTTTCCGTTCGCGGGGATAAATTCGCATAAAATGTTGTCCGACGGGTCGATATCCATAAATTTTTCCGTTCCGCCTACCCTTCCCGCATACAATCCGCCGAGTTTCAGCGCGCAGGGGCGGTCGGATAAAAAATAAAATCTCATGTCGTGATTTTATGAATAAATTTTTTCGTTTATGTCAATATTCAGACAAAAGGAGCAAGTATATGAATAAAATCAACGGCTATACGCAGGAAGAGGCTGAAAATCTGATCGAGTACATTTACGAGGGAAAAGGGAAGGGAAAGACGCTTTCTTTCCTCTTCGACGCTTACGGTCGCAGTCACGGCAGAGCCAAGGGCAGCGTAAGAAATTATTATTACGCCCTCTTGAAGAGCCGAGGAGACGCCAGAGTGGATAGGCTGTTAAAGGGTAAAAATCTTTATGCGGAGGAGATTAAGGAATTTACCGAAGAGGAAACGGACGATATGATCCGCCGAATCCTCGGAGAAAAGAACAAGGGCTATTCGGTTCGCCACGCGATCCGCAATATTGCGGGCGACGACGAAAAATTGACGCTTCGTCTGCAAAATAAATACCGAAACGTATTAAAGAAACAGCCGGAGCGCATCGAGCGCATCCGCACGGAGATGGGCGTATTGCCGGACGAAAACGAGAGGGCGGACAGAAGGCTTCTTTTGCAAAAGAGAATCGAGAACGAGATCAACAGCATGTACGACAAGCTCAATGTCACGTTGAAGCAGGAAAACGAGAGGCTTTTAAAGGAGAACGATTCCTTAAAGAGACAAATAGAATCCTTGATGAAAGAATAAAATAAAAAATTTTGTCACATACTTTATTCCGGACGGATTTTTTCCGTTCGGAGGATACTATGGATAAAATGTTTTGTATGGGCGTAGCCGTCGGTCTGGTCGGCGGAGCCCTCATTGCGGTCAACAGCAATAAAGCGAGAACGCTTATCAAAAAAAGTCAGGACGAGGTGATGGAAAAGGCGAATTGCTTAATGGATGAAAAATTAAAGGATTTCTCGTCGAAATCGGGTTCTTCCGCCGGTTCAAGCAGCGGAATGACCGATGATAACAAAGACGCCGCTGCGGATTAAAGGAGAAAACCGACAGATTTTAAAGAATTTGTCGGTTTTTAATTTACGGAGAAAAACGTCGGATTTTCCGCTTTACCCTTCATGAAAAAACGTATGACTTTTTTCTTTTTCTCGAAAATAGGTAGACGGAACAAAAAAAGTATGCTATACTTTAATCATGGTAGGCAAACAGATCATCGCTTTCGATATAGGCGATAAAAGGATAGGCGTCGCCGTTTCCGATCCGTTCGGCGAATATGCCATTCCGGTCGAAACGTATTGGCGCACGAAAAATTTCATGCGCGACGTGGAACAGATCGTAAAGCTCGCCGAAGACCGCTTCGTCTCGACGATCGTATGCGGGCTTCCCGTCAATTTTGACGGAAGCGAAAGCGTTCAGACGGTCAAGACCAAGCGTTTCATCGACGCGATGCGCGAAAAGACCCGTATTCCCATCGAGGAGGAGGACGAACGCTTCACGACGATTCAGGCGCGCGAGATCCTGATTCAGGAGGGCGTAAGAAGGGAAAAGCGCAAAAATTCAGTGGACAGTATAGCGGCTTCGTATATACTCGACTCTTATTTAGCGCGGATTCGCGATAAAAAAACGTAAAGGAGAGTTTTTATTATGACGGACGAAATCAGAGAAGACGAAACCGAGGAAGAAGATAACCTCGTCACTTTGGTGGACGAGGACGGCAACGAGGTTGAATATTATCATATCGGTACGATCGACCATAAAGGAAGATGGTATTGCGTATTTCAGCTTGCGGATCCTCAGACGGAGGAGGAAGAAGAGGAGGTGGCGATTTACGAGCTCGTCGGGGAAGAACCCGATCAGACGCTCGAACCCATCGAAGACGAGACTTTGATGGAGGAAATTTTCAATCGGTTCTGCGACGAGTACGAACGGTATGAAGAAGATACGGAAAATTAAAAGACGGAAAACGATATTTATGACGCTCTCTCCCGAAAAGGTCGGCTTTTTCGGGAGAGAGCGTTTTTTTCGCTTGGTTCTTCGGGCTTCGCTTCAAAAGGCAAAGAGGGCATTGCGGTAAAAACCGTTCAAGCCTTTTCGGGTTGTCCGTTCGCCCTAAGAGATAATCGACGGATACGTTAAAATAGTCGGCGAA
>CAYWKM010000081.1:0-4064 GCA_964459165.1 uncultured Clostridia bacterium
GAGCGCGGAAGAAGCGGCTGCTCAAACGGAGGACGTTCCGTCGGAAAAGGATTCCGATTTATCGATATACTATAACAGAATAAAAAGATTTTTTTTGATAGGCTTAGCCGTCCTTTTCGGTGTGGGCGCGTCCGTTATGACCTTTATTACCGTTTGCGTAGGAATCATATTGTTCCCGTTGGAATCCTATGTGGTTTATACGGTCGACGTCGATCTTTCAAAGTTTGTTGTCTTTTGCGTTATCAGCTTACTTTTATTGACCGTATTTGTCGCGTTGCTTAAAAATATACATGAATTGAACGAAGGGAAGAATGCTGAACGCAGATATTTCCGGCGCGGTAAGTCGCGTGTCGATTGAAAAATAGAGAGGTTTATAATGAAAATAAAGCGTTTCCTGACTATATTGCTTCTGTCGGGCGTATTTTTATTTATCGGAGTATTTATTGGAAAATATACCGTTTTAACGAACGCGACGGAAGTGGAAAAAACCGACTTGAGAGAGGAATCTCCGCAGCACGGTCTGTTTACCGCGCTTTCCCTCTCAATGATGGGAGAAGACGGCGAAATCGTCGCGACCGCAAAAAATAAGCTTACGATTTTACCTTCAAACGTTCAAGTCGCCTTGGAATTGTATTATTCCGAAGCTTGCCCGACTTCTTTTGCCGGCATGACGTTTATAGATAAAAATTTTGTCGCCGATTTAAATATGGGGGAATCCCTAACGGTTTCGGCTCCCACGAACGGAGAACAATATTGGTGGGCGGCGAGAATATATTATAAAATAGATTCGAAAAGCTGGCAGGAGAAGGTAACGAATATCTATTTGTTCGATAAGGAAGGAAAGGCGCTTAACGTATAAAGCGGGCGCGTCGGGAAGGCTTCGACGGGCTTTTTCGACGGCGTCGAGAGAGTTCTTATCTGAATGTCGAATAAGGAATAGCGGGTTCTTTTTTTTGAGCTCGTTTTTTGTTCGATAATCGGTCGGTTATCCGTATGTCGGTTATCCGTATAGGCGCGTAGAAAGGCTCGGCCTTTCTTTAACGCTTGACAAATTGCGCCAAAGAGGGAGAAGATCGGCGTTTTTTCCGTGTGACTTGCGCTCGGTAAAACGGACGCTCGCGAGGCGGATAAGGGCGAGCGAAGGGCTCTTCCTTCAAAGCGGCGGGCGGCTTCGCTCGGATAAAATCGTTTCAGCGGTTGAAAAACAGTTGACAATTTTTCTCGCTTATGTTAGAATTCAAAGGACGGTCGAAAGGTCGATTTTTCGGGGCGAAGCTTCGTCGTATCGACGGCAGTCCGTCGTACAGAAAAAGCTTTAAAGAGAGCTTTCTCTGATTCGGGGAGTAGCGCAGTTGGTAGCGCGCATGGTTCGGGACCATGAGGTCGCGTGTTCGAATCACGTTTCTCCGACCATAAAGACAAGGCAGGCTATCGCTTTGTCTTTATTTTTATGTCGGATTCCGCCGCTCGTAGGAATTTCCGCCGTCCCGTTCTGTCATTCGGTCAATACGATAACGGTTTAAAAAAGAGCCGTCGTCGATAAAACCGAACGATAGCTCTTTTTTTGTTATTTTTCAAGCAATTTTTGTATGCTCACGATATGGACGCAGATACAGAACAGTCTGACGGCGGTCGCGATATCTTCGAGAGAGGCAAAGGTGGGAGCGATGCGAATGTTGCAGTCGTCGGGATCGATTCCGTAGGGGAAGGTGGCTCCCGCTCCCGTGAGCGTTACGCCGCCTTCCTTGCATTTCGCAACGATTTTTTTTGCGCAGCCGTGCAAGGAGTCGAAGGAAATAAAATAACCTCCGTCCGGTCGCGTATAGGAGCAGATTTCTTCTCCGTCGAACGCTTCGTCCATCGTAGTCAACACGGTTTCAAATTTGGGGCGAAGAAGCTCGGCCTGCTTCTCCATGTGAGCCATAATTCCGTTCTTGTCCTTAAAGTATCTGGCGTGTCTTAGCTGATTGATTTTATCGAAGCCGATCGTCTGATAAGCCATATGCTTTTTGATTTCTTCGATGTTGGCGACGGAGCTCGCTATGGCGGAAACGCCCGCTCCCGAAAAAGTGATCTTCGACGTAGAGGTAAATTCATAAACCATATCGGGATTGCCCGCTTTTTCGCATTCGTCGAGGATATTTAAAAGTTCGCGACGTCTCTCGGGGTAAATAAAATGAACGCAGTAAGCGTTGTCCCAATAAATCCTGAAATCCTTCGCCGCGGGCTTCAATGCGGCAAATCTTTTTACCGTTTCGTCGGAATAGACGCAGCCGGTAGGGTTGGAATATTTCGGAACGCACCAGACGCCTTTAACGGCTTCGTCTTTTACAAGCTCCTCGATCGCATCCATATCGGGACCGCTTTCCGTCATTTTAACGGGAATCAATTCGAAGCCCAATTCCTGCGTAATGGCAAAGTGACGGTCGTAGCCCGGAGACGGGCAGAGAAATTTTAAATTTTTCTGTCGGCAGAAGGGCGGATTTCCTCCTACGCCGAAAAGCATACTTCGGGTCAAAGCGTCGTACATTAAATTCAGGCTGGAATTTCCGCCGACGAGGACGTTTTCGGGCTTTACGTCGAGTAAATCCGCCATCATTTTCTTCGCTTCGGGAATACCGTCCAATGCGCCGTAATTTCTGCAATCCAATCCGGATTCGCTTGTAAAGTCGGAGTTTTCTTTCAGAATTTCGAACATACCCGTCGACAGATCGAGCTGATTCGCGTCGGGCTTTCCGCGGGACAAATCGAGCTTTAAATGCTTCGATTGGATTTCTTCGAATCGGCGTTCGTAATCCGCCAAGAGAGCGCGTAAGGTCTCTTTGTCCGATAAGGCTAAATTTTTTATCATATATTTTATCTCGTAAATTTGATTTTTATCTTGACTTTGAAAACGGTTTCCATTATACTATAATCAAATCATAATGTAAAATAATAATAATGCATATTTAATATGCTTTATTTTTATGAGAGGTATAAAAATGAGCGTTAGTTTTGAATATTATAAGACGTTCTATTACGTGGTAAAATATAAAAATTTTACGAGAGCCGCGCGCGTGCTTTTCACCAGCCAGCCGGCGATTACGCATTCGATGCAGAATCTCGAGCATGAATTGGGTTGCAGGCTTTTTATACGAAGTAAAAACGGCGTAGAATTGACGCATGAGGGGCGGCTTCTGTACGATTATGTGGCGGCGGGCTGCGCGCAGTTTTTCAGGGGGGAAAGCGAGCTGATGCAGTCGGTCAGCCTCCAAGAGGGCGCGATTTATTTGAGCGCGAGCGAAACGGCCCTCCACTGTTACCTTTTCGATATGCTGAACAAGTTCCGCCGTCAATACGTCGGGGTGAAAATAAAAATAGAAAACAGCTCGACGAATAAGGCGATCGACGAATTAAAATCGGGGGTCGTCGATTTTGCCATCGTGTCGACGCCCGCCGATATCGCAAAGCCCTTAAAGGTAACGCATTTAAAGCCCTTCAAGGACGTTCTGATCGCGGGGAAGCAATTTTGGGAATTGAAGGGGAAGAAGGTAAAATTATCCGATATCGCTCCCTACCCTTTAATTTGTCTCGGCAAAAGCACGCAGACGAGGAAGCTCATGGAGAATTTTTACGCGGAACACAATATTGTGTTGAATCCCGATATCGAGCCGGCTACGGCGGACATGGTTCTTCCGATGGTGGAACAGAATTTAGGCTTGGGATATATTCCCGAAGAGATGGCGCAAAGGGCGATCGACTCCGGAGAGGTCTTTAAAATCGATTTGGACGAAGCCCTGCCCGAAAGGTATATTTGCATGGCGGAGGACGCCGGCCATCCCCTGAGCGCCGCGGCGAGGGAGTTTAAAAAAATGGCTCTCGAAAATATCGGATAAAAATAAAAAAAGTTTAAAAAAATACTTGCTTTTTCCCGAAATCTATAATATAATAAACAAGCTTTCCGTTAAGGGAGATCTTGCAGAGATGGCTGAGTGGCTGAAGGCGCACGATTGGAAATCGTGTGACGGGGAAACTCGTTCGGAAGTTCAAATCTTCTTCTCTGCGCCATAGAAAACGCCTGTTCG
>CAYWKM010000082.1:0-3994 GCA_964459165.1 uncultured Clostridia bacterium
AGTCGGCGAAAGCGACGGCGGAACAGGAGATTGCGACCTTTATTTGTTCAATAGACAGTCGATGTAACCTAAGACGCGGTTCTTTTCGCTGTTTTTTAACCTCGTAAAGTTCAGCAAAAACAATTGATCGTGGTCGATCGGCTGCACGCGGGAGGACTCGAGCCCTAACAGTTCGTCGAGCGTCACGCCGAAATATTTCGCTATGAGAATGAGCGAATCGATATTCGGTTCGGTCTTTCCCTTCTCGTAATTGCTGTAACATTGCGTCGTGCAGGACAGAATTTCGGCTACCTCTTTCTGCTTTTTTCCGGCAAAAAGCCTTGCGCTTTTCAATTTTTCTCCTAAATTTTCCATTTTGCCTCCCCATTGGATTTTCGTTAATAAAATATTAAATAAAATGTTGAAAAAATAGCTTGACATTAAATAAATTGTTTATTATAATGTAATAGTCAATGAAATATTGATAAATTGAGAGATTTTATTGAAAAGGAGGTTTTTATGGTTATTGCAGGATTTGTCCTCGCGATCATCGGCGTCGTATTCGGTTTTATCAGTTTCGGAGTTCCCGTTATGGGGATTATCGGCTTGCCCGTGGCCGTCGTAGGGCTTGTGCTCAGCTGCATCGGGAGGAAAAAGCAGGCGAGCGGTCTCGCTACGGCAGGCATGGTAATCGGTATCGTCGCCACGGTATTTACGGCGATCACGTTCTTTACGTGCGGAATTTGCGTGTTGGCGGTAGCGGGGACGGGCGTACTCGGATAAAGGGAAGGAACGCCCTCGACGGAACTGATTTTTTCAGCCGTATCGGAGGGAGAGAGGGATGATCGAAATCAGGACAAACGGTTTTTATGTATTCCGGAGGTTTATTCCGTTTTACGGGCTGTTGCTGTCCGCCGGCTTCGCGGCGGGCGTTCTTCTGGCGATCCCCCGGGCAAAAATTTTAAAGCTTCCTTTTTCCGAGGTGGTATATTCCGCCGTCTTCGCAGCGATCGGCGGCATTCTCGGCGCGAAGCTCCTCTGTATTCTCACTTCCTTTCGATACATCGCAGAGTATCATTTGTCGGTAATCGACGTAATCAGGAACGGATTCGTCTTTTACGGAGGACTGATAGGCGGGATATCGGGATTGTTTCTGTACACGAAGCTGTATCAATTGAGCGGCATGACTTATTTTGCTCTGTATGCGCCGAGCGTGCCTTTGGGACACGCGCTCGGAAGAATCGGGTGTCTGCTTTCAGGATGCTGTTTCGGTCTGCCTACCGAAGGCGCTTTCAGCGTCGTCTATTATTCCGCGATCGATGGAAACACTCCGTTGAACACGGCTCTGTTTCCCATTCAGTTGACGGAAGCGTTTTGTCTGATCGGCATATATGTTGTCTCCGAAACGGTTTTTTATACCGTAAAAAAGAGAGGCGCGGCCGTATTTACCTATTTGTTTTCGTATACGGTATGCAGATTTATTCTCGAATTTTTCCGAGGAGATTCGATTCGAGGCGTGTATTTCCATTTTTCGCTTTCTCAATATATTTCGGTCGCGCTGTTTGCGGCGGGATTGGCGTTCCTGATTTACGAAGGGAAAAAGAATCGAAAGTCCGCGCGGAAAAGACGCGGGCGTTCCCGCGACCCATGATTCAGAATCCGTATCGTCGGTCGGCGTTCGACTCGCGCATCGTCAAGCTTACTCAACGTAACGTTTAAATTTTTTTCAAGAGACAACTCCGTCGAAAGGGCGGGGTTGTCTCTTTTGCGCCGTATCGAGGAGAAGGGGGGGACGAAGGACTCGTCCGATCGATTATCGATTGTTTATAAAAGAAAGGAAGAAACTTTATAAAATCCCCTCAAAATCGTTTGTCAAAAGATACAAGTTATGTTAAAATGTTAAGGCAAAAAAATTCACACCCGAAGCGTTCGCGCCCCGTGACCCGTAAATTCTTTTTCCTGCGGGCTATGGCGCGGAAAAAACCATTCGGGGAGGTAAAAACGGAGGAATTTATTATGGCAGTTATTACTATGAAACAGCTTCTGGAAGCGGGCGTTCATTTCGGACATCAGACCAGAAAGTGGAACCCCAAAATGCAGAAGTACATCTTCGCGGCAAGAAACGACATTCACATCATCGATTTGCAGAAGACCGCGGATCTCATCGAAGAAGCTTACGCGTTCGTCGTCGAACAGGTAAAGGCGGGCAAGTCCGTCCTCTTCGTCGGTACGAAAAAGCAGGCTCAGGACGCGATTAAGGAAGAGGCGGAAAGATGCGGTCAGTTCTATGTCAACGCTCGTTGGCTCGGCGGCTGTCTCACCAATTTCAAGACGATCCGTTCCAGAATCGATAAGCTCGAAGAATATGAAAAAATGGAAGCGAACGGCGACTTCGACCTTCTTCCCAAAAAAGAAGTAGCTCTCATCAAAGCCGAAATGCAGAAGCTTTCCACAAACCTCGGCGGCATCAAGAACATGAAGACGACGCCCGGCGTTATCTTTATCGTAGATCCTCATAACGAAGACATCGCCGTAGCCGAAGCGAGAAAGCTCCACATTCCCATCGTCGCCATTACCGACACCAACTGCGACCCCGATCTCATCGATTACGTAATCCCCGGCAACGACGACGCGATTCGCGCGATCAAGCTCATTTCTTCCGTCATCGCCAACGCCGTCATCGAGGCAAATCAGGGGGAGACGCCCGTTTTGGAAGTTCCCGAACAGGAAGAAGAAGCCGTTGTTCCCGCTTCGATCGAAGAGGTTGTCGCTGAGGAAGCGGACAAGGACTAATCGCTTAAAATTTCCCAAGGAGAATATCAATATGGCATTTACAGCTAAAGACGTAATGGCGCTTCGCGAAAAGACGGGCGCAGGCATGATGGACTGCAAGAAAGCTTTGACCGACGCCGACGGCGACATGGATAAAGCGGCTGACCTTCTTAGAGAAAGGGGAATCGCGAAGGCGGCAAAGAAAGCTTCGAGAATCGCGGCGGAAGGGTTGGTTTCTTCCTATATCGACGGAAAAGTCGGCGTTTTGGTGGAAATCAACTGCGAATCCGACTTTGTCGCCGACGGCCCTAAATTTAAAGCCATTATCGACGAGGTCGCCAAGCAGATCGCTCTCGTCAATCCCGCCGACGTAGCCGCGCTCCTCGCTTCCAAGCTTTACAGCGACGAAAGCAAAGACGTTGAAACCTTTATCAAAGAACAGATCGCGATTATCGGAGAAAAGATTTCCGTAAGAAGATTTGTTCGCTTTGAGACGGACGGATATCTTACGAGCTATATCCATCTCGGCGGAAAGCTCGGCGTGCTCCTCGACGTCGCGGCGAGCGACGTTACCGAAAGCGTCAAGGAAGCCGCTCACGAGCTCACCCTTCAAATCGCTTTCACGAAGCCCGCTTACCTGACCTCCGACGAGGTCCCCGCCGAAGCTTTGGAAAGGGAGAAGGAAGTCCTCAAACAGCAGGCGATCAACGAGGGGAAGCCCGAAGCGATCGCGGAAAAGATGGTCATGGGCAGAATCAAGAAATTTTATGAAGAAAACTGCCTGATGAACCAGCTCTTCATCAAAGACGACAAGAAGACGGTCGCTCAGCTTTTGAAAGCCGCGGGCTCGGACGTAAAAGTCAATCAATTCGCCTTCTTCGTCATGGGCGAAGGGCTCGAAAAGAAGAACGAAGACCTCGCGGAAGAAGTCGCTAAGCAGGTCGACGCAATGAAGAAGTAATTGCAGCGGGAAAGCGAATTTTCGCGTCGTTCAATCATATGAAAGAAACCGTCGAATTCTTTTTTGACAAAATGCGGGAGCGTTTCGGACGTTCCCGTTTTTTTGTCGGAGCTTTGGCGCGTAAGACAGGGGGGAGTGCGCGTCCTTTTGTCGCCGCTCTTGCCGAAGGATGTGAAAATCGATTGACGATTTCGTAAAAATTTGCTTTTAAAGGAAATTCTGTTAAACTTTTTATGGATTTCTTTCGGAACTTGTGCTATAATAAAGTAAACGAAGCCTGCG
>CAYWKM010000083.1:0-3831 GCA_964459165.1 uncultured Clostridia bacterium
TTTTTTCTCCGAAAGCGGAAGGGTTTTTCCGTCGGAGCAAAAAAACACGGCTTTGTTTTTCATTGACTTTATCAAAAAATCGTTGTATAGTATTAAGGTATAGTATTTTTTTAAGAGGCAATCTATGAGAGAACTTACAAGCGAAACTTTAAGAGAATTATATCTGACCTTTTTCCGCGAAAAAGGCCACGCGATTATTCCCTCCGCTTCTCTGATCCCCGAAAACGATCCCACCGTCCTCTTTACGACGGCGGGAATGCACCCGCTGGTTCCTTACCTCATGGGCGAAAAGCATCCCGAGGGAAAGAGACTTACCGACGTACAGAAGTGCGTTCGCACGGGCGATATCGACGAGGTCGGCGACGAGAGGCACTGCACCTTTTTCGAGATGCTCGGAAATTGGAGTCTCGGCGACTATTTCAAAGAAGAAATGATCCCTTGGAGCTATGAATTTTTGACGAGCGAAAAGTATCTCGGCATTCCCTCGGACAAGCTTGCCGTCACCGTATTCGGCGGCGACGAAGAAATGAACCTCCCCAAGGACGTGGAGGCTGCCGAGCTTTGGGAAAAATGCGGAATCAAGAGGGAGAATATCTATTTTATGCCCCGTTCCAACAACTGGTGGGGCCCTGCGGGACTGACCGGACCCTGCGGAACGGATACCGAAATGTTCTATATCCGCGGCGAAAAGAAAGCGGGGGGCGATCCCGACAACGACGGAGCGTTCCTCGAAATCTGGAACGACGTGTTCATGCGCTTCAACAAGCTCGCCGACGGAACGTATGCGGAGCTCTCGCAGAAGAACGTCGACACCGGCATGGGCTTGGAGAGAACGCTTTGCGTGCTCACGGGCAAAAATTCCGTATACGAGACGGATATCTTTGAAGGCGCGATCAAAAAGATCGAAGAGCTCACGGGCAGAGGGTATCTCGACGACGAAGAGACGACGAGAGCCTTCCGCATTCTCCTCGATCATGTGAGAACGGCAACCTTCATGATCGGCGATCCCAAGGGCGTCGTTCCCTCCAACACCGATCAAGGGTATATTTTAAGAAGAATCATTCGTCGCGCGGTCAGATTCGGCAAGAGCGTCTCCCTGCCCGAGGGGTCGCTTTCCGTCGTCGCCGAAACGTTTATTGAAAAATATAAGGACGTTTATCCCGAGCTCGTCGCAAACAGACGGCGAATCGTGGAGGAGCTGAATAAGGAAGAGCAGAGGTTCACCAAGACGTTGCAGGACGGCTTAAAGGAATTTGAGAAAGCGGCTTCCAAGGTGGAAAACGGCGTCATCGACGGCGCGTCGGCTTTCCGTCTGTACGACACGTACGGATTCCCCGTCGAAATCACCGAAGAGCTCGCAAAGGAGAGAAGGCTTTCGGTGGATCGGGCGGGCTACGATAAGGCGTTCGCCGAACATCAGCAAAAGAGCCGCGCGGGCGGCGACGCGGTATTCAAGTGCGGTCTTGCCGACCATAAGGAGGAGACGACCTATCTTCATACGGCTACTCATCTGCTTCATGCGGCCTTAAAGAAGGTTTGCTCCGAAGATATTCAACAGAAGGGCTCCAATATAACGGTAGAGAGGCTGCGCTTCGATTTCAATTTTCCCCGTCCGATGACGAAGGAAGAGATTCGGGCGGTGGAGGATCTCGTAAACGAACAGATCCGACTGGATATTCCCGTCGTCATGCGGGAGATGCCCTTGGAACAGGCGAAGGAGGAGGGCTTCACCGGACTCTTTGAAAGCAGATACGGAAACGTGGTAAAGACGTATACGATCGGCGATTTTTCCAAGGAGATTTGCGGCGGACCTCACGCCGAGCGTACCGGACAATTGGGTACGTTCAAAATTCAGAAGGAACAATCCTCCGGCGCCGGCGTAAGAAGGATTAAGGCTGTTCTCGTAAGGGAATAAGGAATTTTTTCGCTTATGTTTTCCGTCTATCATATCCTATGGATCGGGATCAGCGTCTTTCTCGTCGCGGGGAGCGTCCTTCTCATCAAGCGCATAAAACCGTCTTACAAGACGGTTTTTACAATTGCCTGCGTCGGATGCGCGCTGTCCGAATTGATCAAGGTCTTTTCCATGATCGAGCTCGTTCCCATGGCGGACGGGGGTCTTACGCCCTATTTGAGCGTGGAGCATCTGCCCGTTCACCTCTGTTCGATTCAGATCCCGCTCGTCTTTTATGCGCGGTTCGCAAAGCCCGGCAAAGCGCGCACGGCAATCTTGGCGTTCATGTACGCGACCTGCCTCGGCGGCGCGCCGTTCGCGATTCTTCTTCCCGCCGTTTTTTCCACCTATCCTGCGGAAGAGTCTTTTCTGCACCTTTCCAATTATCGGTTCTTTCTCTATCACGATATGATTATCGCGCTGGCGATTTATATCGGTATGTCGAAAGAAATCGAAATAAAGCCTCGGCATTATCTCTCCTCGATCGCGCTGCTGTTCGCCTTCGCGTTTTTCAGCTTGTATTATAATTCCCTGTTCGCGCAGCTCACCTATTCGGAGGACGGGTCTTTCGTCGTCAATGATATCCCGAATTTCTTCTATACCTACGCCGCGCCGATTGCGGGAATCGAATTTACGAAAAAATGGCATTGGGTTCTGTACGTTATCGTCGTCTTTGCGATCGCTCTTTTTCTGATCGCTCTGCTTTATATCCCGTTCTTCGTTCGGGCGGCCCGAGGGAAAAAGTCTGAAAAGGAGAAGGAAGGGGGCGAAAAAGAGCGCGAAGGGGAGGAAAGAAATTTTTCCAAAAAAAATGAAAAAACTTGAAAAAGGCAACTGAAAACAGCTTGACATAACGTAGGATTCATAATAAAATAAAAAAGCAATAAGCGAAAAGACTTTTTATCTCACAGAAAGCGTCGCTTTTCTAAAAATAAAATCACGAAAAATAAGGAGTACATGATATGAAAACCTATATGGCAAAGGCCGAAACGGTTGAAAAGAAATGGTACGTAGTCGACGCTACGGGCATTCCCTTGGGAAGGCTCGCGTCGAAGGTCGCCGCCGTTCTCCGCGGAAAAAACAAGCCTATTTACACACCCAATATAGATTGCGGGGATTATGTTATCGTTGTCAACACCGATAAGGTCGTTCTTACGGGCAATAAGCTGAAAACAAAATTTTACAGATACCACACCTCTTACATCGGCGGCTTGAAGGAGATCTCTTACAAGGATATGATGGAAAAGAAGAGCGACGTAGCCGTTTACGAGGCCGTTAAGGGAATGTTGCCGAAAAACAGCTTGGGCAGAAAGATGATCGCCAAGCTTCGCGTTTACAAGGGCGCGGAACATAACCAGACGGCTCAGAAACCGGAAGAACTCAAATTATTTTAAGGGGGAGGTGTTAATATGGCAAAAGCGAATTTAAAGAAAAAACTTCAATTTTGGGGAACCGGCAGAAGAAAGAAGGCAATCGCCCGCGTTCGTCTCATTCCCGCAGGGACAGGGATCGTTACGGTCAACGGGAAGGCGTTGGAAGAGTATTTCCCTCAGGGAACTACGCAATATATCGTGAAACAACCGCTCGAACTTTTGCAGGTAAGCGCGAAATACGACGTTCTCGTGAACGTATACGGCGGCGGCTATACCGGTCAGGCGGGCGCGATCCGTTTGGGTATCGCAAGAGCCCTCCTTCAAGCGGAAGAAGGTTGCCGTCCCGCCCTTAAAAAGGAAGGTTTCCTGAGAAGAGATCCTCGCGTAAAAGAGAGAAAGAAATACGGTCTCAAAAAAGCGAGAAGAGCTCCTCAGTTCTCCAAGAGATAATTTTAAAAAAACACCGGTTTTCATCGGTGTTTTCTTTTTGCTTTTTTGAAAAAA
>CAYWKM010000084.1:0-3769 GCA_964459165.1 uncultured Clostridia bacterium
CATGCTTCCGCGAACATCTATGCGAAGCGATAAGACGATTTTCGTCTGTACAGGCAATAAAAAAACTTTCCGTTTGCTTTTATTTGAAAAAACGAATATAATAGTACCCAAGGGAAAGAGCGAATCAACTCTCTTTTCCGTATGCTTAGGAAGAGGAAACCATTTGTGAAAAACTATACAATAAATACAATTGCCACAATCCATAACGATTTTTCGTCGAAATTCGGCATTCCCCGCCAAAGCGGACTTATTGACGAATTGACGGGAACCGTCGTTTTCGAACCGAAGTACAGAGATTCCAACGCGTTGAAAGGCATAACGGATTATTCCCATTTATGGCTCGTCTGGATTTTTTCGGAAAATTTCGGAAAAAGTTTCCCCACTGTCCGCCCGCCGAGACTGGGCGGAAATAAACGCATGGGCGTTTTTGCCACGCGTTCGCCGTTTCGTCCGAATAATATCGGCTTATCCTCGGTTAAACTTATCGGCGTGGAAAAAACAAAAAAATATGGAACCGTGCTCAAGGTTTCGGGAGCGGATTTAATGAACGGAACGCCTATCGTCGATATTAAACCCTATTTGCCTTTTACCGATTGTCACCCGAACGCTTTAGGCGGTTTTGCCGACCGCGTGAAGGATTATTCGTTAAAGGTGGAAATACCCGATGAATGGAAAGCGAAGATTCCCGAAGAAAAACGAAATGCAATAGAAAAAATTCTTGCCGGTGATCCGAGACCCTCTTATCAAAACGACGAGAACAGAATTTACGGTTTGAGTTTTGCGGGACTTGACGTCAAATTCCGCGTAATGAAAGAATGCTTAACCGTCGTCGATATCATAAAAGGACAAGAGAATTAATCTCATGTCCTTATATTTTTCTGTCCGACGTTACGACTATTTCTCTTTTAGTGAACGGCTGCGTAAACGTCAATTTGGAACACAGAAGCCTTTGCCCGCTGTTATAATCGCCTCGTCCGTTTCCGTAGAGCGTATCTCCTACAACGGGATGCCCTATGGAAGCGAGATGAACGCGAATTTGATGCGTTCTTCCCGTAAGAAGTTCACATTGAACGAGCGTATTTTCTCCGTCGAAGGAAACGGGCGTCACTACGGTGCAGGACGGCTTCCCTTTCTCGCTTATGATTCGTGTAATTCCCGTTCCTCTCGCAATGGGGCTATCGATTGTCGTCGATTCGGATATTTTTCCCTCGACGAAAGCCGTATAATATTTTTTTATCCCTTTGATTTTGCTTGTCGAAAGAGCGGATCGTCCTAACAGCACGAGACCTTTCGTATCTTTATCTAAACGAGTAATTACATGAAAAGTATCATTAGGATAGTGTAAAGCAAGTCCTTCAAAGATGTTTGCTTCACCACGATTCAACGGCATACATAAAATGCCCTCGCCCTTATCGCAGACGAGGTAATCCTCGTCGACGTAAACAATTTTTAAATCGAGGGACTTCGGCTCGAATTTCTTTCCTTCCTCTTTCGGAAAAACAAACTCTAAAACTTCCCCCTTCCTGACAAAATAATCGGCGCGTACACATTTTCCGTCGACTTTCATGACGCCCTCTTTTTTTAAAAGCGTAACGCGAGCCGAGGAAAAATTCTCTCGCAGAATATTCCGAAGATAAGTATCCTTTTCTGAGATGAAAGAAATAGTTTTATTCATGGCGACGATTCGTTTTAGCCTCAAATGGAGTTTTCTATGATAAAGCAGCTGCCTTAGTTGTTCCCCCCTTTTTTTGCGATTACGCCGTCCGAAAGGGAAATAATCCCGAATTCGAACTTAATATACGTAGAGAACAATCCGCAATTGATAAAGATCAGATCTGCCGTTCGAGAAAACGCGATTTTCGAAGAAATCTATCGCATCGGAAGGCAACTCTTTGCTTAATGAATAAAATTTAACGTCTTTTAAACGACCCGCTTTATTTTTCTTTATGAAAAATTACGGTGATAAAATGACTCTTATTTGATTCTTTGATATAATTTCTATGTGCGAGGAGAAGAGGTTTATGCGAGCTTTTCTATTTCCTATCGTCCAAAAAAATTTGCTCGATAGACGCTTTATCAATAAATTGTTTCCAATACGTCGAAAAAGTTTTCAAATGTTTTTTTACAGCACGAAGCGTTCTCTATCGCCAAATTTCCGTCTCTTAATCCCGCGACGGCGAAGGCCATAGCGACGCGGTGATCGCCAAACGTATCAATGACGGCGGGGCGTATCTCCCCCGGAAAGATTTTTATTGAATCTTCCTCCTCTTCATAACGGATATTCATTTTTTCGAGATTTACGGCAATCGCATGAATACGGTCGCATTCTTGTTTACGAATGTGTCCGATGTTGCGAATCTCAACGGGAGAATCCGCAAAGGGCGCTATTGCGGATAACGTCAACGCCTGATCGGAAAAATCATTCATATCGACGGTAATTCCCTTTAATTGCTTTGTTCCCGTTAAAAGAAGCTCTCCGTTCCGCTCTCCGCATACGCAACCCATTTTTTCGAGAACGTCAATAAATTTTTTGTCTCCTTGAATCGATTGTCTGTGAAGTCCTTTGACGATTACCGATCTGTTCAGAACGGCTCCCGCCGCAAAAAAATAACAGGCGGCGGAAAAATCCGGTTCAATGACATATTCCTTTCGATGGAAGCAATGGTTGTGTGGAATAAAATACTCCCTCTCCCTCTCCTCAAAGGATATGCCAAATTGTTTCATAACCTCGGTCGTAATTTTTATGTAGGATCCGGAAGTACGATTGCCCGTCGTTACAACCTTTAATCCTTTTTTTGTCAAGACGGAAGCCATTAAAATAGCGCTGGCAAATTGGCTGCTGACCGTTGTGTCGATCGTAATCGATTGCGCTTTTATTCCGTCGGATTGCAAGCGAAAAGGAAAGCGATTTTCCTCTTCCAAACATTCGATTTTCACTCCAACTCCTCTCAAAGCCGTAATTAGCTGCTCCATCGGACGTCTTTTCATCTGTTCGGAAGAGCGAAGAATATAGTCTCCTCCTGCGAAAGCGAGCATTACGGTCAGAAAGCGAGCGGCCGTTCCTGCGCTGCGGACGTTAATTTCCGCTTTTTTGTTGGGAATCTTGCCTCCCGTCCCCTTCACCAAAACGCACTCGCTCTTTTCGTCGACTCTGAGAGAAAATCCCAATCGGATAAGACAGTCGATAAAGGCTCGCGAGTCGTCGGAGAAAAGAGCTCCTTTTAAGAAACAGTCGCCGGCAGAGAGCGCGGCAAGCATCAAAGCGCGATTGGTGACGCTTTTCGAGCCGGGAACCTTTACACAAATAGGAGTTTTGCTCTCACATTTCTTTACTTGATAGATATTCTCCATATCCTTATCATAGCATATTAAAAAAAAATAATCAAGAAATAAAAAAAGGTTGTAAAAAATATTGCTTTTTTTTTAAATATATGTTATTATATATAAGCGTATGGGGATATAGCTCATCCGGTAGAGCGGTTCGTTCGCAACGAACAGGTAGCGTGTTCGAGTCACGTTATCTCCACCATCTAAACTGCACAAATACCTGACTTATCAGGTATTTTGTAGTTTTTTAGGAATCAAGATTTTTTATTTTCGGAGACATAGCTCAGTTGGTCAGAGCGCGCGCTTCACATGCGCGAGGTCAAGAGTTCGAGCCTCTTTGCCTCCACCAAAATCGTATTGAAGCGGGGTTATAGCGCAGTTGGTAGCGCGTTTGAATGGCATTCAAAAGGTCAGGGGTTCGACTCCCCTTAGCTCCACCAAA
>CAYWKM010000085.1:0-3510 GCA_964459165.1 uncultured Clostridia bacterium
ATTCCACAATTCCGAATCTTTCCGGATCGTCCACATAGTAGCCGAATATCGTCGCCCCCTTGCCGCTCTCGGCGTTTTCTACAGCCGCTTTTAAACGTTTTTTTAATCCATGCCCCGTGAAAATATTATCGCCGAGCGCCATCGCCACAGAATCATTTCCGATAAAATCCTCGCCGATGATAAACGCCTGCGCCAAGCCGTCGGGAGAGGGCTGAACGGCGTATGACAGGTTTATCCCTATTGAATTGCCGTCGCCGAGAAGCCTTTCAAATCTCGGAATATCTTGCGGAGTGGAAATGATCAAAATATCCCGTATCCCTGCGTTCATCAGAACGGACAACGGATAATAGATCATCGGTTTATCGTAAATAGGGAGCAGCTGCTTCGAGGTAACCTTTGTAAGCGGGTACAGTCTTGTACCCGAACCTCCCGCCAATAGAATGCCTTTCATCATGATATTATCTCCAACCGTATCTCGGCTTTTGTTTATTAAAATTTATCGATATCTTCCGCAACGATATTTACGGCGTTCGCGACGACGAAATTTGATCGATCAAGCCGTCTTCGCTTATAAATTTGCCCGTTATACCCATCTGCCAAACAACGTTCTTTTTATCGGAGTCGTCGGTTTCCTCTCTATCGGCTCATCCGAAATTATTTTCCGCATATTTTCTTGTAAGGAATTACAGAACTCCGTCCCGAAATCCCGTTCAAGAATCTCAACCGCCTCCTGATAATGAGGCGGACGATTGTAGGTATTATGCGTATCGGAACCAAGACAATACGCTTGGTCATGATGAATCAACGCTTTGATAAATTTATATTTTCTTTTGTCAAGGACGGAATCGCAGTTGATTTGCAAAAGACAACCGACTTGAATCAATCGGTAGGCAAACTGCGGATTCCTAACGACGGCAGGATATAACTCTATATGTGCGACAACGGGAACCAATCCCTTTTCCAAAAGGTTATAGACTCTTTCCCAAAATTTCTCGTTCCATTCGCGTTCAAAAGAAAGCTCCGTAAGGATATAGTGAGTGTTTTCGATCGCTAACGACGCCAAATCGCCGAAATCGATATTGGCGCACGTAGAAATATTACATTCACACCCTTTCATCAATCGGATACCGCCATGGTAAGCCGCCTGCAATTTTCTGAAAGCGCCCTCTCGCCCCTCCAAAAATCGCTCGACGTTCTTCCTTCTTCCGTAATAATGCGGCGTCAATACGACCGTATCGACCCCTTGCCGTTGCAAAAGATCTAACAGAGCCGTCGACTCCGAAACGTCCTGCGCCCCGTCGTCTATTCCCGGTAAAATATGCGTGTGTAAATCCAACATTTTATATCGCCCGTCCCTTAATCAAACCTTTCAAATTCAGCGCCTATTTCCCGTTGCCTTTCCGTCTCTACTTATAATCATAATTATAATTGCTATACCTCTTGCCGTAATAGCTACTGTTCGATACAGAAACGTCGTTTAAAATAAAGCCGATAATCTGACAATCCGCAAACTTAATCTGATCGACAAGATGCTTGATCATTTTGTGATTGGAACACCTTTGGCGGGTAACGAATACGATCCCGTCGGTCTTTTTCCCGATAATTAAAGAATCGGTACATAAGCCGAGCGGCGGCGTATCGAGAATGACGTAATCGTAGTTTGACGACAGCTTTTCAATCAGGTCGTCGAAAGCTTCGCTATGGAGCAACACCAAAGGATTGGGAGAGGATTGTTTTGCCACGATGATATCCAGATTCGGTTCGATTCCCCGCGCTATGATATCTTCCAACTCCGCCTGACCGCTCAAGTATCCGGTAATCCCTTTTTTGGGCGACTTAAAATAACGCTTTAATGCGGGCTTTCGCAAATCGCAATCAATAAGAATCGTCTTTGCTCCGGATCTTGCGGCAGAGAGCGCAATATTGGCGGAAACGGTGGTTTTGCCTTCCTTCGCAATAGAAGAAGTAATGCAAAATACTTTCCCTTTACCGCCTTCTTTTTTGGGAATCGCAAAGCCGATATTTGTGATAATCTTTCTGAAGGCTTCCGCCAACACGAAAGGGGACTTTTTATCGTCTATAAGATAAACGATTCTTTCGGATTCCTTCTTATTTCCTTTTTTCTGCATAATAGCCCCCTTTGCTTAAATTTTTATCATCAAAGTTAGGAATCGACCCCAACACGGCGATGCCGTACCGATTGGTCAAATCGTCTTCATTCTTTACCCTCTGATCGAAAATCACGATAAGAACGAGCACGAGGATACTGACCGCCATGCAGACGACGCCCCCGATGATCGTATCCCTTACTTTATCGGACTCCGGTTCGGTAGGGATCTCGATATCGTTGGAAAGAGAAAACACAAGGGAGCTGTCCTCCGTCATATGATAATTTTCTTTAATATAATCTTCGAATATGTTTGTGACGGACGTTAAAATATCGTAAGCATATACCGCATCCTCCGCCGTTGCCGTAATATAGATAAAATTTCCGTCATCGGTAGAATAAGAGTAAGAGAGCAAATCTTCTAAATCTTCTCCCGTGATATCGTAGCCGTATTTATTCACTTCCTTAGCGACTTCCGAAAAAAAGCGGTTTTGCCTGGCAAATGTGACGCAGCCGCCGAGAATTTTCGCCACGTTGCTTTGTCCCGACAAATCCAAGCTATCCGAAGCGCCGCTGTACCATACGACGTAAGTAGCTTCAACGCTGTATGTATCATGTTTTACGATTTTGCTGAAAGTAAATCCGAAAACGCAACCGAAAACAAGACCGGCTAAAACAATCCACCATTTATGGAGGACAAATTTAAAAATTATTCCCAAATCAATCTGAATTTCGTCCTCTTGCCTTATTTCTTCCATAGCTGTTCACATACTCCTTCGTTTAGAAACCCTTAACCTAAATTATATTTATACCGTTTTACACGATGCGCCAACCCCCGCGACGTTCGACCGTCGCCGCTTTTGTTTTTTTGCATCATCCGGATATTCCCAAACCTTTATTCGGTATTTTCATTGTATCATATACATCGTAAAAACGCAAGTAATTTTTTCGTCTTTTATCCTTAATTTGTATGGAAATAACTTTATTTTTATGAAAATTGACCATTTTTTGAGGTTTTGCTATTCAAGATCGCCAAGCGTCCGAAAGAGAATCGCCCTTTCCTTTCCCGCTTCGTCTGCGGAATCTTTCGTCCTTTTATAAAAAATTTTAAATCTTCTCGGCGTCATATATTTTAACGCTAAACTTAGTGTATATCAAGAATTATACACTAATTTGAATGTAAAATAAAATTATGAGAACCTTTGGAGAAAATCTGAAAGAGTACCGATCCCTCAATAAGCTAAGCCAAAAGAAATTGGCCGAGAAAATGAATACCACGCAGCAAAGGATAAGCGAATGGGAATGCGGAAAAGTGGAACCGTCGCTATACAACATTATCAAAATGCTGAATATATGAAACGTTTCGTTTGAGGAACTGACCGAAGATATTACCGACGACGCGG
>CAYWKM010000086.1:0-3316 GCA_964459165.1 uncultured Clostridia bacterium
TGAAAACAAAAAGGACAGAGGGCGTTCTCCGTTTTGAAACGGGGAACGTCTTTTTTTGGGGAAAAGAGGGGCGGCGGAAAATATCGCGAAAGGACGGAAGGAGGAAATTTCTCCGTCGGAATTCGTTGACATTTTCCTTCTTTTGTATTATAATACGGTAGATGTTGATTAATCAACATCTAAAAAAGAGGCGCGAAGGAGAAAAGACGAAGGGAAATGGAGAGCCGTTTTGAAAGTTTTGTCATTACCGTATGGAAGATGAACAAGATCGTACGGAATATAAAAATCGTCGAGATGGAGCGGTACGGATTGAAGGCCGTCCACGTGATGGTTTTATATTACTTAAAGAACAATCCGCTCGGACTGACGGCGGCGGAGCTGACGAAGCTCACGCTGGAGGACAAAGCCGCCATGTCGCGCGCGCTCGCTTCTCTGGAGGAAAAGGGATACCTATCGGTGGAAAAAACAAACGGGAAAAGGTATAACGCCGTCGTTTTTCTGACGGAAGAAGGGAAGAAGGTCGCGGAAGAGATGAATGAAAAAGCGGATAAAGCGGTGGAAAATTGCAGCTTGTCCCTTACGGAAGAGGAGAGGGAAAGCTTTTACCGCTCTCTTGCCGCCATAGCCGAAAATCTTTCCGTTTACTACGCCTCGTTGAAAAAAAATTCGTAAAAAGGAAGAATGAGAAAAAACAGAGATGAATATTTTTCAAAAAATTTATTGCCGCGGCTTTCAGGCGGCGTTTAAGCTCGCGCTGCCTATTCTGCCGTACAAAAACCCGAAAATTATCGGGAAGATCGAAGAGATCCCATCGGTTTTGCGAGAAAACGGCAAGAAAAACCCCCTTATCGTGACGGATAAAACAATTCGTTCCCTCGGTTTGACGGAAAAATTGGAAGGAAGCTTAAAGGATCAGGGAATGAATTACGCCCTCTTCGACGGCGTAATCGCCAATCCGACGACGGACAACGTAAACGAAGCGTTAACCCTCTATGACACGAGCGGCTGCGACAGCCTCGTCGCGTTCGGCGGAGGTTCTCCGATAGATTGCGCGAAGGGCGTGGGCGCGCTCGTCGCGAGGAGAAAAAAGACGTTGAACGATCTTCGCGGAATCCTGAAAGTGAGGAGGAAAATTCCCCTGCTGATCGCCGTCCCGACGACGGCGGGAACGGGGAGCGAGACTACGCTCGCGTGCGTGATCGTAGACGGCAAAACGAGGCATAAATACGCGATCAACGATTTTCCCTTAATTCCTTCCTACGCGGTTCTCGACGAAGAGACGACGACGAGCCTTCCGCCGGACGTCGTTTCCACGACGGGAATGGACGCGTTGACGCACGCGATCGAGGCGTATATCGGCAGGAGCGGGAACGCGTCCACGAGAAGGGACGCGCTCGAAGCGATTAAGCTCGTCTTTGAAAATCTCGAGGTTTCTTATAAGGAGAAAACGGCGGAGTCGAGGAGGAATATGCTGATCGCTTCGCATAAGGCGGGCAGAGCCTTTTCCAAGGCTTACGTCGGTTACGTTCACGCGCTCGCGCACGCGCTCGGGGGGAAGTACGACGTCCCTCACGGGCTGGCGAACGCCGTCGTTCTTCCCATCGTTTTAAGGGAATACGGCGACGCGATTGATAAAAAGCTGTATGAGATCGCCGTATATTGTTCCCTTGCGGAGGAGGGCGATTCGTACGAGGAGGCGGCGAGAAAGACGATCGATCGGATTCAGTCGATGAACGACGGCTTCTCCATTCCCCGCACGATGCCGATCATAAAGGAAAAGGATATCCCCGAAATGGCGGATTACGCCTATCGGGAGGCGAATCCCTTGTATCCCGTTCCCGTTCTTTGGGACAGAGAAAAATTGGAAGAAACGTATCGGAAGATAAGAGGTTGATATGCAGGAACGAGAAATTATTGAAATCATCGAAGGACAAAAGAAATTTTTTGAAAGCGGCAAGACGCTCGACGCGAGCTTTCGCTTAAAATATTTAAAGGCTCTTTACGCGTCGATTCGCAATCGTTTGACGGAGATTCACGAGGGACTGAAAGCCGATCTCGGCAAGAGCGCGGAAGAGGGCTATATGTGCGAGACGGGACTCGTATTGAGCGAGCTTTCCTATATGATCAGGCGTCTGAAAAAATTTGCGAAGCCGCAGAGGGTAAAAACGCCTTTGGCGCAGTATATCTCGAAGAGCTATCGTCTGCCTTCCCCCTACGGAACCGTGCTCGTCATGAATCCTTGGAACTATCCCTTTCTCCTCTCCCTCTCTCCGCTCCTCGAAGCGGTCGCCGCGGGCAATACCGTCGTGTTAAAGACGAGCGCGTATTCCCCGAATACGAACGTAGCCGTTCGAAAGGTTTTGGAGGACGTTTTTCCGAGAGAGTACGTAGCCGTCGTGTTCGGCGGGGCGCGAGAAAACGCCGCGCTCATCGACGCTAAATTCGACTATATTTTCTTCACCGGAAGCAAGCGGGTGGGGAAGCTCGTCTACGAGAAGGCGGCAAAAAATCTTACGCCCGTCACCCTCGAGCTCGGCGGCAAAAGTCCTTGCGTCGTAGATGAAACGGCGAATATTCCTTTGGCGGCAAAGCGCATCGTGTGGGGAAAATTCCTCAATTTAGGTCAGACCTGCGTCGCGCCCGATTACATTCTCTGTCAGGAGAGCGTACACGATAAACTTCTGCTTGAAATCAAAAAGCAAATCGCTTTGCAGTTCGGCGAAAGGCCGTTGGAAAATAAAAATTACGGAAAAATCATCAATCAGAAGCACTTTGACCGAGTCAAGGCGTTGATCGACGAAACGAAGGTCGTTTACGGCGGAGGAACGGACGCCTCTTCCTTACGCATAGAACCTACCGTGCTCGACCGCGTTTCCGAGGGGGACGCCGTCATGCAGGAAGAAATCTTCGGACCCGTCCTGCCCGTTCTTACCTATCGGACGGAGGAAGAGGTCGTATCCTTTGTCTCTTCCGGGGAGGCTCCGCTCGCCTTTTATTTGTTTTCCTCCGATAGAGGACGCGTCGGGCGGCTGACGAAAAAGCTCGGCTTTGGCGGCGGCTGCGTCAACGACGTGGTCGTCCATTTGGCGACTTCTTATATGCCGTTCGGCGGGTTTAAGGAGAGCGGCCTGGGTTCTTATCACGGCAAGACGGGGTTCGAAACCTTCTCGCACTATAAGAGCGTCGTCGATAAAAAGACGGTTCTCGATCTTCCCATGCGGTATCAGCCGTATAAAAGGATTAACGATAAACTCGTGCGTCTCTTTTTGCGGTAACGGAAGATTTTTTCTTAGACGAAAAGGAATGAGCTCTGTGC
>CAYWKM010000087.1:0-3286 GCA_964459165.1 uncultured Clostridia bacterium
GGAGGATTCTCCCTATGTGAGAGTATCGACGAATAACATTTTTACCGGATCCGCTACTTATGCCAAGGGCTCGCCGTATCAGCATTTTACGGAATGTTCGTTTAACGGCTCGCCGCTCGTCTATCAATACGGGCAGACATGGAATGTAAACAACGCTCATTCCGCAACCACTTCTATTTCCGGAAAATATGTTTACCTGAAAAACATCGCTCATTCGCATACTGAAGACGATCAGGTGATCAGCACCTCCTACGATCTCAAATGGGCGCACGGCGGCTCGTCAAATCAAATCTTACACGTTGATATTCTTTATAATTCGGTAATGAAATCGGTATCTTTAAGAGTTCCGTCTCTCATCGGCTCTAACGAGACAACCGTTATCATTGGCGGAGTGACTTTCACCATAAAAACCGGGTCTAAAAACGTCTATGTCAAGGCGAGCAAAACGGTTGTCTGCAATTCTCAAAGCGGATTGCAAATGTCTTTTTTCTGTAATAATGCTGACGAAGACTATGAAGCCGATAGTTTTTAAATTTACGGAGAACCCATGAAGCTGTATCGATATTGTTTGTTGCAATTCAAGAAAAATAAACTCAGGCGTTTTTTCACGATTCTCCTGACGACGTTTTCGCTTGCGTTTTTGGGAATTTCCGTCTTTTTGTCGCAAACAAATGAAAGAGACGTAACCTATCAGCTGCTTACTTCTTACAGCGATAAGCTGATCAATTTTTCCATATCGAACGATAAACTTTCAAAGGAGCAGGTGGAAAAAATTGCGGAAGCTCTTCCCGGTCGAAAGTATTTTGTCAGTACTCACACAATCACTCCCGCCCTTACCGGCGTTTACGAGGGAGAGGAAGTCCAAAGTAGATTTACGATGTATAAAGATATTCCGTTCAATCCGGACGGGAGCGTGGGATATGCCTCCGAAGAGGAGATGCTCTCTCGGGAGCATGTGGATTATATCGGATATAACTCAAGTTCCATACTCTGCTTTCTCGATAACAAACCGGAGGACTTCGGTCTTACGACGATCGGCAGTCTGCCCGTGGAAATGAACGAAATTATGATTTCCGAATGCTTCGCCCGCTCCTTTATCGAATGCGGCTACGGCAATCCTTCCCTCGGCATAACGAAAGAAATCTCTTCCTACGAGGATTGTATCGGAATTCAGATTCAGAATCAAAATGGGGGTATTTATACCGTAACGGGCGTGTATTTCGGCGGTTGCGATTCATCTAGTTTAACCTATGATTCCACGGATATTTTTATGGGCTATAAGATAGGTAGCGAGATAGGTAGCGAGATAGCAAATCCTTTCCATTATGCGGAAGCGAATGGGATCGATTATTATACGCATGGAATTATCGTCTGCGAACAATTATTCGAATCTATACACCTCTCCTCCACGTTTGACGAGGAAGATACTTTCTGCCGATTGGTATGGATGAATTTCGAGTCGGACGATTTCGATATCTATTACGATTTGAGCTATCATCCCCCTTTCACTCCCAAATACAATGAATTTGCAATAGATGTTTTAACGATCGAAACCAGAGATCTTGCCATTTCAGGCGGCCGCATTTTTCAAGCGATCGGGTTGGGAGCCTGCTTGCTTTTCGGCGTCTTTGCGGCGCTTTTGACCTCCTCGTTGGTATCGACCTCTCTGTATAGTCAAAAGCGGCAAATGGGCGTTTTGCGTTCCCTCGGCGCAGGAAAACGGGATATCTATTCCGTCTATCTGCTCGAAACGGCTCTCACCGGAGCGGCTTCGGCGATTTTATCCGTTCTGATCGATATTCCCCTCTCCTATCGGTTGAATCAATATCTGTCTGTTTTTGGCGGCGTGAAATATTTTCACTACACGGCATGGGTAGTTTTCGTACCCCTCCTCGTAGGGGTCGGATTTTCGGTTCTCGTCGCCTATCTGGTCGCGAGAAAATTCTTAAAGCAAGAGCCGATCGACCTGCTCAATAACAGAAAAAAGAGAAAAAAAGAGAAAAAGAAATGAGCGATTTATCTTTTAAATTTTTTTTAAAAATGGGAATTTCGTCCGTCGTCGAAAGGAAAGGACGCTTTATCCTGACAACCGTCCTGTTCGTCTTTACCTTTCTTTTGTTTGGGCTCAGCCTGACGATCGCCTCCGTCTCCGAAAGGGATTGTAAGGAAGAGCTCCTTACAAAAGCGTCGTTTGCCGTCGGAGACGAGCAAGGGGCTCTCACGGAAGAGGCCTATCGCTCGCTCGTCGACGAAACGGGAATCTCCTTCTACTCCGGCGTCATCGGCGGCGGATCGTTTATCGATTATTCCTCCTATTCCGCGTACGGGTGGGCGGCAGGAAAAGAAGGGGAGTCTAACAGGAGCCAGCTCTTTTCGAGCGCGGCGGTAACGGTGACGGAGGAGCAGCTCGTAAAGGCGGGCGGCTCTCTTACGGGCAAATTGCCCGAAAAGGAGACGGAGATTGCCATTTCCCATTGCGCGCTGAACAATTTTCTCTACTGCGGATATAAAAACGGAGAAGAGTCCGAGGAAATTTCTTCCGCTTCGGATATGATAGGCAAGACTTTGGGAATATGGATCGACGGAGAGGAATATCCCGTAGAAGTCGTCGGAGTCGTATCGAGCGATTGCGAACAGAAACACGCAAAACAAATTTACGATACCGGCGCGAACGTCAACGATAAGCTTTTCGTATCGGAGGAAACGCTGAAAAAGCTGACGGAAGCCGAATGCGGAGAGGGCTATTGCGCCATGATCGCCTATGCCTCCCCTACGGAAAAGAAGAACGCGGAAAAACTGATGAATTACGCGGAAGAGACGAGCTTTATCGTGCAGGCGGACGGATTCGGCGATATCGAGGATCGCATCGAACAGTTGGCTCCTATGACGAAGATCTTCGCCGTCGCGGGCGTTTGCCTTCTGTTTTTCTCCGCTCTGCTCGTCATACAATTTATTTCGATTTCCCTATCCGATAAAAAGATGGAAATCGGAATTCTGCGCGCGCTCGGCATGACCAAGTCGGACGTTCTGAGAATCTTCACGACGGAAAGCTTTCTGATCGGCGCGGCGACGGCGATTTTCGCGTGCGTTTTATTGGGAACGGCAATCGGCGTCGCAAACTATATTCTGTATTCCGTCCTCCTGTCGGCCATGTCGTTGCCGATCCATATTCCCGTCTTTATCTTATGCGCCGTTCTCGCGATCGTTTTCCCCGTATTGGCGTCGATATATCCCATTATCAAAACGGCAAAAAGATCTCCCGTGGACGCAATACGGGAAAACCAAG
>CAYWKM010000088.1:0-3146 GCA_964459165.1 uncultured Clostridia bacterium
CGCTACATTTTTACAAGCTTAGATATAATTATGATAAAAATCTACTGTATCAATAGAAAAGAAAACGAATGTTTTTTTATAAGAGAAGTTCTGCAAAAAAAATGGGGCGTCGATTGTTCCTCTCTTGAAAGAAACGAAAACGGAAAACCATACTTCAAAAACGACTCTCTTTTTTTTAACGTGACGAACACAACGGATTTCTCCGCCTTGGCGATAAGCGAAAAAGAAATAGGCGTCGACGCGGAAAACTTAAAGAAAAATTTAAATATCGAACGCTTTAAGAGAATTCTTTCCGAACGAGAAAAGGAAGAAATAACGAACGTCGAATGTTTTTTAAAAAATTGGACGGCAAAGGAAAGCTACGTTAAAAAACACGGATTCAGCTTATCCCTCTATTTAAAGAGACTGGAATTTTTCAACGAAACACTCTATCTTGACGGGATTCCCGTAGATGAAAGACCTTTATTTTTCAAAAAAGGAGATATTCTGATCTGTCTTTCGTCGGAAGAAAGGGATTTTGAAACGATAGATTTGTAAAATGCTTAAAAGACATCGCAGGAACCGCAAAGCGTTTACAACCCCATATTTACGGTAAACAAAAATTCTGCGACAGAACAAAAGTGTAAAAGGAGACAGGGAGAGATATTATGATAGGCGCAGTAATCGCAATGACGAGCGAAGCGAAAATACTAAAAGATCTTATGGTCGTTTCCGGCGAAACCTTCGTGAGCGACAAACCGATATACGCAGGGAAAATTTTAGGGAAAGACGTCGTCTTAATCGTCTGCGGCATAGGAAAGGTGAACGCCGCCATCGGGGCTCAGATCCTTATCGACAGATACGGCGCAGATAAAATGATCAATTTCGGCGTCGCCGGCGGAATCAAGGAGAACACGGAGATCACGCAGGTCTATGCGATTTCCTCCGCCGTTGAATATGATTTCGATCTGTCCGAACTCAACAATACGAAGATCGGCACGCCGGATGAATTTACCGACAACTATATGGACCTGAACGTCCTTCCCTTAAGGAATATTCCTTTAAGGAAGCTTGCCACGGGCGATCGTTTTAACGACAACAAGGACGATTACCTCCTGATTCGCGACTATATGCAAGCGGATATCCGCGATATGGAGGGAGCGGCGATTGTGCGAACCGCCATTCACGCCAAGCTCCCCGTATACGAATTTAAAGCTATCTCGGACAAGGCGGGAAACAAGAGTTCGTTCGAACAATATCGCTCAAACATGAACGAGGCGTTGGCTAACCTGAAAGCTTATTTGCCCGCTATTATCAGCATACTTTAACAAGGAGCAAAAAATATTGATGGAACGAATCCCCTCTTTTTCAAAAGATCACGATTTTTTACAGCCCGGACTGTACGTCGCCATGCAGATGAAGGGCGTGACAACTTTTGATCTTCGCTTTAAAAAACCTAACGCCGGAGATTATATCACTCCGAAAGCGCTGCATACGATTGAACATCTCCTCGCTACGATTTTAAGAAATTCGTCCGAAAAGGAAAATATTATCTATTTCGGTCCCATGGGCTGTCGAACCGGATTCTACCTTCTGACGGTAAATTTAAACTACGAACAAGTTCGTCGATTGCTTTTAGAAAGTTTGGAAATCGCTTTAACCTTTACCGAAATTCCGGGAAGCGGGCGCAAAGAGTGCGGAAATTACTTGGAGCACGATCTGCCTGAAGCGCTTAAAGAATGCAAAGCTTATTTCGAGCTTTTGAGGAGGCTGTGATATGGTGCATCTCGGCGGAGGCTGGGACGAAAAGTTAGCCCCCCTTTTCAGCGACGAGCGATATAAAAAAATACGCGAATTTTTAAAGCAGGAGTATTCCTCCCGTACGATCTATCCCGATATGTACGACTTATATAACTGTTTCCGTTTTACTCCCTTCGACGAATTAAAAGTCGTTTTGCTCGGACAGGATCCTTACCATGAACCGAATCAGGCGCACGGGCTTTGTTTTTCGGTAAAGGAGGGCGTAAAAAATCCCCCTTCGCTCGAAAATATATTCAAGGAGCTGTCCGACGATATCGGTGCGGAAAAGCCGAAGAGCGGCAATCTCACCAAATGGGCGAAAGAGGGCGTGCTCCTGATGAACACCTCCCTCACCGTGAGAGAGCATTACGCCAACTCTCATTCAAAATGCGGATGGAGCTGGTTTACCGACAGCGTAATCAAAATGATTAGCGAAGAGAAAGAAAACGTCGTATTTATTTTATGGGGCGGCAACGCAAGGAGCAAAAAAGACCTTATCGACACAAGGAAACATCTGATTCTCGAATGTGCGCACCCGTCGCCGCTATCCGCCTACAACGGATTCTTCGGATGCAGGCATTTTTCCAAAACGAACGACTACCTGATCGCGCACGGCAAAACGCCCGTCGATTGGGATTTGAACCGATAAAAAGAACAAAAGGATAACACTATGACGATAATATGCTTGGATTTAGAAGGCGTGCTCGTACCCGAAATTTGGATCGCTTTTTCCGAAGCGAGCGGAATCCCCGAGCTGAAAAGGACGACCAGAGACGAACCTGATTACGAGAAACTCATGAAATGGCGCATTCGCATTTTAAAAGAACACGGGCTGGGGTTAAAGGAAATTCAAAAGGTTATCGAAACCATCGATCCTCTTCCCGGGGCAAAAGAATTTCTAGACGAGCTGCGTTCGCTCTGTCAAGTAATTATTATCAGCGACACCTTCACTCAGTTTGCCGCGCCGCTGATGAAAAAGCTCGGTATGCCCACGATTTTCTGCAATTCCTTGGAAGTAGCCGAAACCGGAGAAGTGACGGGATTTAAGATGAGAGTGGAAAACTCGAAATATACGACCGTCAAGGCGCTGCAATCGATCGGCTTCGATACCGTTGCCGGCGGAGACAGCTACAACGATCTGGGAATGATACGAGCGAGCAAGGCGGGGTTCCTCTTCCGCAGCACGGAAAAAATCAAGAAAGACAACCCCGATATTCCCGCTTACGAAAGCTTCGACGAACTCCTCGAAGCCATTAAAAAGGCCCTATAACGAACGGGTAAAGAGGTATGCCCTATCGTAAAATTATTACTGATTACATAGAGAGACCGCCATAAAAACATAAAAGAAATCTTGCGCACAAGATTAT
>CAYWKM010000089.1:0-2825 GCA_964459165.1 uncultured Clostridia bacterium
GTTATTTTTTCGGATTTTTTCCGTCCGAAACCGCGTTTATCTTATGATAAATTTAGTCTAACGTATCTCTTTAAAAATGTCAAGTAAATAACCGCCTCGTTTGTAATTTTTTTATAATAAATTCAAATTCGGCGTATTCGAAGGAACGTTTATCGGCGAAGCTTCGTAATTTTTTAACGAGCCCTCAGGTTATCCTTCATTTTTATTCTCTATGGGAAGACGCTTTTTCCCTCTTTTTTACGGAGCGATTCAGATTTTTTTGATTTTCCCTTACAAAAACGCGTAAGGCAGAGAAAGAACCCCTACGATCACCGCTACGATCACCGCGACAAAAGCGATGAAAACGCCTGAGAGAGAGACGGCGGAAATGACGATTCCCGCAATCGAAAGTCCTCTGTTCGTCGAATTGCTTCCGCCCTTCGTCTGATAAAAGCCTACAATGCTCAAAACCAATCCTACGACGGCGAAGAAAAACGAACAGACGAATCCGGCTACGCACAAAGCGTTTACGGGATCTCCCTCTTTCCTATCGGGCGTCTCGGACGTCGGGGACGCCGTCGCCGACGCGCCGCAACGAGGACAAACCGCCCTGCCGTCTTCCATTCTTTCTCCGCAATGCGAACAATATTTCATAAAAAAGCTCCTCTTTTTAGATATTATATCATTTTCGCAAAAAGATTGTCAATCTTTTGTAAAAAAGAACGAATCCTCGCCCGAGCGATATTTTCAAAAGCATGCGACCTTGAAACGCAACGCCTTCGTTTTGCCGTTGAAGGAAACGCCCCGTCGCCTTAACCGTTAAGCCAATTTATCCTTAAAACGTTCGATGACGCGGCTTTCGATACGGCTTACCTGCACCTGACTGACTCCGATGACGCGGGCGACTTCGCTCTGAGTCATATCGCGGAAATAACGCAAGACGATAATCTTCCGCTCGCGTTCGTCTAAACCGTCGATAGCGTCCTTCAACTGGATGCTTTCTATCATCTCTTCCTGCTTATCTTCGGCGGGAAGCTTTTCCAACATTTCCTGCGTTTCTTCGTCTTTGTACTCTCCCCTTTCGGTAAGCGAAAGAGGCATTCGCGCCGAACCGAGCGTAAAGACGACTTCGTTTTCATCCATATGAAATTCTTCCGCGATCTGTTTCATCGTAGGGGGCTGTCCCTTTTCAAAGGTAAAGTCGGAAATGAAAGCGTTCATCTCCTTCGCGTTCTTTTTCAATATGCGCGAAACCTTGATGCTGCCGTTATCCCTTAGGTAGCGTTTCACTTCGCCCGCAATCAAGGGAACGGCGTAGGTGGAAAACTTCACCTGATATGAAAAATCAAAGCCGGCGATCGCCTTTAAAAAACCCATCGAGGCGAGCTGATAAAGGTCGTCGTATTCGACGCCCTTATTTAAATATCTCTTTACGATACACTTTATGAGAGAAGCGTTATGCGTGAGAAGAAGCTCTTTCGCCTCATTGCTCCCTTCCTTTGCTTTGCGTAAAAAATAGAGCGTCGTCTGTTCATCAAGCATCCTGACCGGCCTTCGGATTAAACGCCTTCGACATCGTGACCGTCGTACCCTCGCCCTTTCTGCTCTCCACGTGAAAACTCGTCATAAACGTCTGCATGATGGTAAAGCCCATACCGGAGCGTTCCTCGTCGGGAAGCGTGGTGAAAAAAGGCTGAACGGCTTCTTCGACATTTTCGATGCCCACGCCGCAATCCTTTATGGAAATATGTAGAATATTTTCATCCAAAGAGCATTCTATCGTAATCAAACCGTCTCCCGTCTTGTAAGCGTGTACGATGCAATTGGTAACCGCTTCGCTGACGGCGGTCTTTACGTCGGAAATTTCGCTCAGCGTGGGATTGAGCGGAAGCGCAAACGCCGCGACCGCGCTACGGGCAAAATTTTCATTTTCGGAACGGGATAAAATTTCAAGTTTCATAAAATTGTTCATAATCTCTTCTCCTTAAATTTTTTGTATGAGGGAATATACGCCGCTGATTTGCAAGACCCGATCCGCGTTAAAATTAGGGGCTTGTATCAGCATGGACATACCGTAGCGTTTCAGCTTTTTATATCTTCCTATTAAAAAGCCTATGCCGGTCGAATCCATAAAATTGATCTCGGAAAGATTAAAGACCGCCGTGTTTGCCTGTGTGCTGTCGTCTATGATTTTATCTACGATCCTTCGCATAGAAGAAGAAGCGCATTCGTCGATATCGCCGCTTAAATAAATGGTGAGCGTGTTTTTATTCAATCTGTAATTGATATCCATATTCTGACCGCCGATCGTTTTTTTGTATCAAAAGTTTAAACGCTGTAACCCCGAAAAAAATATGTTATAATGTAAAAAGAATGCGAGAAAGGACGAAACGCTCTTTTTTTTCTCCGGAAAAACACTCTCCCTTCTCCATGAAGACGACGATCGCCGCAAAATTTGCCGAATTTTTTTAAAAAAGTTAAAAAAAAACAGTTGACAATTTTTTCGAAATATTATATATTATATAAGCGTCGTGTGCGAGAGATAATTCTTAAAAACGATTCGGCTTTACAGTCGATGGAAGGGCCTTTAGCTCAGCGGTTAGAGCAGTCGGCTCATAACCGATCGGTCCGCGGTTCAAATCCGTGAAGGCCCACCATAAAATAAAAAAACGTTTGGCCCGGTAGCTCAGTTGGTTAGAGCGCCAGCCTGTCACGCTGGAGGTCGTGAGTTCGAGCCTCATTCGGGTCGCCAAAACTTTTTCCCTTTGTTTCAGTTAAAAAAACAAAGTATGCCTTGGTAGCTCAGTCGGTAGAGCGGAGGACTGAAAATCCTTATGTCGGCGGTT
>CAYWKM010000090.1:0-2693 GCA_964459165.1 uncultured Clostridia bacterium
CCCTTTTTCAGAGGCTCTTATTATTGACTTTTTATGTTCTTCATAGTAAAATATATAAAAATGCGCCTAAAAAGAGGTATAAATTATGATAGACATGACAACCGTAAAAAACGCCGACCCCGAAATCTTCGAGGCGATGGATTTGGAATTGGAGCGTCAGCGGAATAATATCGAGCTGATCGCGAGCGAAAATATCGTGTCTCCCGCGGTTATGGCGGCGATGGGCAGTCATCTCACCAACAAATACGCCGAAGGCCTTCCCGGCAAGCGTTATTACGGCGGTTGCCGGTTCGTCGATATCGCCGAAAATCTCGCAAGGGACAGGCTGAAGGAGCTTTTCGGCTGCGAGCATTGCAACGTTCAGCCGCACAGCGGCGCAAATGCGAATTTCGCCGTATTTTTCGCCATGCTCAATCCCGGCGATACCGTCATGGGCATGAATCTTTCGCACGGCGGACATCTCTCGCACGGTTCCCCCGTCAACGTTTCGGGAAAATATTTCAATATCGTTCCTTACGGCGTTTCCTCTATTACGGAAACCATCGATTATGACGAAATGGAGAGCATCGCGCTCGATTGCCATCCGAAGCTCATCGTTTCGGGCGCGTCCGCCTATCCTCGGATCATCGATTTTAAGAGAATTCGCGAGATCTGCGATAAGGTCGGCGCGTATATGATGGTGGATATCGCCCATATCGCGGGGCTCGTGGCGGCGGGCGTTCATCCCTCTCCCGTTCCCTATGCGGACTTCGTCACGACGACTACGCATAAGACGTTGCGCGGACCCAGAGGGGGCGTTATCATGTGTAAGGAACAGTACGCGAAGGCGATCGATAAAGCGGTCTTTCCCGGCACGCAGGGCGGACCTCTCATGCACGTCATTGCGGCGAAGGCCGTCGCCTTTAAGGAGGCTCTCTCGCCCGAATTCAAAGAATATCAGCGTCAGGTCGTAGCCAACGCGGCGGCGATGGCGGACGAATTCATGAATAACGGCGTGAAGCTGGTTTCCAACGGAACGGATAATCATTTGATGCTCGTCGATTTGAGAAATATGAACATGACGGGCAAGGAACTCGAAAAAATGCTCGACGACGTACACATTACGGTGAATAAAAATACCATTCCGTTTGAAACGACTTCTTCCTTCGTCACGAGCGGCGTAAGAATCGGTACGCCGGCGATCACTTCGCGGGGCATGAAGGAACGGGAAGCCCGTCAGATCGCCGATCTCATCACGAAGATCATCAACGAAAAGGAGGACGCCTACGCCTACGTTTCAGAGCAGGTAAAAGAGCTTTGCGCGGCTTTCCCCGTCTACGCGAACGATATTTTATGACATATCGACCGTTTTTAAAAGATATGGGAGAAAGTAAGGAGTCATGCTGAAGAGTTTAAGGGAGCTGAAAAGGGAGCTCGGAATAAAATTTTCAGATAAGGAATATATTCGAGACGAAGAGGGTCGAGTCGTCGTGGAAATGAACGTGAGGGACGATACGAACTTTCTCTCCGACTTTTCCAAAGACGATAATCCCGTCGTCAGCGGCGACGTGGCGGAATATCTCGAAGACAGAACGTCTTTTCTCTTGCCGAAGGAGCAGCTTTCTTTGCATATTCATTCTTCATGCATCGACGAGGCGGAGCAAGCGCAGTACCGCAAGGCGATTTCTTCTTATTACACCGACCGTTATTACGCCGGCGAAAGAGAGTATCGGCGCAATCTCGTCGCGGCGATCCTGTTGGCCGCCGCAGGCGTTCTCGTTCTCGCTTTTATGATCGTATACGAGTATTTTTTCGATAATGCCGTATGGATAGAGGTCATCGACGTCGTGGCATGGGTGCTCTTGTGGGAGGCTGCCGATCTGTTTCTGCTCCAAAACAGGCTGTTAAAGGCTCGTTATACGCGATATCTGTCGCTCGCCGCCATGAAGGTGACGTTTATACCGAAAAATTGATTTTTCGTTAAGTCTTTTCTTCTTCGCTTCTCCGTATGAGGAAGAAGCGTTTAAAGAGCTTTTCAAAAATCGTTTATTAAAAAAATATATCGGGAGGTAGAAAAATGAACAATTACGAACGGGAGGAAATATCGAGGTTGCCGGGGAAATACAGACCTTTAAGCGCGTGGGCGTATTTCTGGTATTCGATCTTATTCGGCATTCCTTTGGTGGGACTGATCTGTCTGATCGTCTTTTCTTTCAGCGGGTCCAACATCAATCGAAGAAGCTTTGCCCGCAGTTATTTCTGTATTTATATCATCGTTGCCGTCGTCATCGTTATTTTGGCGATAACCGGCGTGTTGTCGTCTTTGAGTCTTTGAGCTCTTTCCCGTGAGGATCTTTTAGCGAAGCGTCCGCCGACAGGAGCCCTCGGAGGGGTTTCGAAGGGCGGACGAAAATAAAGTTTATTCCATTCGGGAGGGATTTCCGCGTCTTTCCCGCCGTTCCCCGCAGGGAATTTTAGGGAATCCGCAGGCGTAGGGAAGAAGAAATCCTCCAAAAGCCGCGCCTTTACGGCGTTATCTTTTGGCGCGCGGACGACGGACGAAGGCTTCGAAAGGCGAACGGAGCTTATGCACGGAACCCTTATAGGCGTAGCGCAGTCGGCTATCCCTTTCATCAGGATTTTTTTCGAAAATCGTTCGGTCGAGTATCGCGCTCGGTCGGATAATTCGTCGGAGCTTTGTTGGATAAAATGAT
>CAYWKM010000091.1:0-2598 GCA_964459165.1 uncultured Clostridia bacterium
ATCCGAATGATTTTACCTGTAACGGGCGAATGATTCGGATTTATTTTTTATTTCGGGAATCCATAAAACCGTAGGCTTGCAAGGCGCGCTCGTTATGCTGTTAGGTATTTGTTCGAGCAGAGCGATAGCCGGCGAATGATAAGGGAATGGGGACGTCTTAGGCTAACGATATTCGGACACGTTATCATTGCGGCGATTAGGACGCCGAATATACGCCGTGAAACAGAGAGACGGGGTTCAAAACAGGTATGCGAATAAATCCGCCGATTTTACGTCGTTCGAGAGGATATTTTTTTGCGAACCTCTCTTGTTCGCCGATTGGAATTATTGACAAAAAGAAAGGAAAAGAGTATACTTTTTGCAAAAATTTTGTAGAAAAAGGTCATAATGAATCACACGTTTTCCTCTGTCAGGGGTTCCGTCAAGGACATGACGCGCGGAAATCCCTATCTCCTCATGTTACAATTTGCCCTTCCCGTTTTTTTGAGTCAGGTCTTTCAGCAGTTGTATAACGCGGTCGACGCGCTCATCGTCGGAAAATTCCTCGGCACAACTTCTCTCGCCGCAGTGACTTCTTCGGGCACGCTCATCTTTCTGCTCGTCAGTTTTTTTACCGGCGCGGCGATGGGCGCGGGGATCGTCATATCCAAGCATTTCGGCGCGGGAGACGAACAAAAAGTTTCCGACGCCGTTCATAACGTGCTCGCCTTCGGATTGACGAGCGGCGCCGCGCTGACTGTCGTCGGCGTGGCTTTTACGCCCGCCTTCCTCGTTTGGATGCAGACGGATCCCGAGGTTCTGCCCGAGGCGATCGAGTATTTCCGTTTTTATTTTTTCGGGTCGCTCGGAGTCGTCCTATATAATATCTGCCGCAGTATCATGAACGCGCTCGGAGACAGCCGCCGCCCTTTGTATTATTTGATTTTTTCTTCCCTGCTCAACGTTCTGCTGGATCTTTTGTTTATTGCGGCGTTCCGTTTCGGCGTTTGGTCGGCGGCGATCGCTACGGTCGTTTCGCAGCTTGCCAGCGTCGCGCTCTGTATGGCGCATTTGATGAAAAAAGGACAAATTTATACCGTTCGGTTGAAGAAGATACGCTTTCATAAGGATATGCTCGTCGAAACGCTCAAATACGGGCTGCCTTCGGGCATTCAAAATTCCGTCATCGGCTTAGCAAACGTCGTCGTGCAGTCGCAAATCAACACATTCGGGAAGCTCGCCACGGCGGCTTACGGCGCTCATGCGAAAATCGAGGGATTCGCCTTTCTTCCGATTACCAGCTTTAATATGGCGAGCGCGACGTTCATCAGCCAGAATTTGGGAGCGAAACAGTATGACCGCGCAAAAAAGGGCGCTCGGTTCAGTATTTTTATCGCCGTATTCGCTGCGGAAGCCATCGGCGTGTGCTGTTATTTCCTTGCGCCGCACTTCATCGGGTGGTTCGATAAGACGGAAAGCGTCGTCGAACTCGGAACGAAACAGGCGCATACGGTCGCTCTGTTTTATTGCCTTCTCGCTTTTTCCCATTCGGTCGCAGCCGTCTGCCGAGGAGCGGGCAAGGCGTTTGTTCCTATGACGGTCATGCTCGCCGTATGGTGCGTGCTTCGCGTCAGCTATATCGCCCTCATTATGAGATTCGTTCACGAAATCGGCTATATCTATTGGGCGTATCCGTTGACGTGGGGAATCAGCTCGGTCGTTTATCTTATTTATTATTTGTGTTCGGACTGGGTGCACGGATTTGAAAAGAAGCAAAGGGGGAGCGTCCGGCGGCAAAGGGATTGACGAAGGTCGATCGGGCGGGGAAGACGCGTTCCCGTTTCGGTTTTTGTCCTAACGGCTGTGAAAAGTGTATATTTAACAACGTCGTAAGATCATAAAAAATAGTCAAGTCATAAAAAAGAGTCAGGTCGGTAAAACTCGGCTCTTTTTCTATACCGAAAAAATGTTAAATATTAAAAAATCATGTTTGTCGCACAAAAACTGAATATCATGCGTAATAGGTACAAACAGGCATTTTGTATCTCTTTATTCCCATTTGCGAAAGATTTGTGCGACAACAATCGAAAGATCCTTATGCAAAGGGAGCGCTCCGATTGAAATACGCTTAATTTTATGAAAAAATTTATGGAAAGACTTGACGTTTTTCGGGGGGGGGGATATAATAGATATAAATATCCTTTCATTAGAAAAAAGGGGAAAATTTACGAAAAGGGAAAGCGGAGAAAAGTTATGAAAAAGAAGCTTATTGTCGGATTAAGCACGGGGTTGCTGATCCTTGCAGTGGCAGCGGTAGTTATCGTATTCGTAGTGTTAAAACCTTTCGAAAACAAGCATACGCACGACTATATGCAAACGGTGACGGTGACGAAGGCGGCGACTTGCACCCAAGACGGCGTTATGACCTACACCTGTTCGTGCGGAGACATCTATACGGAAAAAATTCCCGCGACGGGACACAAAGCAAACGAGGCGGTGAAAGAAAACGAAGTCGCGGCGACCTGCACGACGGCGGGCAAAGAGGGCGACACGGTTTGCGAGGTCTGCGGCAAAACGCTTTCGACGGGGAAGGAAATCCCCGCGCTCGGGCACAGCTGG
>CAYWKM010000092.1:0-2560 GCA_964459165.1 uncultured Clostridia bacterium
TATTAAAATATACGATAAAGGCGAATGCGTCTCCCAACGGAGACGCATTCGCCTTTCGCCTGTCTGGTGAAGATGATAGGGCTCGAACCTACGACCTCTACCATGTCAAGGTAGCGCTCTGACCAACTGAGCTACACCTTCATGATCGTGCATTTATTAAACCACAGATCTTTCGTTTTGTCAATCGTTTTTTTCAACATTCGAGGATTTTCCTCTTTTCTTTTTTCAACGGCGCGTTCAAAACAACGAATCCGGCAAGAAAAAGCTCCCCCTTGATGCGACTGCGTAACCCCAAAAGGGAAAGCCCCGTGAAAAATCGGAAAATTTAATTTATATAAAGCAAACGGCGAATTCGCATAAAAGCGTTCGAGGAAAAGCGCGCGTTTCCTCAGGGATATGAATAAGCGAAGCCTTTTACAATAGCGCGCTCTACCCTTATATTCTGTTTCTATGGAATACGCCCCTTCGGCGAAAATTTTTGTTAAGCCTTTTTCTCCGTCAATTCCGCCGTGAGTTTTCCCTTTACGGAATCGCGACTCTCGTTAAAAATAAAGGCGAGTTCGCTCACCAAATTTTCTTCGGCGCGACGGAGATACTCCGAATTTCCCGAAGACCTCTTGACGTTGCTCTTCAATTCCTTGACGAGCGAGAGCCACTCCTCCGGTTTCATGGAAAGGAACATATTGCGGTATTCCTCTCCGCGAAATTTCATGTTGTCCGTCTTGAATTTGTGATCGATCGTCTTTGCGCTCTCCATCAGCTTCTCCGCGCTCTCCTTCGTCATTAAAGAACGAATGAACCGCTCCGCCCCCTCGACGGGAACCCCTACCGTGACTCCGGAATTGTACACGGGGGAAATCGTGTAAAAGTCTCCGTCCAGACCCGCCTGCTTGCCGATCGCGGTAATTTCGGAAACCCCGAAATTATTGTTCACCACATAATCCCCTACTGCATACATCTTTTCACCTCCGAAAAATACGCCCTGTTTCGAGCGATATTTTCCCTTGTTCCTATACTTGTCAATGTCTTAATTATAGCAGAATTTTTTTAAAATTTCTAACGTTTTTTCTCCCTCGCGTCGCAAATTTATGAAATTTTTCCCTTCTTTTCCGCAGACAGATCTTCGAAAAATTCAGGGGAAACGGTCGCGATTGCAAATGAATTTTTATGAAAAAAACCGGTTCTTTTATCAAAAAACGGAAGCAAAAAATCGCTTCCGTCTATATTATCCTCCGCAAAAGAGAAAGCTCCGATTGTTTTTTATCATCGGGGCAATCTGTCGCCCCTCGAAACGTCCGTTCGATTTTCCAACCAGGGAAAGCCTTCGCGATCGGCCGCAAGGAAACCCCTTTACAGAGCCGTCTTCCTTCGCAAGCGGACGGGCACGGGCTATCAACGTTTTTCCATGGCGATTCCCTCGATTCTCGGACGCGACGTAAAATCCTTCGATTATCTTTGAACTCTGCCCGAAGCGTTCCCCGCCGCGAGAGCCTGCGCCTCGGCAAAGCTGACCATATTGAAGTCGCCCTCGATCGAATGCTTCAAACAGCTTACCGCGACGGCAAATTCGACCGCCTTTTCCGCGTCGTATCCGTGTTTCATCGCATAAATGAGCCCCGCGGAGAAGGAGTCTCCTCCGCCCACTCTGTCCACGATATGAACGTCGTATTCCTTGGAGAAATGCGCTTCGCCGTCGTACAAAAGCCCCGCCCAGCCGTTATCGCTCGCGGAATAGGAAGAGCGCAGCGTAATCGCTACGTACTTGAATCCGAAACGCTCCATCAGCTGCTGCGCCACGGAGACGTAAGAGGGCTTCTTGATCTCCCCCTTTTCGATATCCGTATTCTTCGCGTAAATACCGAACACGTCCGCCGCGTCCTCCTCGTTGGCGATACAGACGTCTACAAAGGGCATGAGCGTCGTCATAAAGGCGTTGGCTTCCTCCTTCGTCCAAAGCTTCTTACGGTAATTCAGATCGCACGAAACGGCGAGTCCCTTTTCTTTCGCCCTCCTGCAAGCTTCGAGCGCGATTTCCCTGCCGTTTTCGCCGAGCGCAGGGGTAATGCCCGTAATGTGAAACCAATCCGCTCCCTCGAAAATCTTATCGAAATCATATTCCTCCGCCTTGGAAGAAGCAAACGAGGAACCGGCGCGATCGTAAATGACCTTGCTCCCGCGCTGAGAAGCTCCCTTTTCCAAATAATAAACGCCGATCCGATCCCCTCCGCGGACGATATCGTCCGTATTTACGCCGTAGCGGCGCAACGCGTTCACCGCGCACTGCCCGATCTCATGGGAGGGAAGCTTTGTAACGAAGCTCGCCTCTTCTCCGAGCATGGAGAGAGCGACCGCTACGTTCGCTTCCCCTCCTCCGTACGTCGCTTCGAGCCTGTCCGCCTGCACGAATCGAAGATACCCTTCGGGTGCAAGTCTCAACATAATTTCGCCCATTGTTACCGTCTTCATAAATTCTTCTCCTTATAGAAAATTTGTTTGATTAAAAAATTTTTTTGATACGTATGAGTTTATCTGTATATGTTTATACGCCTGTCTTCTCAAA
>CAYWKM010000093.1:0-2313 GCA_964459165.1 uncultured Clostridia bacterium
TATGTAAACGCACTTCCGTGCGGACATATTTGTATGTAAACGGGCGTTTTGCCCGACGTTTTTATGGTAGCGGCGATGAGAGTCGAACTTATGACCTATCGGGTATGAACCGATCGCTCTAACCAACTAAGCTACGCCGCCATAATGGTTGCGGGGGCAGGATTCGAACTTGCGACCTTCGGGTTATGAGCCCGACGAGCTACCTAGCTGCTCCACCCCGCGATAAAATTTTTATACGTCCGATCTCTCGATTGGCTTAGCTTACCTATCATATCAAATCCGCCCTCGTTTGTCAACTGTTTTTTTTAAATTTTTTTATTTTTTATTTGAATTTTATCGGATTTTCCTCCTTGATTAAAGTCTCTCGTCGTGATATAATAGGATTATGCCGATTGATTTATCCGGATACAAAAACAAAACAATATGCGTGGCTCTCTCCGGAGGAAGCGATAGCATCGCGCTCGCCCACTATCTATATGTGAATCAAGAAAAATATTCCTATTCCCTCACCGCCGTCAATTGCGAACACGGAATAAGGGGAAAGGAGAGCGTAGCCGATTCCCTCTTCGTCAAAGACTTTTGCCTCCGTTACGGAATTCCCCTTTTCTTCTTTCAAGAGGACTGTCCCGCAAAAGCGAGGAGAGAGCGCATCAGCCTGGAAACGGCGGCGAGGCTCTTCCGTTACGAATGCTTCTCTTCCCTTTTAAAGGAGGGAAAAGCCGATTTGATCGCCACGGCGCACCATGCGGACGACAACGCCGAGACGATTCTCTTCCGTCTATGCAGAGGGACTTCCCTTTCCGGATTGAAGGGGATCGCCGAGCGGGAGGGTTTTATCCGTCCCTTTCTGAACGTGACGAAGGGAGAGATTCTCGCTTATATCGAACGCAACCGCCTCTCCTATGTAGAAGACAAGACCAACGCGGATCAGGACGCGACGAGAAACGCCCTGCGGTTAACCGTATTGCCGGAGCTGGAAAGAATCATTCCCGGAGCGGCGAAAAATATCGTGAACCTATCCCTGACGGCAAGGGAGGACGACGAATTTTTATATTCCCTCTCCGAAAAACTGATCGCCGAAAGGAACGGGGATTTTTTCCTCTCCTTCGCCGAAAAGCCCCTCTTTACGCGCGCGACGCTCCTCTGTCTGAAAAGGTTAGGCGTGACCAAAGACTACACGAGCGAGCATCTCGCTTCCGTCTTCGCCCTGCAAAGGGCGGAAAACGGCAGTCGGATTTGTTTACCGAAAAACGTCGAAGCGATAAAAGAGTACGACAAAATCCGCCTCTATCTAAAAAGGAGCAAGCCGAACGGCGAGGTCCCCTTTTCGTTGGGAGAAACGGAAATCGACGGCGTAAAAATTTTTGTAGACAAGAGCGGAGAAGGACTGAAATTCGACATAAAAAAGCTGCCCGCCGACTGCGTATTCCGCTTTCGGAGGGAAGGAGATTTCTTTAAGAAATTTAAGGGCGGAAGGAAAAAACTCAAAGAATATCTGAACGACAAAAAAATCCCTTTAAAGGACAGAGACTTTATTCCCCTGCTGGCAAAGGGAAGCGAGATTTTCTGCGTGACGGGCGTGGAGATTTCGGATAAAATAAAAACGGACGACGAAAGCGACGTTTATTATATACACATGAAAAAAGAATAAGGAGATTTTTATAGGATGCATCAGGATTGCGAACGTATTTTATATACGGAAGAACAGCTAAAAGCGAGAATCGAAGAGATAGCGATTGCGCTCAACGAAGATTATCGGGACAAGCGTCCCCTCGTCGTCGGAATTTTAAAGGGAAGCATCATCTTCTATTCCGACCTTATCCGAAAGCTGACTATGCCCGTCGAGCTCGATTTTATGGCGATTTCCTCGTACGGCGCAAGCACGGAAAGCACGGGACAGATTCTCATTAAAAAGGACCTTACCGCCGATATCAAGGGCAAGGACGTGATCATCGTCGAGGACATCGTAGACAGCGGCAACACTCTCTATATGCTGCGCAACCACCTTTCCACGCGGGGCGCGAACGACATTAAAATCGTAGCCCTCCTGAATAAGCCAAGTCGGAGAAAGGTCGATTTAGAGCCCGATTACAAATGCTTCGATATCGAGGACGAATTCGTCGTCGGTTACGGCATGGACTATGCGGAACGGTACAGGAATCTTCCCTATATCGGCATTTTAAAGAGAAGCGTTTACGAAAAATAATTTTCCTTATCTCCGCAGGCGGAAAGAAAATCCGAAAAAGATAACGAAATCAAAGCTCCGCAGAGAGGCAAACCGCCCGTCTGCGGAATTTTTTATGCTTCAAAGAA
>CAYWKM010000094.1:0-2280 GCA_964459165.1 uncultured Clostridia bacterium
CTCCAAGAATTTTTATTTTCAATCTATTAAATAAAGAATCTCCTTCCGATGGCTCTTTCCGAGTCGGAAGATTATCGGCTTCCGTGACAATACTCCCAATACCAACAGCGATAAGGCGATTCGCACTGTCCGCCTGCGTCGATTTTCGGCTCCTCTTTCCCGCTCTTGATTTTAGAGAACTCCCATACCTTGTCCCAAGCGAGCCTCTCGTACGGATAAATCGACCGCGTCACGTCGTTGATCCGATAAGGAGTCTCTTCGCCGCCGTTCGTCACGATATAGGCGCGCTTGACCGCGACGCCGCATTTTTTTAACAGGTATTTCTGAAATCCGATATCCTGTAAAAAGACTTCCTTGATTTCGGAGGAATTTTTCACCTCGTATATCTCGTAGCCGTCCTCCCTCTTCCTTAAAATATCGACCGCGCAATAATTGCCGTAAAAGGAAAACGCCGCTTCGCAGACGACGGAAACGCCCTCCTCCAAGCAAGTCCTCGTCGTCTCGATCATTTTGGCATAATCCAATCTGCCGTCCTCTTTGTAGCAAGTCGTCTCGACGTATTCGCCGAACATACCCATCGCGTCGTCGCCGAACGCGTTCCCCTCGTCCAGCCGTTGCCGCACTTCGGGAGGAATCTTTTTTTCTTCCGGCTTGTGTTTATCCAGCCACATCATTTTCGGGCACTGCAACGCCCGCACGAAATCCGATTTACTGATCGCCATATCTACTCCGGTTTTTTGCTTGGATAGCAATAATAGCAACGCTCGATATTCGCGTTGAATATCTTTTTCTTTTTTCCGCTCTCTTGCCGAAACATCGTTCGAATCCGCAGGCGGCAGGGATCGGAAGCCGCATAGCGGTTCCCTTTTTTATCCTCTCTTTCGCCGTCTATTCGCGAAGCCCTGTAAGAGCGACGCGTCGAACGCTTGATTGCGTGACGGAGCGTTCTCTTCTCCCCGCGGATTCGGAGCTTGTTCCTCCCGCGCTCCCATCTCATGAAAAGACGCCTTCGTTCCCTTTCATTATACCGCAATCGATCGAAAATCACAAACGTTTTCCTCGAAACGATCGCGCCTTTCTCTCCCTCGCTAAAAATGAAAGCGGCTTTACCGATTCCTCCGTAAAACCGCTTTTTTTCACCGTTCACAAAAAGGCGCGAACGCCTTTCCCTTCTCTTATCCGATTGCGACGACGAAAGAACGATCGCCGTTGGGTTTTAAGAACGCGCAAGTCCGTCCACGCTTAAAACTACGCCCGAGATATAGCTCGCCTTTTCGCTCGCCAAAAATACAAACGCATTGGCGACGTCTTCCGGCTCGCCTATCCTTCCGAGGGGGATCGTCTTTAATAGAGGAGCGATATACTGAGCGGGAACCGCTTTCATCATGTCCGTATTGGTGATCCCCGGCGCGACGGCGTTTACGCGGATTCCGAAAGGTCCGAGCTCGCGCGCCAACGAGAGGGTAAATCCGTTCACGGCAAATTTGCTGGTCGGATACGCGACGCCCGAAGGCTGTCCGTAAATACTCACCATACTGCTCGTATTGAGAATACAGCCGCTCTTTCTCTCCTTCATGCCGTCTACCACGGCGCGGCTGCAATTAAACACGCCTTTTAAATTCAAATCCATGGTCTTATCGAAGAGCTCTTCCGTGTACGACGTAAACGGCTCCTTTGCGGAAATTCCCGCGTTGTTTACGAGAACGTCGATTTTTCCGTATTCCCTTTCCACTCCGTCGAACGCGGCTTTCACGTCTTCGTAATTTGTGAGATCGGGACTGATTCCGCTCACCTGCCACTCCGCGTTCTCCGCTTTCAATTCGCTTACCGCTTTTTCCGCGCTCTCAGGCTTGGAACCGCACAATACGACGGAAGCCCCTTCCTTTAAGAACTCCCTGACGATCGCAAAACCAATGCCGCGCGATCCGCCCGTAACAACTGCCACCTTCCCTTGCAATAACATAAAATTCTCCTTTCGGGGAACCCCCCGCCGCGCACCTTTCTATTCGATTCTTTCGCAATGCGCTTTATCGATAATAATATATCACATGAAGAAATAAAAATCAAGCGTTTTGTCGAATGAGGCGCGTCCGATTAAGAAGATTTTATAAAAAATCAATCGACGGGAAGGAGCCTCCTCGGTATTTGCCTAAACGCCCGTCTCGTGAATTTATGCGCCGAGACGGTTGAAGTCAGTCCCGCTATAGCCGTCGTCGATAAAAGACGACCGGCAGAGAATAGCGGGAAGTTGTTAGGTCGTATCCATGAAGCGAAAAACCA
>CAYWKM010000095.1:0-2198 GCA_964459165.1 uncultured Clostridia bacterium
ATGACAAATAATTTTTTGGTTTATTCGGTCGCTCCCGTATGGGAACCGGCGAGCAAATTGTGGATATTTCTTATCATAGCGGCGATTGCCTGCATCCCCGGACTTATCAATCCCAAGCTGTTCGGCAGAGTATGTCGCGGCATAGCCGTAATATGTTTAGTCGTTTTTCCTTCCCTCATAAAAGAAACCGGAGTCAACTTCTTTGAAATAAGCGCGTTATCCGCCGTTTTGTTCCTTGTCTACGGCGTTTATAGCGCCGTAACCCTTCCGATAGCCGAGCGCGCGGCGGGTCTTGTAAAGAATGAGACGGTTTCCCCTTTCAAAAGGGTCATAAAATGGATGATTTCCGCGGTGGTTTATACACTCGCTATCGCTCCGCTTTTTTACGGGGAATGGGGGGGGTAGTTTGTCTTCTTACGTCGGAAGAATAGAAGGGCTCATGCTCGCGGGGGAAATCGTTATGATCGCGGTGCTTGCGGTTTCTTTTTTGGCGGTCATTTTCTGCATAGCGTTAAAGGATAAAAAATGGCTTTTCACGAGCGGTCCGGGAGAAATTTTATTCTGGATAGGTTACTATCTTTATGAAGCGACCAGAATTCCTTCGATTGCGGACAGAGTATTTGCGGGAGTCATCGTTCTCGGAATGATCGCCGTCAGCATATACGAAATAAGGGGAAGAATAAAAGGCCGGACTGATTCCGCCGAGGTCAACGGACGGGTCGAGCGCAATCTCGCCGCGTGAGAAAAAGACGGAAAAAATAAAGCGTTCCGAAGATCGGGCGTTATCGCTCGGTCGGAGAGCTTCGGAATTTCAGAAGAGCTTTACAAAGAAAAAAACGGATAAGCCGAAGAAAAAAGGCTTATCCGTTCTTTTGTTATTCAAGTTCTGCTTTTTCAAGTTCTTCGAAGACCTTCCCTATTTTTTCTTCGATGAGGAGAGTCGCTTGCTTGTCTCTCGGCGTAGGGGATAAATTGACGACTACGAGGTTTTGCCCTCGGAAATAATCGATGAGAGCGGCCGCCGGATATACGACGAGCGAGGTTCCTCCGATAATCAAGGTATCCGCCCTCGCAATCGCGTTCAACGCGCCCGTTAAGGTTTCGTCGTCAAGCCCTTCCTCGTAAAGAACGACGTCCGGTTTAACGATTCCTCCGCAGGAGCATTTCGGAACGCCGTCGCTCTTCTTTATATACTCGGCGGAATACGCCTTTCCGCAACGCATACAGTGGTTGCGCAGCACGCTTCCGTGCAATTCGTAAACCCGTTTGCTCCCTGCGGCGTAATGCAGCCCGTCGATGTTTTGCGTGATCACGCAATCGAGTTTGCCTTGCTCTTCCCATTTTGCCAGCGCTCTGTGGCAAGGATTCGGCTGCGCGTCTAAAACGAGCATTTTATCCCTGTAAAAACGATAAAATTCTTCGGGATATTTCACAAAGAAAGAGTGCGAAATAATGGTTTCCGGCGGAAACTTGTATTTCATGTTGTACAGTCCGTCTCGCGAACGGAAGTCGGGAATGCCGCTTTCCGTCGAAACGCCCGCTCCGCCGAAGAAGACGATATGGCTGCTCTTCCTTATAATATCTTTGAATCGTTTAATTTTTTCGTCCATAATAAAAATGTCTGCTCGCAAAAAGCAGACAAAAAAATCATTCCTCTTTCGCGTCGTTCAATTCCCGAACGAGGTCGTCGACGTCGATTCCGTGCTCGGCGGCCGCCTGTTCAATCGTTTCGGCGTTCGCGAGAATGCAGTGAATACAACCCATGCCATATCCCCAAAGGACGTTTACCGCTGCGGGATTGATTTCGGGGATTTCGGAAATGATGGTATCTTTCGTGATCATATTTTCGCTCATAAGATAAATCTCCTTATATCTTTTCTGTTATTATAGCATACAATTTAAAAGATATCAATTATTTTTATAGGTATCGAACGAATAATTTTTTTCCGTCGAAGGATAATGTTAATAAAGGCATACTTGTCCACAGTTATCCACATCTCCACAAAGAGAGGTGTGAATAACTTTGTCAATAAAAGAGCGGTTAAAAAAAGTTATCAACAATTTCTCCACATTTTCTCAACAATTTCTCCACATTTTCCACAAAAAAGACGATATACCCTACAATTTCTGCTTATAGTTTGTTCCGTTTTAAAAAATTTTATCCACAAAATTGTGGATAAATAAAAGAGAAAAAACGA
>CAYWKM010000096.1:0-2143 GCA_964459165.1 uncultured Clostridia bacterium
CTTTAAACAAATATTCGCAAAAACCGCCGAGCAAATAAAGCCGAACGCCAATCCCGAAGCCCATAAACGGCGGCAAAGGGATTGACGAAGGTCGATCGGCGGGGAAAAGACGCGTTCCCCCCTCCCCGAAAGCGGGCAAGTCTTCGGGAACGCGTCGAAAAAAAATCGCGTCGCTTTTGCGGCGTCTTTTTTTTCAGCGCGAGAGGCGGCGTTGACGTTTTTTTATTAAAATGAAAAAAATCATCGAAAATCATTTTGTTTTTTCATATTTTCCATCGTTTTTTTGAAAGCGTCGTTCTTTTTTTAAAAAATCGGAAAGGTTCTCTCGGAAATTTTTTTTGCAAATCTTGCGAAATTTTGTAGTCTTTTTTACGAAATTATGCTATAGTATTTACAAATACTTTACAATAGGATGTGTCAGGGATGATCTTCTCGGATTATTTGGAAGGTATCGTTAAGCTGCTCGCCGGATTAGGAGTTTTTCTTGTCGGCATGAGGCTTGTCAGCGATAATATGGAAAGACTTGCCGGAAACAGTCTGAAATCATTGTTTAACAGGACGACGAACAATAAGCTTGCGGGAGTCGGCATGGGCGCGGTGACGACGGCCGTCATACACAGCTCCGCCGTAACCACTTGTATGGTTGTCGGTTTCGTCAATACCGGCATCATGTCGCTGGAGCAAGCCGCCGCCGTCATCATGGGGGCGAATATCGGCACGACGATTACGGCGCAAATTGCGGCGTTGCAGTCCTTTTCCTTCACTACTTATATCACCGCGTTTGCCGCCATCGGCGTCTTTATGGCTATGTTCTCTAAAAAGGACAAGGTGAAATCGATCGGTCTCTCTTTGAGCGGACTCGGACTTCTCTTTGTCGGACTCTCTTCCATGTCGTCTTCCATGACGTCGATTACCAACAGCGACGCCGTCATCCATGCTCTTCAAACGGTAAGCAATCCCTTTGTGCTTCTCCTCATCGGCGTCGGACTTACCGCTCTCGTTCAATCCTCCACCGCCATTACGTCCGTCGTCATTGCGCTGGTGAGCACGGGAGTTCAGATCGGAACGGGCGGAAACTGTATCCTTTACGTCATTCTCGGCACCAACATCGGCACCTGCGTCACCGCGTTGCTCTCCTCGGTCGGAACGAATAAAAACGCGAAGAGAGCCTGCCTGATCCATTTGCTCTTCAATGTATTGGGGACGATGCTCTTTATGATTCTTTTGCTCTGCTGGCAGGATTTCATGAACGTGACGTTTGCCAAATGGTTTGAAAAACCGGAAACGCAGATCGCCATGTTCCATACTTTCTTTAACCTCCTCTGCACGATTCTCTTCTTGCCGTTTTCTAAATGTTTGGTCAAGCTTACGCAGGTTCTCATTCCCGAGAAGAAAAACGAGAAGGAAGAGGACAAGCTTTGTATGTATATCGATAAACGCTTCCTTTCTACGCCCGCCATGGCGATCGGTCAGATTCGTCTTGAAATCGACCGTATGGCAAACATGGCGATCGAGAGCTATCGTATCGCATACGAAGGGTTTGAAAACCATACGGTGGAAAATATAGAAAAGGTTTACGCCAACAACGATAAAATTTCGAAAATCAGCGACGCGATTACCGAATATCTCATCAGCGTTTCCGCGTCCGGCCTCTCTTTGGAAGGGGAAAGGGAAATCAATTCGTTGCATAACAACGCGAGCGACATCGTAAGAATTTCCGATCTCGCCGACAATCTCACTAAGTATACGAGGCGGGAAGTAAACGAGAATCTTCAATTTTCCGCACCCGTCAAGGATCAGCTGAAAAACATGGACGATCTCATCATGAAACAGTTCGATACGACGGAAAGAATCATCAAGGAAAAGAACAGCGCGCTCATTCCTCAGGCGGATGAAATCGAAAGGCAGATCGATAATCTCAGAAAAGCGCTCATCGCGGATCATATCGAACGAATGACGCGCGGCGACTGCAAAGCCGAAAACAACAGCGTGTTCGTCAATCTCGTTTCCAATATGGAGCGTATCGGCGATCACCTCAATTATATGGCGCACAGTATCGAAAATCTTTAAATCAGGATCTCATAAGATCGAAGAAAAACGCCCTCCGTTCTCGTTTGCCTATACGAGCGAGGAGCGTTTTTTT
>CAYWKM010000097.1:0-2107 GCA_964459165.1 uncultured Clostridia bacterium
TTTTTTGACGGCTTAAAATCAGACGTTTCCGCATGAAAAAATTTCTTGCCTTTTTTCTTTGTTCATATTATAATAGATAAGGTATTTTTTAGGAGAGGTACAAATGGAAGATTTTTCTCTTTATCAGAACCCTTTGAACACCCGATATGCGAGCAAAGAAATGCAGCGCAATTTTTCCGACGAAAAAAGGTTTAAGCTTTGGCGGAAATGCTGGATCGCATTGGCGGAAGCGGAGATGGAGTTGGGATTAAACGTCTCTTTGGAACAAGTAGACGAAATGAAGCTGTATGCCGAGGATATCAATTTTGAACTTGCTCAACAGTACGAAAGGGAAGTTCGCCACGACGTCATGGCTCACGTGAAGGCATTCGGCGCGCAAGCAAAAAAAGCGGCGCCCATTATTCATCTCGGCGCAACCAGTTGCTTCGTCAATTGCAATTCCGAAGTCATCATTATTGACGACGCGCTCGACATTTTGTTAAAAAAGCTCGTCAACGTTATGGATAAGCTCAAAAAATTTGCCGTTCAATATAAAGATATGCCCACCCTCGGTTTTACTCATTTGCAGCCCGCTCAGCCCACTACCGTCGGAAAACGAGCTACGCTTTGGCTTCAAGATCTCGAAATGGATTATCTTGATTTCATGGATTTAAAAAGTCATATCAAGCTCCGCGGCGTTAAGGGAACGACGGGCACGCAAGCTTCTTTTATGGAACTTTTCAACGGCGACGAAGAAAAGGTGAAAGAGCTTGAAAGGAGAGTGGTTTCTAAACTCGGATATGAAAAGGTATACGGCGTCACCGGTCAGACCTATCCCAGAAAATTCGATTATAACGTCCTTTGCGTCCTTTCTCAGATCGCGCAGTCCGCTTATAAATTCGCAAACGACATCCGTATTTTGCAGAGCCTGAAAGAGATCGAGGAGCCTTTTGAAAAGAATCAGATCGGATCCTCCGCTATGGCCTATAAACGCAATCCTATGCGATGCGAACGTATCTGTTCTCTTGCGCGTTACGTCATGTCTTTACCGATAAACAGCGCGATGACGTCCTCCGCTCAGTGGTTCGAAAGAACGCTCGATGATTCGGCTAACCGCAGAATTGTGAACGCGCAGGCGTTTCTCGCGGTAGACGCGATTTTAAATATTTACATGAACGTCGCTGAAAATATGGTCGTTTACGATAAAGTGATAGCGAAACACATTAACGCCGAACTTCCGTTTATGGCGACTGAAAATATCATGATGGAGTGCGTAAAAGCAGGAGGGAATCGACAGGAACTCCATGAACGCATCCGAGAGCTCTCTATGGAGGCGGGTAAAAACGTAAAAGTTGAAGGCAAAGAGAATAATCTCATCGAGCTCCTTCAAGCGGACCCCATGTTTAAACCCGCTTGCGATAAGTTGGAGGATATTCTCGACGCGTCGAAATTCATTGGAAGAGCGCCCTCTCAGGTCGTAGAATTTATCGAAAGCGAAATTCAGCCCATTTTGGATAGGCATGCGGATCTTCTCGGACAGAAAGGGGAAGTCGACGTTTAAATGATAAACAAAGAACAAAAGGACGGGACAAACGTCGCTATTGCCGTTTGTTCCGTCTTTTTGTGAAAAATATGCGGAAAGGGCTGACGTTTTTCGATCGGATTGATAGAATAAGCAAGGTCTTTTCGCTGAGCAAGAAGATTTTCGGATACGCCTTTATGAAAAAATTTTATTGAAAAAAAGGATTTTTGTCCGGTAGCGAGAGAAAAAACAAGAGTAAAAAATTTGAAAAATATTCCCGAAAACATTTGACAAATTTTTTACTGCTTGATATAATAATCAAGCATTCAACGAGAGAGCCATAAGCAACCAATGCGGGTGTAGTTCAATGGTAGAATTCCAGCCTTCCAAGCTGGTCGCGTGGGTCCGATTCCCATCACCCGCTCCATTTTCCTGTTTCAGTGGCAATCAATTTAGATATGCGCCTGTAGCTCAGTTGGATAGAGCAGCGCCCTTCTAAGGCGCGTGTCAGGAGTTCGAATCTCTTCAGGCGCACCAGATAGATGGCGGGCGTAGCTCAGTTGGTTAGAGCGCCAGATTGTGGCCCTGGAGGTCGTGAGTTCGATT
>CAYWKM010000098.1:0-1838 GCA_964459165.1 uncultured Clostridia bacterium
AAGTCATAGACTGCGCAAAGGTAGAGAGCGGCTGCGAAAACAATCTCGCGTACAGGACAAACGCCATAATCGTGCCGAGCGTAACCGCCGTGTTTCCGTTTACGATAAACGCCACGCCCACGATGAAGATGAGCGCATAGGAGAGATTTCCGACGAAGCCCATGATGGGCGACATCATGCCGGAAAGGAACTGCGATTTAGCGTTATCCACGAACAAATCGCCGTTTGTTTTGGAAAACTTCTTCTGCTCGGACGTTTTTCCGCAATAGGACGCGACAATATTGTGGTTGGTATAAACCTCTTCGATTTGCCCCTCCATAATACCGAGGTCAACCTGCTTGCGGTTGAAATATTTTTGCGACCGCGAAAGAATGACGCCCATACAGAGAAATCCGACGAGAGCGGTCCCTATCGTGACGAGCGCGAGAATCCAATTGGTTGCGAACATTTTATAGATAACGCCGATAAAGAGCGCGAGCGCGCCGGTAAGATTCGCGATGCTCGATCCGAGCGTCTGGCTGATGATATCGACGTCGTTGGTGATACGGGAGAGAAGATCCCCTTTCGTCGTCCTGTCAAAGTAGTCGAGCGGAACCCTGTTGAGCTTTCCGTCGATTGCCGAACGCAATTTTCTGGAGGTATGCTGCGTAACGGTCGCCATAATAAATTGGCTCGCGTACCCCGCGACGGCTCCGACGGCATAAATGACGACGAGGGTAACGCAAACGTCCACGAAGGCGGAAAGATCCACGCCGTCCGGATTGGTCACGCCGTCTTGCAGAAGCTCCGTAAGACCCTTGATCTTTTCGGGTCCGATGATGGTGCAAATCGCTCCGCCGACCGCGAAGACAACGGCGATCAAGATGAACGGCAGATAACGCTTACAGAACGCCGCAAGCTGTCCGAGAGACTTGAAGTCCATTTTTTCTTTCGGCATATTGCTTTTTTTTCTCATAGGTCCGGGCATATTATAATTCCTCCTTTGAGAGCTGCGAGAGCGCGATTTCCCGATAGACGGAGCAGCTCTTCATCAGGTCGTCATGCTTTCCCAACCCGACGACTCTTCCGCCGTCGAGAACGAGGATTTTATCCGCGTTCTTAATCGTGCCGATACGCTGAGCAACGATAATGACGGTCGTGCCCGAAAGTCGATCCTTCATTTCTTTCCTTACGAGCATATCCGTTTTGTAATCGAGCGCGGAGAAGGCGTCGTCGAAGATGATGATCTCGGAATTTTTGAATACCGCGCGGGCAATCGACAGCCTCTGTTTTTGCCCGCCGGAGAAATTCGAGCCTCCCTGCGCCACTTCCGCATGAATTCCTTGTTCGAGGTCGTTTACAAAATCGGCCTTTGCAACGGCAAGCGCGCGGGCAATGCGCGGATCGTCGTCCGAAATTTCCTCTTGCGTTCCGTAGGTAACGTTCGATTTTATGTCGCCTTTGAAAAGCGCGGCCTTTTGCGGCGCGAGGGCAACCTTTCTTTGAAGCGTTTCCTTGGGATATTCTTTCACGTTCACGCCGTCAATCAATATTTCTCCCTCCGTCGCATCGTAAAAACGGGGAATCAGGTTTATCAGCGTCGTCTTGCCCGCGCCCGTCGCCCCGATGATAGCGAACGTCTCGCCTTTATTCACCTTGAAGGAAATATCCGCGATGCACTTCTCGCCTCCGTCCGCATAGTCGAACGACACGTTGCGGAATTCGACCTCTCCTTCCCGATCGACGGCAGGATTCGTTTCGGGATATCGGATCGTCGGAACGGTATCGAGTACTTCGTTGATTCGCTTTGCGGAAACCATCGTTCTGGGCAGGACGATGAAGATCATGATGAGCATCAT
>CAYWKM010000099.1:0-1838 GCA_964459165.1 uncultured Clostridia bacterium
AAAGCGCGAAAGCTTCTCGGATAAAACATTAACGATTCGTTATCTCTTCTATGAAATCCTTTCTCTGTATTTTTTCAAGCCATTCTTCGGGAATCCTCTCGTAACCGTAAGCGATACCCGCAAGACCGCCGGCAACGCAAGCCGTCGTATCTGTATCGCCTCCGAGATTGACGGCGGAAAGAACGCATTCGCGATAATCCGACGTGTTCGCTAAACACCAAACGGCCGCCTCGAACGTATGAACGACAAAGCCGGAAGAATGAACTTCGTCAACGGATCTTCCGGTAATTCGCCCATACTCGTTCAATGCGCTTTCTATTCCTTCCCCTCCGATTAATTTTCTGGCGATATGCACATAAGCGACGCAAGCCCTTTTTGAAATTTCATGCGCGTGTGTGAGAGAAGATACCCTTTCGATTTCATCGTCCGTCGCGTCGGTAAATGCGAGCGGAAGCGTACGCATAAGAGAACCGTTTCCGTTGTCGTAAAAGCCTTTTAATCCGCATTCCAAAGCCGGTATTCCGCTGCGGTAACGACGCAAAGCTTCCCTCGTAGCGGCTCCTGTTCCGAACGCCTCGCCGTAAGGCGTATATGCGCCCTCATAAAACCAACGACAAAAACGACGCATGATATCGTCGAAATCAATAAAGCCCCTTTCTTTCAGGCTGTCGAAAAGGCATAAGAGCATAGAAGAATCGTCCGACCAAACGCCCGAAAAATCGGGAACAAAACCTTGTCCGATCATACCGTCGCAGACAAGATCTCCTCTCTTTCTTCCTTCGAAAGGAACGCCGAGCGCGTCTCCGACGACCGCGCCGAAAACGCCGTCTTTTACTTTTTCATAAGACAGTTTCATGAGCTTTACTCCTCCGTTTTCTTTCCGTTTCCTCCTTGGAAAAACGGCAACCGCAAAAATCCTGACGGTAAAGGGAATATTGCTCGGAAAGAGCGATACTCCTCAGATATCCGCCTTTCTTTTTAAAATCGGAAGGTAAAAAAAGAACCGAATATTTTTCTTCAAGCGAACGCCCGATTTCATTGATCCACTTAGAATTTTTATAAGGCGATAACGAAAGCGTCGTCGTAAAATAATCGAATCCCTTTTCCTTTGCCTTCGCGGCGGTTTTTTCAAGGCGCAACGCATAACAAAGATAGCAGCGTTTCCCTCGTTCGGGTTCGTTCTCCCATCCAACGGCAATTCTTTCAAACGCCTCCTTCTCATGATCGCAATCGAGAATATTCGCCCACCCCGTCTCATTTAAAAAACGGATCTGCTCCCGTTTGCGCTTCTCATATTCATCTTCGTCGTCAATATTCGGATTATAATAAAAAACGGTAACGTCAAAGTACTTGTGAAGAATTTCGAGACAAGCGGAGGAGCAGGGAGCGCAACAACTATGCAAAAGCAAAGTTTTGTGATTGCCGCATTCGCGCTCCGCCGTTTCCATCATCTTTAAAAATTCGTTTTGACCCGCCATAAAAGCCTCTTAAAATTCGTATTCTTTCTCGATAATTATATCAAGATTTTTTACCGCTTGCAACAAAATTTATTTCTTTTTTTATCCGTATTTTTATTTTATTTTTTGTATTATGTCACACATAAATACTATATATAGTATTTATGTGTGACATAATATCGTAAATATTCCATCGAATAAGCGATGCGACGAGACAGAATTCATATTTTACAAACGATCAATTTTACCGCCGATTTCTAAGTATCTTATCGACTCTCTTATTCCTATTTCCGTCTCTCGCAAAGACTTCTTTCAGCCGCTGTTTATTGCAAAATATTCTTATCCTTATTCTGATAATATCCCCCTCCATTTATAAAAACA